>JBGSUG010000290.1:0-3375 GCA_041736225.1 Candidatus Aminicenantales bacterium | reverse complement strand
TCATCGGACAGGGGCGGTTGGCGACGACGGCGTAGAGCCCGGCGCCCAGGACGGCCAGGAGGACCGCCAGAGCCGCGGCGGACGGCCCGCGCCCGCGTTCCTTATCGGTCTTGGGGGTGTTCCCGGTCTGGTTTGGGCTGTTCATGCGTTCCTCCCGGATTCAAATCGAATATAAATCGGCCTTGCGGTTCTCAACTCTAATACAGCCAGCCCATAAGAATAATCCCTGGGCGGGATCATTTCCTCGAAGCCTTTGCGAGAAGTTTTCTAAAAAGGTCATATTTGTCCTGTATTCCCTCATTCAGTGACCAGCGGCGAATTTCGGAGAGATCGACATCTTCCTTCATGGATACCAGAACGGCTTGGTCGAGCGATGGCCGATCGTTCCAGTGATAAAAGGCAGCCAGCCGGTCCTTGACGCAATCCGTCGGCGAGAGCAGGCGGAGAGTCATTTTTCCGGAATGCATCTCCTTGATCTCCCGGACCGGTTCCTCGCCGACAGACAGAGGGGGTGAAAGGAATTCCACGATATAGGGGTTTTCGGGATGGCGGAAATGCCGGCCGTCCTCACGGTAGCCGAGTCCTCCCATGGTTGTCCTTATCCTCTTCCTGGTGACGGGGGTTCGGAGCACAAAATCCAGACCGAAGGAGGCGTATTGGTTCTCCGTATAGATAGATACGCAAGCCCCACCGGATAGGACAACTTCAATTCCACACTTGAGACAGGCATCACACACGAGCGCGGCCAGGTTGGGGAGAGGAAGGTTCTGAGTGATCTTCATAGAGGTTTGCCCGTGCGCCGCGGTCTCAATCGAGGATTGTAGATCCTCTGACGCTCTGCTTCGGGGACAAATAGGAGCGATTTTTCCAACAAGGCCTCGAGTTCCTTCTTGAAGGGGTAACGGGGATTGAAGCCGAATAGCCGAACCTTTCCCTTCAGTTTGCTGTACAAGATCCCGTCTTGTTCCATTTTGAGAAGGTGATATTGCGCCGCCCGTACATAGATATCGAGATCCCTTGCGATCTCCCGAGCATACGATTCGCCATGGGTGTGGAGGTAGAGGAGGACCTTTTCTTTTGTCGGCGATTTGATAAGGAGTTCCATTTGATCATCTCCGACTAAATAAGTTAGTCATATGACTAAATAATTTAGTCTTATATTAGGAGTATCTCCACCCTTTTGTCAAGGCCTTCCCCTAAGCCTCCTCCCGTAGCGCGCCGATAAATAGGAAATAGATATCATGTCCCCCATTTATTTTATAGAATAAGCGCGAAATCCACAGGAGGGCATGCATGAACAAAGCGATCCTGATCAAGGCCGGACTGGCCGTGCTGATGTTCGCGGTCTTCGCGACGGCCGCGTCGCCGCAGAGCGACAAGGGCAAGGGCTTCAGCGGGCTCGGGATGGGGCTTGGCAACCTGTCGCGCCTGTCGAAAGCCCAGACCCGGTCCGTCAGCCCGGAGAACTTCACGGGCGAGAAGGGCAAGGCCGCGATGTCGACCGACGGCCCGGCCCTGAGCGCAGCCCGGGACCTCGGACAGGGCTGGAAAGTCTCGCCCTACGTCCGCGTTCCGGCCGGAGAGACCTTCGTCATGGCCGACGTCAAGGGCGAGGGGGCCATCCAACAGATCTGGCTGACGCCCGCCGGCACCTGGCGCCACGCCATCCTGCGCATCTACTGGGACGGCGAGACCGAGCCCTCGGTCGAATGCCCCGTCGGCGACTTCTTCGCCTGCGGCTGGGGCCAGTACGCCCAGGTCTCGTCGCTGCCCGTCTGCGTCAATCCCGGCAGCGCTTTCAACTGCTACTGGGAGATGCCCTTCCGCAAGGGCTTCAAGATGACCATCGAGAACATCGCCGCCAAGCCGCGGACGGGCGAGGCGCCCGCGACCAACCAGTTCACGGTCTACTACCAGGTCAACTACACGCTGACGGACGTCCCGGACGACGCGGCCTACTTCCACGCCCAGTTCCGCCGCGTCAATCCGCTGCCCTTCAAGGACGTCTACACGATCCTCGACGGCGTCGAGGGCCGGGGTCACTACGTCGGCACCTACATGGCCTGGGGCGTCCACAACAACGGCTGGTGGGGCGAGGGCGAGCTCAAGTTCTACATGGACGGCGATTCGAAGTTCCCTTCGATCGCCTACACCGGCACCGAGGACTATTTCTGCGGCTCGTACGATTTCGACGCCAAGGCCCCGGACGGCTCGATCCAGTACCGCGAGTTCACGACGCCCTACGCGGGCCTGCCGCAGGTCATCCGCGGCGACGGCCACTATCAGGTCATGCAGAGGTTCGGGCTGTACCGCTGGCACATCATGGATCCGGTCCGCTTCGAGAAGGACTTCAAGGTGACGATCCAGGCGCTGGGTTGGCAGTCGGGCGGGCGCTACCTGCCGCTCCAGGACGACATGGCTTCGGTCGCGTTCTGGTACCAGACCGAGCCGCACGCCAAGTTCCCCAAGCTTCCGGAAAGGGATTATCTGGCCATCATCTGAGCGGGATCTAGGAGGGCCGGCGCCCGGCGGCGAGGCGTCCGTCGGGCGGCCGGCGAGAGACAGGAGGTCGGTTCTTCAGTTCTCGCGGCCCTCGACCTGGTCGAGGACCGTCTGGAGATAGTGCGGGTTGGCGGCGGCGCGGCTCTCGAAGGCCCGCTTGATGGACTTGAGCTCGTTCTGGAAGGGCTTGAAGTCCGACGGGTCGCTCCAGTTGGCCATCGTCAGCCGCTCGATGAGGTCCTTCATTCCCTGCGAGCCGAGGAATTCGCCGAGCGTCTCGGGCAGGCGGCCGTTTTCCTTGTCGCAGAAGCGGACGGCGCGGAAGAAGAGCTTGCGCAGGACCTCCTGCTGGTTGAGGATCTCCTGCTTGAGCAGGAACAGGTCCTTGACCGAGGCGGTCTGGGCCAGCTGGCTGTGGAGCTGGCCGGCGTTCTCGACGATCTTCCCCACCGCGGCCACGAACGACTCGGCGTCCAGGAAGGCGGCGGCTTCGCCGGAGAAGAACCCGATCTCGGTGCCGTTGTTGATGGGCTCGGTCTTGCGGTAACGGGCCAGAGACGCGAGAACGGCGTCGGATTCGGGGGAGGAGACGGGGGTCGGCTCGGGGGCGGGCTCGGCCGAGAAGGCGAACTCGGGCGTGGCCTCGACGACGGCTTCGGGAGCGGTTTCGGGCTCGATCTCGGCCGCGAGGTCGGCGACGTCGGGGATCGCCTCACCGGCGGAGGCCGGGTCGTGGCCCAGGGCGAAATCGTGGTCGTCGCTGACGCTGTCGTCGTCGGAGTCGATGAGGCCAAGGGAGGCGGCCAGCTCTTCGGCTTCCGGGGCCGCGGGAGCGGTCGTCAGGGTCTCGTCGCCGGCCGGGGCGGCTGCGGC
>JBGSUG010000269.1:0-38333 GCA_041736225.1 Candidatus Aminicenantales bacterium | reverse complement strand
GAGCTCGAACGCCAGCTCGCGGCGCTGGGGATCGGCCTCGGCGTCAAGTACCTGCGGAAGCCCGATGACGTCCTCGGGATCCGCACGCCCTACCTGAGCTTCCTCGACTACAGCATGGATTTCCCCGATCCCGAGAACATCGTCGTCCCCCTCTTCCACTCCCGATCCGTCGTCAACGGGCACAACTCCCGCTACGCCAACGCCCGGCTCGACGGCCTCCTCGAGCTGTGCGAGGTCGAGCCGAGCTGGGAGAAGCGGGCCGACCTCTTCCGCAAAGCCGAGCAGCTCCTGTTCCAGGAGACGCCGGCCATCCCCCTGTTCTCGGAACGCGTGCGCATCGCCCTCCGGCCCGAGGTCCGGGGCGTGAAGGTCCCGGCCATGGGTTTCATCTCTCTCGACGTCAAGGCCATCTGGCTGGAGGACTGAGAAGGACACGGTGAAGCTCAAGGTCACGATCTACACGCGCCTCGTCTTCTGGATCACCCTGCTCGTCCTCCTGCTCTTCGGGGCCGTTCTCTTCGTCATCCAGATGCGCGAGGCCGCGATCCTCCGGGACGCGACCCGGGCGCGGGCGCTGCTCCAGGCCCGCTATGTCGCCGACGCCAACCTGCAGTCCCTCGTCCGGCAGGACTGGGATGCGGTCCAGGAATACGTCGACGCCCACATCGCCGGGGACCTGGCCTACATCGTCGTCTACGATCGCCCGGGAGAACCGCGGGCGGCGAACGAGGCCATCCGCGCGCACGGCGACGTCCTGGCGACGACCCTTCTCTCGGAGGACGCGGCGGAGGACGAGAGCGCTTCCGAGGAGAAGAGGCTCCAGCTCCGTGAGGCGACCGTCCGGATCCTCGAGATCGAGGTGCCCGCCTTCGCCCAGGGGGCCAGCCGTTGGGGCTCGGTCAAGATCGGGCTCTCCCTCGAACCCATGTACGACCGCTTGCGGGAGATCCAGAAGGTCCTTCTGCTCATCGGCACCGCCGGGTTCGTCCTGGGTATCCTCGGCGCGGCGATCCTGGCCCGCCGTATCACCCGGCCTCTCCACCGCCTCGTCGAAGCCACGGTCCGCATCGCCAAAGGGGACTTCAGCCACACCATCGCCCTGCCCTCGGGCCAGGACGAGGTCGGCGAGCTGGCCCGGAGCTTCAACGGGATGACGGCCCAGCTCCTCCGCGCCCGGGAGCAGACGGAGGAGGCCAGCCGGAAGCTCGTCCAGCACGAGAAGCTGGCCTCCATCGGGCGCATGGCCGCCACGATCGCCCACGAGATCCGCAATCCCCTGACCTCGGTCAAGCTGAACATCCAGAAGATCGCCGAGGAGGAGGGCTTCGCGGAGACGGTCAAGCCCCACCTCGACCTGTCGCTCGAGGGCATCGACCAGATCGAGCGTTTCATCAAGGAGCTGCTCAACTTCACCCGCGTCCAGGAGCTCAGCCTGGAGAGGTGGCCGATCGACCAGATCGTGGACGAATCGCTCAAGGTGGTCCGGGACGTCCTGGCCCAGAAGAAGATCGTCGTCGAAAAGGCCTGCACCGACGGCCTGCCCGCCGTCCTGGCCGATGCCGACAAGCTGCGCCAGGTCTTCCTCAACGTGCTCCGCAACGCCCACGAAGCCGTGGGGCCCGGGGGGAAGATCGGCGTCTCCTGCGACGCGGTAGCGGAGGGGGGGCGGACGATGGTCCGGGTCCGCATCACCGACAACGGACCGGGCATCCCGGAGAAGGACCGCCCGAACATCTTCGAACCGTTCTTCACGACCAAGCCCTCCGGCTTCGGGCTCGGCCTGGCCAACGCCCGCAAGATCGTCGAACAGCACAACGGGACGATCGCCATCGGCAAGAAACGGGGGCGGGGGAGCGCGTTCGTCATACTCATCCCGGCCGAGGAGGCGTCATGAGATCCATCCTGATCGTCGAGGACGATCCGCTCGTCCGCAAGACGCTGGCGTCCCAGCTGACGAAGAAGGGCTTCGAGGTCACCGTCGCCGAGACGGGCGAGGACGGCGTCCGGATGTACGCCGAGAGCGCGACCGACATCGTCCTCCTCGACGTCCGCCTGCCCGACATCGACGGGCTGGAGGTGCTGCGGCGGATCCGGGAGCGGAGCCGGCGGGCGGTCATCCTGGTCATGACCGCCTTCGACGACATGAAGACGACCGTCGAGGCGATCAAGCTCGGGGCCTTCGAGTACCTGGTGAAGCCGCTCAATACGGCCGAGCTCGAGCTGGCCATCGAAAAAGCCTTCCAGGTCCGGGCCCTCGAGGAGAAGGTCAGCTACCTCGTCGAGGAGAAGCAGAAGGAATACACCATCGACAACATCATCGGCCACTCGGCCGGGATGCGCAGCGTCTTCAAGCTCATCGGCTCCGTGGCCAACACCCGGGCCAACATCCTCATCCAGGGCGAGAGCGGCACCGGCAAGGAGCTCGTGGCCAAGGCCATCCACTACAACAGCCCGTTCCGGGACGAGCCCTTCATCGTCATCAACTGCTCGGCCATCCAGGACACCCTGCTCGAATCGGAGCTCTTCGGCCACGTCAAGGGCGCCTTCACCGACGCGGTCAGCGAGACGAAGGGCAAGTTCGAGATCGCCGGCAAGGGCACGCTCTTCCTGGACGAGGTCGGCGACGTCTCGCCCAACCTCCAGAGCAAGCTCCTGCGGGTCATCGAGTCGCGGGATTTCATGAAGGTCGGCGGGGAGAAGGTGCTCAAGACGGAGGCGCGGATCATCGCCGCGACCAACCAAAACCTCAAGGCCCTGATCGACAAGGGCCGGTTCCGGGAGGACCTCTTCTACCGCCTCAAGGTCGTCGAGATCGTCCTGCCGGCCCTGCGGGAACGCCGCGAGGACATCCCGGACCTGGTGGCCTACCTGCTGGAGAAGATCAACCGGGAGCTGCGCCGCAACGTCCGCAAGGTCCCCCCCGAGGTGATGAAGGTCCTCGTCGACATGCCCTGGCGCGGCAACGTCAGGGAGCTCGAGAACGCCCTGACCCGGGCCGCCATCCTGGCCAAGGGGGACGTCCTGCTCAAGGAGAATCTTCCCCTCGAACCGGACGAGCGGCGGACCTTCTCCGACGAGCTCGTGCCGCTCGAAGAGGTCGAGAAGAAGTACATCCAGCACGTCCTCAACGCGGTCCGGGGGAGCAAGACCCGGGCCAGCCAGGTCCTCCAGATCAGCCGGCCCACCCTGGACAAGAAGATCAAGGAGTACGGCCTCGAGCTGGGGGAGACGGTCTGAGGCCGGCGCCCCGGCTGTAAAAGAACTTGTCCCCTGGGCCGTTGCGTTCCCGGGGCGGCGCCGCTTTTACCCCTGTTGGTGACTGCTGCGGACTTGGCACGAAAGGTGCATTTTACGGGGGTGACCGAAACATAAGAGGATCAACATGACAACGAAAAAGATCGCCCTTGTCGACGACGACGAAACTGTCCGCAAGACCTTCGCCCTGCTCCTCGGCAAGAAATACAGGGTCGAGACCTTCAAGGACCCGAAACAGGCCCTGGCCAAGATCAACGGGTCGCAACCAGACCTCCTGATCGCCGATTTCAAGCTGCCCCAATTCAGCGGCGTGGAGCTCATCAGGAAGCTCCGGGAGAAGGGCTACGTAGGGGAGGCCATGCTCATCACCGCCCACCCGGACGACGTCCGGCTCGCCGACATGGGCCGGTTCAACATCAGCCATTTCTTCGTCAAGCCGCTCGACCTCGACGTCCTCAACGCGTCGATCGACCGCGTCCTCCTGCCGAAAGACCCCCCGCCGCCGGCCGCTTGAAAAGGGGTCAAACCTAAACAAATTAACTTTTCGCCCTGGCATGCGACGGCGCGTTCCGAGGCCTTGGAGAAAAAGTGAATTTGTTTAGGTTTGACCCCTTCCTCGGCTTGCGTTTATAATCGATGCGCAAGTCATCTCAGGAGGTTCCCTCATGCATAATCCGTCGGGTTTCTCGCGCCGGGATTTCGCCAGGTACCTTCTGTCCGGTTCGGCCGTCTCCGTGGCCGCCCTGGACAAGGTCCACGCGGGCATCTACCAGAAGGTCACCGAGCTCAACCAGAAATTCCTCGAGGACGAGGCGCCCGACGGCGTCTACTGGGAGGAGATCCGCAAGCTCTACGATTTCGAGGACCGCTTCATCATGATGAACAACGGCACCCTGGGCCCGATGCCCAGGCCCGTCTTCAACACCCTCACCCGCTATTTCCGGGTCCAGGCGACCAATCCCTACGACGGCTACAATTACCTGCCGGCCATCCGGGAGTCCGTCCGGACGAAGCTCGCCGCCTTCGTCAACGCCTCGCCCGACGAGGTGGCCATCACCAGCAACACCACCGAAGGCCTCAACTTCGTCGTCAACGGCCTGGACCTCGAGAAAGGCGACGAGGTCCTGATGTCCAACCTGGAGCACCCCGGGCACGTCGGTCCCTGGAAGCTCAAGGAGAAGCGGGCCGGGATCAGGATCAAAGAGGTCCCCCTCAGCCCGACGGCCAAGTCGGTCGACGAGATCGTCGGCGCCTTCGCCGCCGCGGTCACGCCCCGGACGCGCGTCATCAGCATCAGCCACACCGTCTTCATCACCGGGCTGATCATGCCTCTCAAGGAGCTGAGCCAGCTCGCCCACGACAAGGGGCTCCTCATCCTGGCCGACAGCGCCCACGGCATCGGCATGCTCGACCTCGACATGAAGGCCCTCGGCATCGATTTCTTCGCTTCGAGCCCCTACAAGTGGCTCGGCGCGCCGACCGGGGTGGGCCTTCTCTACGTCCGGAAAGAGGCGATCGACAAGGTCCATCCGACCGTCGTCTCCACGGGCTGGGAGAACAATGCCAAGGCCTCCAAGCTCGACCCATCCGGTCAGCGGTCCGACGCGATCCTCTATGCCCTCGACGAGGCCCTCAACTTCAACAGCCGGATCGGGAAGACCCGCATCGAACGCCGGATCAAGGTCCTCTCCGCCCGTCTCAAGCAGGAGCTGGCCAAGGTCCCGGGCGTCAAGGTCCACACGCCCGTCGACCCCTATCTCAGCGCCGGCCTGACGGCCTTCTCGATGGGCGGGTCCCACGAAGCCAGGCTCGTCGACTACCTCCGGGAGAAGTACAACCTAGTTGTCCGCACGACCGGCAATCCGAAGGCCGGGACCTTCGGCATCCGGGTCTCGACGCCCATCTATATCTCGACCAGGGAGGTCGACATGGTCGTCGAGGGGGCCCGGACCCTTCTCGGGCACAAAGGCTAAGCGCCAAGAAAGTTTACGTTTTCCGGCCGTTTTTCGGGTCCCTTCAGGCAGGGGATCTGGCATAAAAATTGCAGCCTAGTTCCGGCGTGAAACGATCCGAGACCGGCAACCAACCAAGCGTTCCCGATACCCTTCCATAACCCTCCTTCTTTGTTCCGGAGCGAGGGGTGCCGCGGGGGCACCCCTCACTCTCTTTTTTTGCCCGATCCCGGCCTCTCCGGCCCCGCCTTCCCTCGGTTGACTCCCCTCCGACGCTGGCGTAGCATAAGGCGTATCGTCTCATGAAGAACTGAGACGGGAAGGAACCCCCGACTCTCCGGCTACAAAGGAGGCTGTCATGATCCACGCCGTCGTTTTTCTCGTCGCCGTCGGGATACTGGGTCCGGGGCAGCAGCTCGGCGCCCCGGATAGGGACAAGTCCGGGACGGTCAGGATCGTTGCCGATCCGACGTTCGGGGCGGAAACGGAATGGGATGCTCTCTTCAAGACATCCACCGACACGTGGACGGTCTTCCTCGCCGACGGGTCGTTCTTCCGGACGGCCGCCGCCGACGGCCTGGTCCATAAGTTCGACGCGGAGGGGAATCTGGTTAAGAGCTTCGGCCGCAAAGGACAGGGGCCGGGGGACCTCCAGAGCCCCGGCGCCCTCGACGTCCTCGAGGCGAAGACCCTGGTGGTCAACGACGCGGGGAACCGGCGGCTGAGCCTTTTCGACCTGGACGGGAATTTCTTGAGGACGGTCAAGCTGGGAGAAGGCGGGGGCTCGACGTCTTCCGTGCTCACCTTGGCCGCCCTGGGCGAGAATAAGATCGTCTGCGCCGTTCATGAAGGGCGAACGGGACCTCCGGACGTGATCGCAGCCCGTTACCGCGTCCTGATCAAGGACCTCGGGGACGGACGGGAGACCGAGCTGGCGGTCTTCGACTCGGAGAAGCCGATGTCCAAGTTCATGGTCCGGGTCATCGAATGGGAGCCGGCCGTCTTCCTCGCCAAGGCCGGTCCCGACAGCGTCCTGGTCGCCTGTTCCGGGAGTCCCGAGGTCGCGCTCTTCTCGTTCTCAGGGAAGAAGCGGTCCTCCTTCACATTGGATGTCGAGAGGACCAAGATCACCTGGAAACATCTCGAATTCGCCGTGAACGCGGATAGGGAACCGAAGAACATCGAGTTCCTGGCCCGGAACAGGGCCGACATCAAGCTCCCCGAGTATCTGCCCTGTTTTTCGCGTTTGGCGCTCGACGCCAAAGGCCGGATCCTCGTCTATGATCTCGCCGCGGCCCGCTTTTCCCGGGAAGCGTCGTTCAAGGCGTTCGCGACGGACGGCCGGCTGATCGCAACGGTCAAGATCGATCCGGCGGGCTACGAGCCCGTGATGCCGCTCCATTTCTGGAAGGAGTACGCCTACGCCTATCTCGTGAAGACAGGCGGCGACGGCTCCTTCGCGTTCGCCCGCTTCAAGCTCGCGGCGGATTGACTCGCTCTCAGGGGCTGGTGTAGGATTCCGGCGAAAAGGAGAGCCGCCATGCCCAGTCCCACGAAGAACCCCCACCTGCCCTTCGGCGACCAGCGCACCGCGCCCTGGTACGGCAAGGACATCATCTCGGTCAAGCAGTTCAGCCGCTCCGACCTGGAGTACGTCTTCGGCGTGGCCCACGAGATGAGAGTCATGGTCGAGCGGGTCGGCACGTTCGACCTGCTCAAGGGCAAGATCCTGGCCTCGATCTTCTACGAGCCCTCGACCCGGACGTCCTCCTCGTTCATCGCGGCCATGGAGCGGCTCGGCGGCAACGTCATCAACATCAACGAGGTCCGCTACTCGTCGGTGGCCAAGGGCGAGAGCCTGCCCGACACCATCCGCACCCTCGAGTGCTACGCCGACGTCATCGTCATCCGCCATCCCGAGCTCGGCTCGGCGGCCAAGGCAGCCGAGGTCGCCCACAAGCCCGTCATCAACGCCGGGGACGGCGTCGGCGAGCACCCCACCCAGGCCCTTCTCGACGCGTTCACGATCCACGAGGAGCTGGGGCGGATGGACGACCTGACGGTGACCATGCTCGGCGACCTCAAGTACGGGCGGACCGTCCACTCCCTGTCCCGCCTGCTCTCGCTCTACAACGCCAAGCTCAACTACGTCTCTCCCGACATCCTGCGCATGCCCCCCGAGATCATCGCCGAGCTCGAGACCAAGGGGATGCGTCAGACGGAGTATCCGACGCTCGACCGGCCCCTGCCGGAGACCGACGTGCTCTACGTCACCCGCGTCCAGCGGGAGCGGTTCGAGAGCGAAGAGGTCTACGAATCGGTCAAGGGGGCTTTCGTCGTCGACAAGCGCGTCATGGCCGGCGCGAAGGACCGGATGATCGTCATGCACCCGCTGCCCCGGGTGACCGAGATCAGCACGGATTTCGACGGCGATCCGCGGGCCGCCTACTTCCGGCAGATGGAGTACGGTCTCTACGTCCGGATGGCCCTTCTGGCCATGGTACTGGGGAAAGCCTGATGAGACACGCACGCATCCGTTTCGCCCTCGCCGCCGCCCTTCTGTGCGCGCTGACCGGAACCGCCCTCCTGGCCCAGCGGACCGGCTACGGCCCCGACGAGTTCTCCCAGCGCCGCGCCGCGCTCATGGACCAGCTCAAGGACGGGGTTGTCATCCTCTTCGGCGACGCCGCGGCGCCCCCCGGGGCCCACTTCCGCCAGGACAACGACCTCTTCTATTTTACGGGCTGCGAGGACCTCGGCGCCATCCTCGTCCTCGCGCCGACGACCAAGGGGGCGTACCTTTTCCTGCCTCAGCTGACGGCCCGGGAGCGGCAGTACGACGGGCCCAACCTCCTCGACGACCCCGACGCGAAAGCCAAGGGCGGCTATACGGACGTCTACCCCTCGAGCTATCTCGACGAGTTCCTGTCCCGCTGGTCGGCCCGGCCCGGCGGCGTGTTCCACCTGCGGCTCTCGCAGCGGGACAGCCTCGACGAGGCCCGCTCCGAGACCGGCCTGATGGAAGGGCGCCGCGCCCGCAGCCATTACTACGATCAGATCTCGGCCGACCGCTACCGTATCGTGAAGCTCCGGGAACGCTATCCCCAGATGGAATTCCGCGACGTCACCCCGGCGATCGACGCCCTGCGGGCGATCAAGACGGCCGGGGAGATCGAGATCCTCCGGCGCAACGGCCGGCTCTCGGCCGAGGGCGTCCGCCAGGCCATGCTGGCGAGCCGCCCCGGCGTCTTTGAATATGAGCTCGAGGCCGCGGCCATGGCCGTCGTCCTCAAAGGCGGCGCCCGGGGCGCCGCCTACGCGCCCATCGTCGGCTCGGGGCCCAATTCCTGCATCCTCCACTACGACCAGAACACCCGGCGCGTCGGGCCGGGCGACGTCGTCCTCATGGACTTCGGCGCCGAGCTCGACCATCTGGCCATGGACATCACCCGGACCTGGCCGGTGTCGGGCCGCTTCACGCCCGAGCAGAGGGAGGCCTACCGGGTCGCCCTCGAGGTCCAGAAGGCCTGCATCGAGGCTTACAAGCCCGGCGCCACGCCGAAGGACGTCCGCGACCACGTCGCCGCGGCGATGAAGGCCAAGGGCATCGATCCCCGCGGGCTCGAGGGCGGCTTCGGGCACGGCGTTGGCCTGTGCGTCCACGACGTCCCTCTCGGCGGCGTCCTCAAGGAAGGCATGGTCTTCGCCATCGAGCCGGGCCTCTACTATCCCGAAAAGGGATTCGGCATCCGGATCGAGGACACCGTTCTCATCACCGCGACCGGGTGCGAGGTCCTGACCAAGGACGTGCCCAAGGAGATCGACGAGATCGAGAAGCTCCTGGCCGGGCGGGGCCGCTGACCGGCGGCGGCCATTCCGCCCATGGAACCGTTCGACCTCCTCGGCCGGATCGAAAAGGGCCTGGCCGCGGCTCTCCCCGGAGCCGCGGCGCAGCTGGCCATGGCCCCCGAGCCGCGCCAGGGCCACAAGGCCTACTTCGAGGTCGAAGCCACCAGCCGCAAGGCCGGCGTCCTCATCCTTCTCTACGTCAAGGACGGGTGTCTCTCGCTCCTGCTGACCCGGCGCACGCAGCGCGTTCTCCACCACCGCGGCCAGATCTCCCTTCCCGGCGGGGAGCAGCACCCCGGCGAGTCCGTCGAGGCCACGGCTCTCCGGGAGACCGCGGAGGAGCTGGGGCCGGACCTCGGGGCGGTCCGCGTACTCGGCCGGCTGACGCCCCTCTACATCCCGCCGAGCAACTACTGCATCTACCCGACGGTCGCCTTCGTGCCCGGGACGCTCGCGTTCCGCCTACAGCCCGAGGAAGTGGACGAGCTCATCGAGCTCCCCGTCGCCCGCCTGGCCGATCCCGCCGCGGTCCGGAGGGAGGTCTGGCGCTTCGGCGGCCGGGACGTCGAGGTCCCGTTCTTCGAGTTCGAGGGGCACAAGATCTGGGGGGCGACGGCCATGGTCCTGGCCGAATTCCTTGCCCTGTTGTGATAGAATACCCCCGAAATCCGAACGAGGACCGGCCATGAACAAGCGCAAGCGCATCCTGAGCGGCATCCAGCCGAGCGGCACCATCCACATCGGCAACTACTTCGGGGCCGTCGAGAACTGGGTCCGGCTGACGGACGATTACGACTGCTTCTTCGCCATCGTCGACCTCCACGCCATCACCGTCGACTACGAGGCGGCCCGGCTGCCCCAGAGGATCTGGGACGCCGCCCTCGACAACATGGCCGCGGGGCTCGACCCGGCCAAGTGCACCATCTTCGTCCAGAGCCACGTCCCCGAGCACACCGAGCTCTGCTGGCTCCTCACCTGCGTCACCCCCCTCGGCGAGCTCAGCCGGATGACCCAGTTCAAGGAGAAGTCGGAGCGGGAGCGGGAGAACGTCACGGCCGGCCTGCTCAACTACCCCATCCTCATGGCCGCCGACATCCTCCTTTACAGGGCCGACGCCGTGCCCGTGGGGGAGGACCAGATCCAGCACCTCGAATTCACCCGCGAGGTCGCCCGCCGTTTCAACGGCCGGTTCGGCGCCTATTTCCCGGAGCCGGGGGTCCTCATCGGCCGCGGCGCCCGGGTCATGGGGCTCGACGGCGCGTCCAAGATGAGCAAGTCCCTGGACAACTTCATCGGCATCGGCGAGGAGCCGGCCGCGATCTGGGAGAAGCTCCGGCCGGCCAAGACCGACGAGGCCCGCAAGCGCCGGAGCGACCCGGGCGATCCGGCCCGCTGCAACATCTTCAGCTACCACAAGCTGGTCACGCCCGATGAGGAGATCAAGGAGATCGTCGCCGGCTGCACCGGGGCGACCATCGGCTGCATCGACTGCAAGAAGATCTTCCACCGGAACCTGATGAAGGTGCTCGATCCCATCCGCGAGCGCCGGCAGGCCCTGGCCCGCGAGCCCGAACGCGTCAGGGAGGTCCTGCGACAGGGAGCCGAAAGGGCCCGTTCGGTCGCCTGCGAGACCCTCGACGGGGCCAAGAAGCTCATGGGCCTCCTGTAGGGAGACGGGAACCTTTTCGCTTTCTCCTACGTCTATCCCATGAGCGTCGATTTTCAGGAGGTTTCCGTGTCAAAAGTCAAAATCCTCGTTTTTCTGTGCCTTACCGTCCTTCTTCTGGCCGTCTCCTGTGCGTTCGCCATGGCGGACTACAAGGAGGATTTCGCCAAGACCCTGCCCCTCAAGGCCGGCGACCGGTTCTCCCTCGACAACGTCAACGGCGATGTCGCCGTGACGACGTGGCGGGAGGACAAGGTTGAGATCAAGGCCGTCAAGACCGCCCGCCGCAGCGAGGCGGACCTGGCCAAGGTCGAGATCCGGGTCGAGGAATCCTCCGGAGCGGTCTCGGTCAAGGCCGTCTGGCCCAAATTCCCGCGCCGGGCCAACGTCCGCGTCGACTTCGAGATCAAGGTCCCCGAGGGCGTCGTTCTCGACGAGGTCGAGACCACCAACGGGGGGATCGACGTCACCGGCCGCTTCGTCCGGGCCGAGCTGGGCTCGACGAACGGCACCATCACCGTCGAGGGCGGCTCGGGCGAGCTCGAAGCCTCGACCACGAACGGGGACGTCCGGATCCGCCGGTTCGACGGCCGGATCGCGGCGGATACGACCAACGGCAACATCCGGATCGAGGACGTGGTGTTCAAGGATGGGCTCGAAGCCGATACGACGAACGGCTCCATCACGCTCGTCTTCGTCTCCCCCGAGACCATCAACGCCGATCTCGACGCCAGCACCACCAACGGGCACATCACCGTGGATTTCCCGGTGACGCTCAAGGCCCTGCGCCAGTCCAAGCGCCACGTCGAGGCCAAGATCGGCCAGGGTGGGCCGCTGATCGAGCTCCACACCACCAACGGCTCGATCTCCCTGACGAAATAGGCGCCTGTAACGGTATCCACGGCTTCGGGCGGGGACTGGTCATCCAATCCCCGTTCCCTTTTTCGGGGAGATGGCCTAATATAGGCACTTTCTGCCCTAATTAGCCACTGTGGATTAATCCTATGAAGAAAGATCCTGATGTCGCGTGCTCCGAATTCGCGGATTATGCCATCGAGCAGACCGGTTAAGTTCTCAGGAACGGTCGGTGCCATACGCCCCAAGGTCATCGCCCCAGAGGACAAATTTCGATGGCCTCCCTTTCTACTCCAAATAGCATTGACCCCCGTATATCGGCTTCCTTTAGGCGACGGCCCTCTCCCCTAATCCAAAGGATCTCCGAAGGAGCATCGCCTGATAATCTGTGTGTTAGCATCGACGGCTTGCTGTTCATCGCTGAGCAATCCCGCGATCCATTTTTATATCCGTAAATAGGAACGCCTTCAAGATCGCATCTTAAAACACCATAGTTCTTTGGTCAATTCAGATGCAGCTGATGCCCCATTTTCCTTGCCTGCCTTTGGCGTTGCATTAAGAACATATGTCTCTTTGCCATGAACCCGCTGGCTCTTAAGGAACGAAAACATAATCAATTCCTACGTGGCTCTAACATGCGAAGATGCGAGGGCAACGAATTGAGCCCTGGGAACCTAACCCTCCGCCCCCATGTGCAGCGGGACGGCGAACCGCTTGACAGTAGCATGCCCCGGGCCTGGCACTCTTCATGGATACTCTGTGCATAAGACACTCTGTGGCTGGCATTGCGCAGAGGGTAGATCGCCGTGGCTTTTCTTTATTTGATATTGCTTTTATCGCCCCCCAAAGCAAGATATTTTTCGAAGTATTCTCGGGCCTTGTCCAAGTTATTCAGGGTCCTATGAAGCTTGCCGATTTCAAGGTACGGGATGAGCCTCCCTGGATTAAAGGAAATCGCCTTATCGAAGTAATCGATCGCTTCCATAGTTTTCCCCTGTCGGGCATAGAGGAGCCCTAAGTACTCGCAGCACGGAGCCGACACAGGCTCGACCTTGACCGTTAGGGAATGGTCTAGTGCTCCCGCAGCGGCCCTGGCCGAAGCCCCGGCCTCGGGGGCGATCTTCTCCAGGCGAAGGGACTCCAACCAGTTCTTCTCCGCGCTCGCGTCATCTCCTGATGCGTGAAAGGCGCAGGCCAGATTGAAAAAGCCCATGGGGTCCCGAGGGTCTAGCCTGACGGCGCTTTTATAAGAATGGACGGCGTTAGCGAAGTCCCCGACTTTTAAATAAGCATTCCCCATCAGATCATAAGCGTCCCGGTAGTCGGGCCTCAGTCCCAGCGCCTTCGCGCCGCACGCGAGCGCCTCGGCGAGGAGTCCCAGGCTGTTGTCGAGCTGGCCCAGGTTATAATAGACTGACGGAGATCCTTGATAGATGTCAGTGAACATGCGAAGGTGAAGAGCCGCGTCCGCCAGCAGGCCCCGCTTGATGAAGTCCACCGCGGTCGTTTGGGCCGCCGAGACGGCGTCTTCGGGGCACCCATTCAGAACATAGACGAAGCGCGGTCCACGGGCCTTCAGAAAATCCCGCGAAAACACCTCCGTACTCGAACCCTCCGGCAGTCTCCTGCGCACCTGAGCCTGCTCAAGAAAGTAACGTGCCCGAAAATCCAGCGGAGTGAGTTTGATGACCTTTGTCAGGGTCCGAGCGGCTTCTTCGAACTGGGCGCACTGCAAGTCGAGGATGGCCAGATTTGTGAGGATATCGGTTCTGAAGGGCTCCGCGCCCAATCCCTCCTCGAGCGAATCCCGGCATTCATCCCGCCGCCCGAGCTGCTCCAGGATGATCGCCTTGAGAACGAGAAGATCGGCGGAAACCACTGAGCCCATAATTACTCCGTCTCGCGGTCCCGGTCCGCTAGTAAGCTTCAGGGCCTCGTTCCAATTCCCCGATCTCATCTCGGCGTCGATGGCTTGAAGCTGGCAATCCATGGGGTCATAGCCAAGGGCTTGTGCGCGGAAAAACCAGGATCTGGCGCTCCGTGCGGCTTGCCTTCGTGAAGCGTCCAAACCCAGAATGTAGGCCGGAAGGCCGGCGTTTGGAGAGAGATCTCGGAATACGGATTCGACTTTCTTCCGGCGGGGACTTTTCAGGAGCCCGTCCAACTCGGTCTGTACGGCCCGAGCCGTCGCCACTGCCTCCTCGGGGCGTCCCATAGCGTCCTGAATGAGGCTGAGAAGGATAAGCGGTCTAAGATCTCCCGGGAACATTTCGTGCTCGCGGCCGAGGAGGCCGGCCGCTTCTTCATATTTCTTTAACCGGAAGCAGGCGAAGGCCTGGTTGACGCGAATTCCCCGCTCGGCTGGGCGCTTCTCGAGGACTTGTTCGAACAGCGCGACAGCCTCGTTATAGAACATATAGTCCATGAAGGCCATCGCCCGCGTGATCTGGTCGTCTTGGGCCCGCAAAGCCCAAGGTCCCACGACGGCGGTGATGATTGCCGTCGATAAGACCAGTATTCGTGCGCAAGGACTAGTGCAAATCGCCATGTCTCGCCTTCCTTCCTCATCGCCCAATGGCTAGACTCGGCTCGTCAATGTCAGGGCCGCTCCGATGCCCTCGCCAAAAGCCCTCTCACTGCTTGACCGTGAGATCACATATCGTCTCAGTCCTCAGGCCTGTCTGTGGGTTCTCGGCTACTACCCTAAGGGTGTAGGGACCCGTCGCGAGCGGGGCGGGCGACCGGAATTCCAGAACGAGGAAAAGGAGATGCTCTTGTTCGAACCTGTCCAAGAGGACGATCTCGAGCGGGATCGATTGGCCGACGCCTGGGATCTCGAGCCCGGCGCTCACCTTGAAATCTTGCGCCTCGTGGCCCTTCCGCTCGCACCTCAGCACCGCCCGGAATATCTCGCCTCCCTCCTCCAATTCGGCGGGCAGTGGACTGTATTTACGGGTCGGAAAGAGAAACGCTTGCGTAAGCGAAAAGCTCTGACCGTTCTTATCTTTGGCATCTCCCGAAAAGTTGACATACTGCGTCGAGCAGAACGAGCCGATGAAGAGAGGAGGGAAAAGCTTGAGGGACGCATCCGAGGCCCCTGGCAGTTCGAAAGAACAGGCGCCGACCGCCGCCCTGCCCGTCTCGAGATTTCTGATGACGACGCGGGCCTCATAGTGGCCGGGGACTAGGGCCGCGGCTGAATACTGGCAGAGTGTTTCCGCGGCAAGGGTCGTCCAATCGACCTCGGCGCGCCTGCCGGTGACGATACTCTTGTCTTCGGCAAGAACGAGGCTGATAATCTCCGTCTTTTTCCCGAGGTTCTCTATCATTACACGGACCGGTATTAACGAGAGAAGAAGCGTGTTGCTTCCCGGTCCATCCGAATAAGGTAGGACCGCTAGTGGAAAACCGATGGGTTGCTCGAAATACGGGTCCTCTCCGAGAGCTACATCTATGAGATGGAGGGACTTCTCCATGGCCGACAACTTGTTGAACGGCAACGGATTGTAATAGCCCTTTTGGCCGAACGCTCTGTACCCCTTGCGCGAGACCTCGACCCTAATCTCATGGAACTTTCCGTCCCAGGAAGAGTCGACCGGATAGCCGAGGACGTAATAATTGCTGGTGACATTCCGGATATTATGGGCGTTCTCGGCATAATGATCGACCGCGTCATAGTATCGGCCTCCGGTGACATCGGAGAGATAGCTGAGTCCGGCGTTGGGCGACAACGCCGATTCGACTCCACCCGCGGTGTTGACAACAAAGACCGGGCAGTTGGCTGAAGCCAACTCCTCGGCCATTTTCCGGAAGCGCACCGCATCTGGGCTGGACGGGCTGTCCATGATGTGCCTGAACGCTCTGGAAAAGAAGATGATGTTCTTTTGCCCATCGACCCGCCGCAGCGCCTTAGCCAGCTCGGTCAGGCGCACAAAGAGGTCGCGGCGGGAATAAGGGCGTCGGTTGGCACCGCTGTCGAAGTCCTTAAAAAGAGAGAAAAGTCCATCGAGAGTCGGATGTTCCGGGTTGGCCAGCTCGTGTTCAATGAAGGACTCAACGGCCAATCCGCCAAGCTCCGCTCCCGGCTCGGCTTTAATCTTCCTGATTGCTTCGCGGATTTCTTGATGATTGGATGTAAAATATTCGTGCACCTTCAGGCCTGACGCCGGAGAACATGAAAAGAAGGCCACTTCGTCCCCCGGCTGAAGGTCATTGTCGAGAAACTCTAAGGCCGCCTTCCGGGACTTGACGACGCCTGCCAAGTCGTTACTTTCGTTGTCAAATAGCAGAATGTACTTGCGTTTCAGGAGAGGTGAAGGGCTGGCCGCGGCTCCCGAAACATAAAGTCCTGAGGCCACAGATTCCGGCGTTTGGATGAAGTGCTTTTCGAGATCCGTTATCTTCTGGAGCTTTCCGTTATCATAAAGAACGAAGTCAGCCTTCTCGAGATCCTGCGCCGGGTTACCATCGGGGCCAGCGACGAAGACCTGGGTAAGCTTCAGCGTCACGCTGACTTCGTACTGGAGGGGTTTCTGGGCTTGTCCGGATTGACGTTGATCCTTAGCAGCCGTCGCAGGTGACATTGTAAGAGCCGCAAGCAAGCAAACCGCAGGAATCCTTGTCGAGACTGCTCGAAACCGGAACCCGGTTGAAAGAAAGATAAAAGAACTCATTCTCCCGCTGCCACCATTAGGAATCTTCTTTATCGAGAGCACAAATTCCGTCGATCAGCGCGTTTCCAGCCTTCTGGCATCTTCGGGCTGGAAGGAGGGAGAGGACTAGGCCTCTCCCTCTGTTTCGAACTGATCTTTCGTGGCTTTAATAGTTCATAACGCCTTCGCGGCTAAACGTAGTAATGAATTAACTGATTCATGAAGATTCCCCCTTCGACGAAGCCACCGCCCGGGCAATAGCAGTTACAGACACAGACAGGGGGGCCTTCGCTTTCTTGGTTCAACGTTATGCCATTTCCAATCTCAAACATGCTTTCCTCCTTGTAGATTTAGATTCCCTGAGATCCCTGGGACCCAAACGAAGACATTCAAGCTTAAGCACCTCCTTTCGGCCAACACTCCCATCGTCATCCTGACGTTCATATGAATTGATAATCCTTCAGATGATCGAGGCCCGATGCCCTAATTTCGAGAAGCTGACAAAAAAGCGTTAACATTTTTTCCAAGCCTAGTCGCGATACAGAACAACTGATATCTTTATTGAATAAATCGATTCGACCATCAAAATAGGCATGCATATAGCAGAGTTTGCATAGGTGAACGGCCCAACAATCAGAACAGAGGGGGAGACTCTTCTCCGCATAATTCGTAACATATTCTCGTTCGACCAACTCGATGTCGACGCCGCGCTCAACGCTCCCAATCGCGGGGGCCTTTCCTATTCTCTCGCAAATCATGATTGACCCGTCAGCACACACAAACTGCTTTCTAACCCCTGGAACGCAGCAACCGTTCAAGGCGAAAATGCTTCGGGGTGCCGCGTACGTATTTCGCTTGATAAAGCGGGCGAGCTCCTTTTCGATTATACTCACAGCTATTGGATGTGGCCTGCTGCCCCTTTTGTACGCTTGCAGATAGTTTTCGCTGGCCCAATCAAACAAAGAAAAATCGGGATCACCGGATTGCTCGTTGTTCTTTAATGGCTTCTGATACCCAAGAGGATACGATATGGTAGGCACCATATCCCTTGAGATCCAAGGGTACATATCCCATAAAGAAGCGATCCGATCAATTCTCTCTCTTGAATATGGAGGTCCGTAGACAATACTTATCGACAACCTGCTCTTGTCTTGTCCAAAAACATCATAGAGAGTTCGAAGTCCGGTAAGAGTCCGTTCAAATGAGCCTACGCCATAAAGGTCCTTCCTATAATCGTCATGAACGTCCTGTGGCCCGTCGATACTGACGAGAACCCCGAATTCTTCATCTCGTAGATATTTTGCTATAGAGGGGGTCACAAGTGTAGCATTGGTTGTTATTGTAAAGGACGGGATTGGAGCCTTCATTATCGCTCGGGCATATCGGACACAGGATTGAATAAGAGGAAAGCATAATAGCGGCTCGCCTCCGTAGAAACCTACCGATACACTATCTTTTGCCTGCGAATATTTATTGAGATGATCGATCGCCATAAATGCCGTGGATTGGCGCATATCCTTCATACTATGGTTTCTCTTCTCTTTGAAGTGAGAACTGTAAACACAGTACCCACATCGCAGGTTACATCTTTCGGTTATTTCGAGCTGTATCAATCCCAGGCGGGTTTGAAGTTGTTCTTTTATGTTGCTGAAGTGGTCTCCACTGAATCGGATGGACCTCATACCTTTCAATACGTTGCTTTGATTGATGATCTTCCTTATGCCTTCCATGGCTTTAACGAATTCGTCCGGACGGCTAGATAGAACCGTTCTCTCCAGGGCCTCGCCTATGTCCAAGTCCAGCACATTCCTGAAAAATTCGAATTCTATGTTTCCGCAGCCAAAGATCTTGTTGGTTCCTGTATCATAGATATAACCAGTTCGTTCTGTCCGGAACAACTTGAATATGGGCCTTCCGTTTGGCCAAAGACAACGAAAATATTCCAGTACCTCCCCGGGATTACTTAAATGAGCGGTTTGATCCAATGCCCCGTCGCTAGACATAGCATCCCATCTCATTCATATTGACTTGGCTGTTCCTGCCCTTCTGGGATTGTAGCCACCGTGCCCACAGTCGCCAAAAAGACTCCCACAAACCCATAAGTCCTTCATGGGCTTAGTCCCTTTGCGCTCATTATATACGCACAAGGTGCTCATGTCAAAAAAAGGTTGATTCAATGAAAAATAGGCGTGGTAGCATAGTGAGTAGGAACGTTATAAGTGCGTATTCCGACGATTCCGGCCACCCAGTCCGAGCGAAGG
The DNA here is from genome assembly GCA_041736225.1 of Candidatus Aminicenantales bacterium. Classification (GTDB taxonomy): domain Bacteria; phylum Acidobacteriota; class Aminicenantia; order Aminicenantales; family Saccharicenantaceae; genus RBG-16-66-30. Next base: position 19,843 of record JBGSUG010000269.1, on the reverse strand, counting down.
CGGCCATTGTCGGAGCGGAGCGACGCTGGGCATAAGTTATGTACCTGAGTGGCCGGATTGAGTCAAGGATTTGAGAGTTTTCCGCATCGATTCTCCTTTCAGTTCGATCTTGTGGGCGTTGTGGACGAGGCGGTCGAGGATGGCGTCGGCCAGGGTCGGATCGCCGATCATCTCGTGCCAGCCTGAGACCGGCAACTGACCCGAGACGATCGTCGAGCGGACGTCGTGACGATCTTCGAGGATCTCCAGGATGTCGCGCCGGCCGTGGTCGTCCAGCGGCGCCAGGCCCCAGTCGTCGACGAGCAACAGGTCCATGCGGGCCAGTCCGGCCAGGACTTTGCCGTAGCGGCCGTCGCCGCGGGCGATGTGGAGTTCCTGGAGGAGTCGCGGCAGGCGCGTATAGAGCGTCCGATAGCCCTCCCGGCAGGCCTTGTTGCCCAGGGCGCAAGCGAGGTAGCTCTTGCCCACGCCCGTCGGCCCGGTGATGAGGACGTTTTGGCGCTCCTTGATCCAGGCACATGAGGCGAGCTGCAAAAGCAGTCCCTTGTCGAGGCCGCGGGGCTGGCGGTAGTCGATGTCCTCGACCGCAGCGGTCAGCCGCAGCCGGGCCGTCTTCAGCCGGACCCTGAGGCGCAGGTCCCGCCGCTCCGTCATCTCCCGGTCGACCAAGAGCCCGAAGCGCTCCTCGAACGCAAGCTCCCGGAGGTCGGGCATGCGCATCTGCTCCTCCCAGCCCCGGGCCATGCCCCAGAGCCGCAGGCTGTAGAGCTTCTCGAGCGTTGGATGGGTCAACATGAGGGCTTCTCCTTGAAGTAGGCGGCGCCGCGGATGTTGGGATGGGCGATGGACCGGGCCTCGGCCGCGGGGTTCTCGGCGCGGTCGAGCCCGCACTTGAGGATCGAGGCGAGACTCCGGTAGCTCAGCGCCCCGAAGCGAAGGGCCCGCTCGGAGGCGGCCTCGAGCCGCTCTACGCCATAGATCTTGCCCAGCCGCATGATCCCGAGCGCCGCGCGGAAGCCCTGTTGGGGATGAGGCTTGGAGGCGATGAGCCGTTCGACAAGCGTCCGGGTGGCCGGGCCGGCCGTGCCCGTCCACTGGACGATCCGCTCCGGCGTCCATTCGAGATAAGCCTGATGGGCCTTGGGCATGTGCTCCTGGGCCGTCGTATGCCGGCCCCGCTCCGACGAGCGGACGTGGCTTGCGACGCGGCGGCCCTTGTGGAAGCACTCGACCACCCGGGCCGTCAGCCGCGCCTCGAGTTCCAGGCGGCAGAGCTGATAAGGGACGCTATAATAGTGCCCCTCGACTTCGACATGATAGTCCAGGTTGACCCGGACCTTGCGCCACTCGGCCAGCTCGTAGCGCTCGGCGGGAAGCGGAAGGAGGGCCGGCCGGTCGAGCGCCTCATACTGCAAGCGGCGCGTGCCGGGGAGCTTGCGGAAGCGCCGGGTGTTGAGGTCCTCGAGAAGCTCGCGGATCGCAGCGTTGAGCTCCCCGAGCGAGAAGAAGGTCCGGTTGCGAAGCCTGGCCAGGATCCAGCGCTGGGTCACCTGGACGGCGCTCTCGACCTTGGCCTTGTCCTGAGGCCGGCCGACCCGCGTCGGCAGAGCCGCCGAGCCATAATGGCCCAGCATCTCGGCGTAGGTGGCGTTGATCCCGGGCTCGTATCGGCAGGCCCGGCTAACCCCGGTCCGGAGGTTGTCCGAGACGACAAGCGCCGCGACGCCTTCGAAGTACTCGAAGGCCCGGACATGGGAGCCGACCCAGTCGCCGATCGCTTGCGTCCAGGTCGCCTCGGCGTAGGTGTAGCTCGAGGCCCCGAGAACGGCCACGAACACCTGGGCTTGGCGCGTCGCGCCCGTCTCGCGGTCGACGACGGCGACCATGCCGCCGGCGTAATCGACGAACATCCGCTCCCCGGCCTTGTGATCCTGGCGCATCCAGACCGATCGGCGTCCCGCCCACTCGTGGTACAGGTCGCAGAACCGCCTGTACTGGTAGCCCAACGGATGGGACTGCTTGTACTCGTGCCAGAGGAGGAACAGCGTCACGCCTTTTCGCCCGAGCTCTCGGGCGACCTCGTTCCAGTCGGGAAGCGGCCGGTCCACCGACGCGATGAGTGGCGTCGGCGGGAACAGCCGCCGCTCCAGGATGAAGTCGTCGCAGTCATCCGGCAAGGGCCAGCTCAACCCCGCCTCCTCCGCCCGCCGGACGTACTCGGCCACGGTCGAACGGGCCAGACCCAAGCTCGCCGCCACTTGCCGCGACGTCAGTCCCAGCCCCCAGCTCAGCCTTAGAACATCTTTGACCTTCCGCATCGGTAACCTCTTGGCCGGCATCTTCGCCTCCTTCGTCGGAACTCGGAAGGCGAACGATAACCGGTTTTCCCGAGATTACCCAGCGTCACCCCGCAATTTTCCGAGCCAAGCCGGCCACCTTTCCGACGACAGCCCTAAAAGCGGCCGCCTTCCCGTCGGAACCGTGGCCGGCTTCGCTCGGAATGGTGGCCGCTTTCCGTCGGAATACCCGGCCGGATTCCCTCGGAATACGCATTATAAGCGCACGCAGAGCAACATCCGCTGGACGCAGACGGCGCTATTCTGAGCACGTAGCTGACCAGCCTAATCATCTAAAACTTGGAGCAAACACCGCCCCTAAGATCGTTATTGGCTAGGTTGTCGAAGAAGCTGGGGGTGTAGGGATTTCAGACCGAGGCAGCTGTTAGAAGGTCCGAGTCGAAGGAAGGGTCGTCTCGGTGGCCGTGATGATCGCCTGTGGTGTTAATCCTGCCGGTTCTCGGGAGATCCTGGCTGTCGAGCCCATGTTCGACGAGTCGGAAGACTCGTGGCGGGTCTTCTTCCGGAAGCTCAAAGCCAGAGGCATGAAAAGGACAGCCCTCTGCATCTCCGACGCCCATGCCGGGATCCAGGCCGCGGTCAGGAAGGAATGGCTCGGCGCGTCCTGGCAGCGATGCAAGGTTCACTTCATGCGGAACATCCTGGCCAAGGTCCCGCACAAGGAAAAGGGCCGCTTCGCTTCCCATCTGAAGCAGATCTGGCTCGACCCGGACAAGAAGAGCGCCCGGCGAGCCGCCGCAGCTCTCATCGACGACTACGAGAAGCGGTTCCCCGAGGCCATCCGCTGTCTCGAAGAAGGCCTTGAGGACTCGCTCTCGTTCTACGACTTCCCGGAGGTCGACAAGAAGCGCATCTCCTCGACCAACGGCCAGGAGCGGCTGAACATGGAGATCCGCCGGCGGAGCCGGGTGGTCGGTGTCTTCCCCTCGGTCGAGAGCTACGTTCGGCTGACGATCTGCTATCACATCGAATACTCGGAGGACTGGGCGAGTGAACGCAGTTACATCCGGGAGGACAAGGTCCTTGGATCCCTTGAAAGGCTCCACGAGCTGACCGCTCAAGCGGCTAACTGAAGAGGTTTAGATGGCCCCGAAGTTGCGAATTCCATCTCTTTGTCATGATCATCCAGTTTTTCGGATGCCCCCTCCTTCGATCCAGTAGAAATGATCAATGACGGGAATTTCGAATGGACGATGGGAGACGACAATACAGGTTTTATGTTTAAACTGGCTTTGCATCATTTCTCTAAGAAGGGCTATCGAAGTCGAGTCTAGGTGCGTCGTCGCCTCATCAAAGATGATAAGATCGCTCTTTCTGAGGATAGCCCTGGCGATCGAGAGCTTTTGTCGCTCTCCTCCCGATAGCCGGACCCCACGTTCGCCGATCTCGGTATCCAATCCTTGGGGGAGATCGCTTACGAATCCCATCGCCCCCGAGAAGCGAATCGCATCGTCCAACTGCGAGGCCGTCGCCTGCGGATTGCTGAAGAGGACATTATTTCTTACGGTGTCTGAGAAAAGAAACGAGTTTTGAGAAACAACCGAGATCCTCTCGCGAAGCGAGGCCTTGGAGATCTCCTGAATCGGCCGCCCATCCAATAATATTTCGCCGCTTTGAGGGTGGTAAAAACCCATAATGAGCTTGATCAACGTGCTCTTGCCTGAACCATTCGGCCCGCCGATGAGTATCTTCTCGCCGGGGCGAATGTCCAGGTTAATGCCTGTAAAGACCTGTTTGCCCCCTTCATATTCAAAATCGACATCTCGTAGTTCTATCCGTCCTTTAAATGATTCAATGTCAGCGACGGGCCCAGATTCGTCCTCTGCGACGACCTTCATCAGCTCGCGAATCCTCTGCAAAGCAATTTTTGCAGGCTGGAGCGTAAGCCCTAGGTTGGCTACAAGCTGAGTAGGACCTAAGAGCTGAGCGAAGTACGCGGCAAACGCAAGATAACTGCCTAGGGTGAAGGTCCCGGAGATAATCTTCCAACCGCTCATCCTCAGGATCATAAAGCCAGTGCCCGCAGCCAGGAAAGAGAGACTCTCGGAGTATAAAGACATCAAGACGGTGCGCCGCACGTTCACCTTCTTTAGGTCATTCAAATGAACTTGAAATTTTGCCGCTTCCCTTGTTTCCGCGCCGTAGGCTTTAACGACCTCTATGCCTGAGAGGGAGTCTTGCATTCCCCGGGAAAGTTCTGCACTTCTCTCAAAATAGTCCCACGAAAGGCGCCGCATATCGCGTGTGAACCAACGGGAGATACCGAATAGGAGCGGGAGAACCAGCAGTGCGAGCCCGGTTAAGCCGGCATTGAGGCGAAACAATATGCCGAGGCAAAATACGAAGCGGGCGAGAGAAACAACGACATAGATGAGCGTGGATGAAAAGAATAGATTCAGCCCTTCGACCTCTCCTACTCGAGACATCAAATAGCCCGTTTCCCGTCCTGCGAAGAACGACATCGGGAAGCGTAGGAGCCGGTGGAAAAGGTCGTTCTTGATACCGGTCATGATCTCCAGGGAAAATCTGCTGAACGAATAATTAGTTACCCAAGAAGCTCCGAAGAGAAGAACCTGGACCCCAAGAAGGGCTAGGATTATGCGATCAAGGAGTTGGAGGTTCTTTCCCCCGATCGCCTGATCGACCGCGATCTTTGTCAGATAGGGAGCTGGAAGGGCGAGGAGCGATAGAAGCACCATGCTAACTACTCCTATCGCTCCAAGCTTCCAATGCCTTCGAACATAAGGCCACATCCATTTAAAATTCGCCAAGCGCAATTTCTCAAAAGTCGTAGGTCCTGGAACTAACGGGGGGTTCGAGGATCGGCCCTTTGCAGCTATGCGCGGCTGGTCAATTTTGGTGGTTAGGATTGGCATCTTGCTCAACTTATTCTAAATAGCAGATGACCTGGAGTGCCTCAGTAACAGAGCCCAGTCCCTGATTTCAGAGATGTGAACTGCCTTCAAGAGTGCCCTTCTCACACCTATCCTCGCCTTCCAGGAGACCGATAGAAGAAGACGATCAACATAAGAATAACATTTCGACATGACGACCTTTGACATGCTGGGCTTTCGACTTCTTAGGAATAAGCGATTATTCGCAATGGTCTCTCGGTGAAAGGGGGCAAAACTCACGCACTCTGAATTACCCGGCTCGGGATCCAGAGACCACCGCGCGATCCTCACGAATCATTTTGAGGAACGATACTCAGTTTCAACGATGAAAAACCGATACTTCTCATACGAGAACCTCGACAGGATCTTCGGGATGGACCCCTGGGGGTCCACTCCAGGATACTCGACCTTGACCGAGGAACGATAGGGAAAAAGAACGCCGTTCTTTTCTACTCTGTATTCGTGGGTCACGATGAACGAGGGCCGAATGTTGAGGATGACGCTATCCTCCAGCACATCGTCATAACCGTCGAGGGGGATCCCTTCGATCTCGCACTTAAGAACCTGGCCGCTTTCTTTATCGAGCCAGATCCGCGCTGACCAGATCCCGTCTTCATCTCCCGACTTTGGCACGGCCCTGATCTCAAAGGACTTCTTTTTCAGGACTTTGTCTTCTCCGGCGATAACAAAGTTAAACCTCCCCTGCTGATCCTTGGCGAGGATCCGAAGAGGTGAGAGCAGGGCGCTCAGCCCAGAGAAGCGTTTGTCATCCAGAACCTTGTCGCGGTCCGCGACCTTGCGACCGTTTTCTTTGAGGACGGCCCGCCGCTCTACGGCCTGGCCAACTCGCTTCCGAACGAACATATAATCGCACAGAAAGCTATCCCTCCGCGTCTTCGTCGGATCCATGATTTGAAGTCGCTCGACCTTCGGCCTGACCTGCCCTCGGTCCTGGACCAAATCACCATATCTGGATTGAGAGGCGTCCGAAAATTCCATTTGTTCGCTCGGTTTGGTTCGTTCGGATATATCGTAATAATCGCTTGCGCTAATGTGACGCGTCTTCGGCCCGCTCATCAGGTAGACCCAACGGATATCCTTCAATAAGCTGTAGCGAATCTCTTGGATTGTCTCGTCACAGACGAAATCAAAGACCGCGCCGGAGAGCTTCTCGCAATAGGCGCCGCCCCTCTCGAGCAGAGTGGCCAGGGCGGCTGAGTCGAGCTTGGGCATCTCACTCGCCGCTGGCTCATTTGCGGCGGCTCTTGGATCGAAGTTCCAACTGCACCGAAAGGCAGCGGGGACCGGCTTCCCCTTCCGTACGACAGGCTCGAACGTCCACTGCCGCAACGCCTGCACCGCCGCATAATTCAAGTAAGGATGAACCGGATCGGAGACATCCACCCGGACGATTTCACCCTTCTCGTTGATGGCCACCTGCAGGCCGACTACACCTCCGATACCCCGGCGCCTTAGTTCCCCGGGGTATGAGGGCGGCACACTTCTGATAACGCGTGGAGCAGGAACGATTTCGATCTTGCTTTCCGGAGAGGAGCCTTGGCGATTCTCTATAAACTTTCGTTTCGTTGCCAGGATCGCCACGAAATATTCCCCCTCCCCGTAGGGTACACCTGCGATTACGGGCTCCTCGAGGGTTACCTCGACCTCCCTGTCAAGGATGTTCTCCAAATCCTCCCAGGGGTTCGGTGCGGTCTTCATATCTTTTGTGGTTTTGGCGATGCCGAGCTTAAGCAGGATGCGCCCCGATGGCTGCGATTTCGGGTTGATCGTAATGAGGAAACCCTGAGTGGAGTTCGCGATCCGGCCTTTCATAGGGGCCTTCGATCGTCCGTCCCATTCCTTTTCATGAAGGAACAGATCTTCGACCGTTTCAAGATCGAAGACCTCCATGAGAGAACTGATGATGCCCGCCCTGAATTCCGCATCGGAGCGCCCGGCCATCTCTCCGAGTGCGGCCAATTCTGGACGAGATGAAGGCGAGAGGACATCATTGAGTTGCTTGCGGCTTTCAACACGCAGAGCTGGAGCATGAAAAAGATAAACCCGCAAAAATAGCCTTTCTGTGGCTTCCGCCCCTTGCTGCAAGAGGAAGACGCTCATGGCAAAAAGCATGAACCTAGCATTCTTCATCGTCGTCCTTCCCTCAAAAAGCCTAATAAAATAACGCAGCGGTCAGATCAAGAAGCCCTTGATTGGGGGGAGTGATTCTTCCTCTCCCTCCCAATAATCACTTAGGGGGCAGTTTGTGCTCCCCAGAACCAAGATTCATTCAGGACGGGCTGACAACTGCAAGCGCATCCTTCGTTTATGATCCCTGTGAACTGCATCTGGAAATTGGGTGCCGCAGGAGGATCCCCCTCACAGGCACAATGACAGCCGGGCCCCATAATGGCAAGATTATCTGGAATCCCTGCCTTGATTTCCTTCATGTTCTTCCCTCCCAGTTAATTCGTCTATTTCCCTAATTCCTTGGTTTTCACATATCGACATTCAACTTCTCTCACCTCCCTTCCTCTGCCTGCCTTGGACAATTAATCGCTAGCGAATGACCCATGAGCCTAAGTAGTCCAGACCGCTAGGATTGATTTCTATAAGCCTGCAAAATAAGGCCAGCATATTGGTAATGCTTGCGCGGGCAAGATCGCAACTTTTTGTCTTTTTTTGAATATCCATCCGACCCTCAGAAAAGGAATGCAGATAACATATGGGGCAGAGTTGCAGGGCCCAGCAGTGAGAACACGCGGGAAGACTCAAGCGCGAATATTCATTCACGTACAGGTCGACCAATTGCTCGATATGGACTCCCCTGAAAACGTCCCCAATTGCGGGAGCGCTGCCTACTCGCTCGCACATGACCAAGGTCCCATCCACCGTTACATATTGCTTCCTTACGCCGGGAAGGCAGCAGCCATTAAGGCAGAATTCTCTAATTGGGGAGTTGTATATAGGCCTCTTTATAATACGCGCCATCTCTTTTTCGATAATGTTTGCGACCATTGGATGGTGTTGTCTGTTATTTCGATAATCGTCGAGGAATAACTTTCCCGCCCATGAAACCAGACTAAAGTCCGCGTTGCCAGTGTGCAGGCAATCAAGCGTTGACGGAAAGAAGTCCACCGCATAAGAGACCGTAAGACCGATCTTTCGGGGAAGCCATGAGTATTGGTCCCAAAGACCCGCCATACGGTCCAGTCTCGCGGCCGAATAAGGAGGAGAATAGACCATACTCAGGGTTATTTTGTCTTTCTGTTCTCCATAAGCATCGTAAAGCAACTTGAGACCAGTAATCGTTCTCTGAAATGTGCCCTTCCCCTCAACGTCCTTTCGGTACTGATCGTGTATGTCCTCTGGGCCGTCTATACTGACGTGAAGGGCGATTCTCTCATCAGCGAGGGCCTTTGCCATTTGCGCCGTAATAAGCGTCGCGTTCGTAGTTAAAGAAAAACTGAGCTTTTTGTCCGAAAGTAGGCTCCGACCATACTGGATGCACTCCATTATCAAGGGAAAGCAAAGGAGTGGCTCGCCTCCATAGAAAGTAATGGCCACTTCCTCTTGTTGGCTGCAGCTCCTTCTAAAATGCTCCAAAGCCGCCCTAGCCGTCGAGTTATCCATGTCTCTTGTCCCGTGATTTCGCTTCTCAGCGTGATGCGGGCTGTAGAGACAATAGGCACAACGCGAGTTACACCGCTCGGTGACTTCAAGTTGGACCATGCCTACTGATTTGGTTATCAGCTCCTTAATGTTATGATGGTGGGCGCCACCGAAAGAAATGGGTTCAACCGTTCTTAGAATGCCCTTTTCTTGTACAACCGTAACCAACCCCGCTAAGGCCTCAACAACTTCCTTGTAAGGATACAAGGCTGCGGTTTTACTAATCGCCTTCCGAATATCCATCTTCAGAATGTTATTGAGTAAGTCAAACTCAATGCTGCTGCAGCCTAGAATCTTGTTCGTTCCGGTGTCATAAAAATAGCGATTGGATTCGGTGCGAAAAAGAATGGTCAATGGTTTTTGGCCAAGCCATAGACTGTCAAAGTATCGACAAGATACTTCGGTTCTGTCCAATAGAAGGGCGTTGCCTAATGTATAGTCAGCGTTATCTTGGCTGCACTTGCCTTTCATCGGACACCCTTACACGGTTCAGTCTCAGGTGAGGAACTGAAGAAAACGAGGAAATGGAACTTCATCTCTGTCCCCAGGTCCCTTTATTTTATGGTAATTCCGATCTCCCGAGATGTCAAGAGTTGTCAGGCTCTAACGAATGGTGTAATGTCGTCTGGCCCTTTTTTGACGCGCTAGAGTAAGGCAGGCCCATCCCCTGGACCAGTACAGCCGGTACTCCGGTCTCTACCTCGACTGTGTGGGCCCGGCGGTCGGTCTGGATGCGGCAGGCGTCAATGGGCGCAAAAAATGGACCCCCCGCGGGCATCCAAGATTCCCACTTCGTTCATGGATGTTCCTCAACCTCGGGCTCGTCCGAGAGCCCGAAGTCAAGGAGTCCTAGACATGCGAAGAGTGATTTTCGAGAGTCGGCCCTTTGCAGCTATGCGTGACTGGTCAACATTGGTGGATGTGATTGGCGTCTTGCTTAGCTTATCCTAATATCAAGAGGGACTCCTGTCGCTGGTGTATGGTGATGTTCGCATGTATGAAAGCGCTGCGTCAATCCATTGTTCCTTTTATCTGTTTCCTTTCATAAAAGGCATTCGTTTCGCCCGGAGCTCTTAGCCCGTTTCGTCAGATGCATGTATACGCCGTCTTGGCGGCATGAGCATCTCCCCCGGTGAGTGTCGCATCCAATTTACGAGGCTCATGGCCTCATGCGAACTAACGCGCTTGCTCCCGGGTGGACGAAATAGGCCTTTCTAGATTTCTTTCCCTATAGGACTCTCCCTTTTTCAGAACCCAGTAGGTCGCTTCGGCGAGATGCCTAGCCACAGCGACAACAGCCTTGGCATGGCCTCTTTTTTCCCGAAGTCTCATGTAGAGACTAACGGTGTGGCGGCCGGTCCAACGCTTATGGAAGAGAACGATGGTGTTAGCAGCCTCGATATAAGCCCACTTGAGATAACGATTGACATCGGGCCTCACTCTACCGAGAATGATCTTTCCCCCGCTGGCTTTGACGCGGGGCACCGTGCCGGCATAGCTGGCTAGCTTATCAGGCCCGGAAAACCTGGCCACATCTCCCACCTCCATGGCGATCACTATGGCCAAGATCATTCCCACTCCGGGCAACGTCATGAGAAGCTGGATCGCTGGAGTCTCTCGAACAACCGTCTTGATCTGCAGCTCACTCTCTTTGATCTGGTCTTCGACATCATCGAGAAGCTCGAGTTGCTTTTTAACCGAATGCTGGGTCTGAGGAGGAAACTCCCGGATCCGCTCCGCTAAGAGTTTTCGTCCGGCAACCCCGAATACGTCACAAACCTCATCAATCTCAATCGCATACTTGGACAGCGTGGCGTGGATCCGGTTCTTAAGCATCGTCCGTATCCGAACGAGCGTCATCCTCATCCGAGGCAGTTCCCGTTGATCGCGGAGCTCGCCTGGCGGAATCCAGATCGACGGCAGCGTCCCTTTCCGGAGCAAGAGAGCCAGTCCCTTGGCATCGAGCTTATCGGTCTTGTTAATCTGTCCCATCATGGCCTTGGCTTTCCCCGCGTTAGTCAGTAGCGGGACATGCCCGGCCTGCTCCATTTCATCCACCATCCAATACCAGTTGCCTACGGTCTCCACCGCGATCTGTGACCGGGCCGGCAGCTCTTTAAGATAAGAACTGAACATGGCCCGGGTGTTTTCGACGCGGACGTAGGGTCCCACATGGCCTTTCTCGTCAACCGAAGTGAAAATCGAATACCTCTTATGGGCATCACATCCAAAATACCTGTTCATGCTGCCGCACCTCCTTGTGCCTTATCTTACGCATTCCGGTGCCGCAGCGCTTTCATATTACCAATTTGGCATAGGAGGTGGGCCATCGTAAACTCTCTTCGATCGCCAAACCGAAAGAGAGGAGGACTTTTACTACGATGGCCCAGCAGCATTATAGGACACACTTCAAGAAGGCGCTATTGCAGTTCATCACTGAGCCAGATCCGTACCTTGCCATGCTCAAGTAGGTGGTGACGGAGATGATGAGGATCGAAGCCGAAGCCAAGGTCGGGGCGGCCAAGGGGAAGCGTGCTCAGGATCGCACGACCTACTTCTCCGGAGCTCGGGCCCGGAGGGTGGATACCAGGCTGGGAACGGTCTATCTGCTCGTGCCCAAGGTCCGCAAGGGCGGCTATATCCCGTTCTTCGTATCGGAGAGGCGCCGATCCGAACAGGCTCTGATCGCGGTCGTCCAGGAGGCCTTCATCAACGGCGTCTCGACCCGGAAAATCGAACGTTTGGCCCATGCGATGGGCATCGAGAATATCTCGGCTTCTCAGGTCCCGGAGTTTAATAAAGAGCTCGACTCCCAGGTCGCCGACTTTAAGGCCAGGCCCTTGGCTGAGGAATATCCCTTCCTCTGGAGCGACGCCCTATATCAGAAGGTCCGTGTTGAAGGACGGGTCATCTCGGTGGCTGTCATGATCGCCTGTGGGGTCAATCCGGCCGGGTCTCGGGAGATCTTGGCCGTAGAGCCTATGTTCGATGATTCGGAGGACTCGTGGCGGGTCTTCTACCGAATGCTCAAAGCCAGAGGCATGAAGAGGGCGGCGCTCTGCACCTCCGACGCCCACGCCGGGATCCAGGCCGCGGTCCGGAAGGAATGGCTGGGAGCGAGCTGGCAGCGCTGCAAGGTACACTTCATGCCGAACATCACTTCTTAAGAGTAGTGCTGTGAAGCACTGCCTGGCCAAGGTCCCGCACAAGGAAAAGGGCCACTTCGCTACCCATCTGAGCAGATCTGGCTCGAGCCGGACAAGAAGAGTGCCCGGCGAGCCGCTGCCGCTCTCATCGACGACTACGAGAAGCGGTTCCCCGAGGCGATCCGCTGCCTGGAAGAAGGCCTCGAGGACTCGCTCGCGTTCTACGACTTCCCGGAGGTCGACAAGAAGCGGATCTCCTCAACCAACGGGCAGGAGCGGCTGAACATGGAGATCCGCCGGCGGAGCCGGGTGGTTGGCGTGTTCCCCTCGGTCGAGAGCTACATCCGGCTGACGATCTGCTACCTCATCGAATACGCCGAGGACTGGGCGAGTGAACGCAGTTACATCCGGGAGGACAAGGCCCTTGGATCCTTGGACAGGCTTCGTGAGCTAACGGCTCAAGCGGCTAACTGAAGAGGTTTAGATGGCCCCGAAGTTGCGAACGTCAGTTGACACGGCCCGAACGGACATGGGCAAGCTTTCCGAAACGCCTTTCACTCGTCAGGTCAAGGCCATCCTTCGCCGGATCCCCCGCGGCCGGGTCGCCACCTACGGTCAGATCGCCGCTCTGGCCGGGCGCGAGCGGGCCGCCCGCGGCGTCGCCTGGATCCTCCATTCCTCGTCCGAAGCGGCCGGACTGCCCTGGCACCGGGTGATCGGCGGGAAGGGGAGGATCTCCCTGCGCAGGGGCTTCGCAGAGCAGAAGAGACGCCTCGCGTCCGAGGGGATCGCGGTCGGCCGGGGCGGGAGGGTCGATCTGAAGCGCTACCGGTGGGAGCCGGGCGCGGGCGCGGCCGGACGTTCCCGCGCCGCCCGGAAGTTCCTCAGGGGGCTGCTTACTTGAGATCCAGAGCCCCTTTTCCCCCGAATCTGCGTTAGTCACGGTTAACATTGAATCGATTCTGTGTTAACCGCATTGACACAAATTATCAGGCGCTCAGCTCAACTCCCTGATCTTAATGTTCCGGAAGTAGATCGGGGCGCCGGCGTGCTTGCCCTGGAAGCCGATCCGCCCCTTCGTCGCGAGCTCCGCAAAGGGCCGGCTCAGCCAGGACGGGATCTCGCTCCCGTCGGGGTTCGTCTTGGCCGAGGTCCACAAGGCCATGTCCATGTCCGTGACCGTCTCCCCGTTGAGAACGACGGTGATCCTCTTCCCGGCGCAGGTGATCGTGAAGTGGTTCCATTCCCCGGCCGGCTTGACGGCGCTTCTCGTCGGGGCCAGGTGGCCGAAGATGGCGCCGCAGTGCCAGGTGGCCGGCGCCTTGGCCCACTCCTCGGCGAAGTCGTCGGCGATCTGGATCTCGACGGAATTCGGGATCCAGTCGGCCACATCCGTGCAATAGACGATGACGCCGCTGTTCGTCCCCGGCGCGGTCATGAAGTCGAGATCGAGGACGAAGTTCTCGTAATCCCTGTCGGTCCAGATGGCCTGGTCCTCGGAGGCGGTCATGACGCCGTCGGCGACCGTCCAGATCCCGGCCGGAAACTCGGCGTTCGAGAGATCGGCGGCGAAGAGGTCGGTCCAGGCGGGCTCCGGGGCGGCCGGGGCCGGCGCTGCAGATTGTTCGGCCCGCCGGCAGGCGAGGGCGCTGACGAAGGCTATGGCAATGACAAGAACGAGACGGGGCTTCAGGCGCATGGGCGAACTCCTTTTCGAGATTACTTTGCCGCGGTGACGAGGTTCCGCCGCCGCAGCTCTTCCAGTCCCTTCTCCCAGGGCCCGGCGGCGCCCCAGAGATAGTACGAAAAGTAGCGGACCGTTTTCCGGAAGATGGGCACCCAGGGCTGGAACTCGGCGTAGTAGTGGGCCGACTCGCCGTTGGACGGGTGGTTCATCCACATGTGGAGGAACTCCGGCTCGCTCACCGGGAAGGCCCCGACGAACGAGACGTCGGCGGCCGTGTCGCGCCCCGCGTTCCAACCCTCCGAGAGATGGAAGACCTCGCCGAAATATTCCTCCGGCCTCATCCGGACCTCGCGGCGCCCCGACTTCGCCGGGACGACGAACACGTCTTCCGGTCCGTGTTCCTCGCCGAGGGCGAGGATGGGCTGCGGCCCGAGCATGTTGAGCTCGGGATTGCGGAACTCGAGCGCGAAACGGACCTCGAGGAGAGGGGAGTCGCCGTCGAGCGTGAAGATCTTCTCCATCCGGTTGCCGTAGTAATCCGCCGTCATCCGGACCGAGGCCGACGTCCCGCCCTCCCGGACGACCTCGGCCGCATAGACCTTGTGGGTCTCGACCGAGGCCTGGCCGAGGAAATCCTCGAAACCACCGTAAGGGTAGAAGCCGCGCTCGCGGAACGGCCGCCGATCAGAGTGCTCCTTCTCCGGCCAGAGCTTGAACAGGACGTTGTCGTTCCTCTCCTTGACGACGTACTCGATGACCCGGGCTCCGATGGCGAGGAGCGTGACCTCGACCTTGTCGTTCTCCAGCCGGTATTCCAGGAGCCCATCGCCGTTGAGGTCGACCGGGGTCACGGTGACCGAACCCGCCGGCTCGCCGACGCCCAGCTGGCTTTCGACCGTGACGCCGAGGGCCGTCGTCTTGACCGTGTAGGAGCCGGGCCGGAGAGGCAGCTTGAACTCGAGTGCCTGGTGTTCCCTCCTGCGGGCCGTCCCCGTTTGCGTCGTGACCAGGACCGGCATCGCCGGCCGATCCTTGGCATAGACCCTGACCTCGACCGGATAGCGGGACGCATTCGTAAAGTTATGGATCGAAACGGGATAGACGACCTCGGGAGCCCTCCCGTAGAGGAGCTTGTGGACGGATACGGCCGGCGGCAGATCGAGGACGGCGAGCGTCCTTTTCCGGCCGCCCTTCCAGCGGGCCTCGACGAGGACGGGCTGGACCGCGCCCATGGCCGCGGCGGAAGGCGCGAGGGCGAACGAGAAAGCCTGCTCCGTCCCCGGCGGCAACTTGACCTCGACGGCCTTCGTCCCGGCCGAGACCTCGGCAGCGGGCCGGACTTCGATCCGTCCTTCGAGGGTCGCCGCGCCGAAGTTGGCCAGCCGGACCCGGAGGTCATAGCCTTCGACCGTCGCTTCGAGCCGGACCCTGTCCCCGAAGAGGTTCTCCAGGAAGACGCGGTCGAGAAGGAGCATCTGCAGGGCGTTGCGGTAGGGCGCCGGGCCCATCATACGGCCGGGAGGCAGAACTCCGACGGCCCGCCGGTCGAGGATGGCCCGCCACATCTCTTCCCGGCCGAATCGCCGCCCCTTCTCCGCGAAGAGGACCATCGCCGCCGGCGGCTCCTCCTTGACGAGGCCCGTCGGAAGGACGAAGGGCACGTCCTCCGTGTCGATCTGCCTCTTGTTGCCGTCGATCGCGATCTGCCCGTCATAGGCGAATTTGTCGCACTCCGGCGCGTAGACGGGCCGAAAGAGGAAACCGCCGCGGTCCTTGACGAAGCGGATCCACTCCTCTTCGGTCGGCATGTCCTGGATCTTGAATCCGTCGTAGCTCCGCAGGCCGTAGGCCACGGAGCCCAGGCTGTGCGTGCCCTTGCCTGTGCCGACGTCGACGGCGATGTCGCCGAGGCCGACCTGGCCCAGCCAGACCGGGAGATCCGTCCGCATGAGGAAGTCCATGTAACCGCCGAACGTGAACCAGTCGTTGCCCTGGCCGAGCCCCTGTCCGATGACCTCGAGCGGATGGCCGGGGTGGCAGGTGACGCTGTGAAGCAGCGTCCCGGTGCCGAACCAGCCGCGGTGGAGGTCGTAGCGGCCGACGGTCTCCCGGACCCCCGCGAGGAGCTCTTCGAAGCGGCTCCGGCCTCCGGCGCCCTCGGAGACGACCGCGAAGAGGCGGCGGTCGCCTGCCGCGAGCGCGAACGCGGCCAGATCGCGGAAATCACCGTCCCGGGACTGATGGCTGCCGAGGGCGGCCCGTTCCGCGAGAAGCCCGGGGGCCTTTTCCAGGAGCTTCCGGCCGAGCGGACTTCCCGTTTCGAGCCAGACCAGGACGTCGCCCCGTTCGAGCGCGGCGCTCAAGACCCCGGCATCGGGATCCCGGAGCTCCGCCGGATCGGAACGGAGCCAGGCCTCGAGAAACCCCTCGTCGAGGACGAGCCCGGGCAGGCCAAGCTCCTCGGCGATGTCGGCCTTGTTCTGGGCGATGGCCTGCGCGACGTCCGGCTGGCCGATGAGGAAGAGATTGCCGTGCTGGTGCCAGCTCCAGGCGCTCGTCTGCCAGAAGTTGGTATAGCCGCTGAACCGCCCTTCCCGGACGACGGGAGCGGCGGCCGAAGCCGGACCGGACAGGCGCGCGAAGCCGTCCAACCGGTCCTGACGGGCCGCGCCGGCCGTGCCGGCGGCGAGAGCCGCCGCGAGAAGGATCCCGATCCCCCGTACCCGCCGGTTTTTTCTCATCGCTGAGGGTGATCAGTCCCGGTACAGGGAGTCAATGAGAGCGGCGTACTTCTTCTCAACGATGTTCCGCCTGATCTTGAGGGTCGGAGTGACCTCGCCCGCATCGATCTCGAAATCGCGGTCGAGGACGGCGATCTTCTTGATCCGTTCATAGGAGGCCAGGTCGGGCGTCATCCGGTTGACCTCGTCGAGCAGGAACGCGGCCGCCTCGGGACTGCGGCTGAGGCCGGTCCGGTCTCCGAATCTCCAACCCTTGGCCCGGGCGATCTTCTCGAGCTTTTCGTGATCCGGCACGATCAGGGCCGAGATGAACTTGCGGCTGCTGCCCACCACGACCGCACCGGCGATGTAGGGGCTGGCCAGGATGAGGCTCTCGATGGGCTGGGGGGCGACGTTCTTGCCGCCCGAGGTGACGATGATGTCTTTCTTGCGGTCGGTGATGATCAGGAACCCGTCCTCGTCGAACCGGCCGATGTCGCCCGTATGGAGCCAGCCGTCCTTCAGGGCCTCCCGGGTGTCGGCCTCGTTCTTGTAGTACCCCATCATGATATTGGGGCCGCGGGCCAGGATCTCGCCGTCCTCGGCGATGCGGAGCTCGACCCGGGGAATGACCTTGCCCGCGGTCCCGAAGCGGACCTTGCCCACGGCGCTGCCCGTGAGGACGGGGGAGGTCTCTGTCAGCCCGTATCCCGGCATGACCTTGAGGCCCACGGCGTGGAAGAACTCGGCGATATCCCTCGAGAGGGGGGCCCCGCCGCAGATGAAGTACCGGATCCGGCCGCCGGTCTTGGCGGTGATCTTGGAGAAGACGAGCTTCTTTGCCAAGGCGTGCTTGAAGGCCAGGTGGGTTGGGACGGGCTCGCCGGCGATCTTTCTCGCCACATACTTCTTCCCCGTCGCCAAGCCCCAGACGAAGATCGCCCGTTTGAGGCGGGAGCCGGCCAGGACCTGGTCCATGACCCGGGCGTAGATCTTCTCGAAGACGCGGGGGACGCTGACGACGATGGTCGGCCGGACCTCGACCATGTTCGCAGCCAGGGCCTCGACGCTCTCGGCGTAAGCCATTCCCGATCCGACGTCGAAGAGAAGGAACGTGGCCGTGCGTTCGAGGACGTGGGACAGGGGCAGGAACGACAGGCCGGTGTCGGTCTCGCAGAAATCGATGAACTCGGTGAGAGACCGGACGTTGCTGACGAAATTGATGTGGCTGAGCATGACTCCCTTGGGCAGCCCCGTCGTCCCTGAGGTGTAGATGACGGACGCGAGGTCTCCGGGCCGGACCGCTTCGACCGACCTCTCGAACCACCCGGGATCGCCGGCCTCGGCCCGGCGGCCCATCTCCATGATGTCCGACAGGGCCTGCGTCCCGGCCGGCGGATCGCCCTCGATGACGATGACCCGCTCGAGGGCCGGGAGCACGCTCCGGACGGCCTCGACCTTGGCGTAGAGGTCGAGGTCCGAGACGACGACGATCTTGGCCCCCGAGTCCTCGAGGATATAGCGGATCTGGTCGGGCATGAGCGATGTGTAGATGGGCACGGTGACGGCGCCGGCGCAGAGCGCCGCAAAGTCGGTCATGACCCACTCGGGCCTGTTCTCGGAGATGATGGCGATCCGGTCACCGGCCTTCAGGCCGAGCTCCCGGAAACCGAGGGCCAGGCGCCGGACGGCCGCTTCGACCTCGTCCGTAGAGATCTTCTCCCAGATCCCCGCCCGCTTGAACACCATCCGGTCGGGCTTTTTGTAAGTAAGGCAGGAACGAAGGAAAAGACGGCTGAGAGTGCTCACTTCGGCGTCGGACATGGCGGCTCCCTTCTTGACCGAGGCGATATTATACAACAGGTCGGCCCGACGGGGGGAGGGCCGGGATATAAATCCCGGCCCGGCCGTCAGCGCTCGAGGATGAGCCTGATGAGCTCGGCGGCCTTGTCGGCGAAGGCGGGATGGACGGCGGCGAGGCGGGCCAGGTCGAGGGCCCGCTCGAAGCTCCCGGCGTTGTGGTAGCCGGCGGCGCCGTTGTACTGGCTGGTGGCCTTGGTCGCCTGGACGGCCAGGATCTGGACCCGCTTCCTGACGACCAGGCGCGTCCGCCGCTCCGGCGCCATTTCCGAGGCCTCGATCTCCTCGATCCTCTTCTCCAGACCCTGTTCCTTGTCCTCGAGCGCCGAGGCCGCCCCGGCGAAGTAGATCGCCGAATTCAGCCAATCCTTGCGGTCCGCATAGAGCCGGCCCAGGTGGAAGGCGGCGTCGCTCGAGGCGGGATCGAGGTCCAGGGCCTGGCGGAGGTCCCGTTCGGCGTCGTCGAAGCGCCCCTGCTTGTAGGCGACGATCCCGGAGAGCGCCGCGACGTCGCTCACGCCCACGAGGAAGACCTTGGCCGACTCGATCGACCGGCGTGCTTCCTCGAGGCGGCCGAGCTCGTGGAGGTTCCAGGCCGTCCAGTAATGGCCCTCGCCCATGTAGTACGTGCCGAGCTCGAGGAGCCGGCCGAGAACGGCCAGCGCCTCCTCGTTCCGGCCGAGATAGCCGAGAGCGAGGCCCTTGCCGAGGAGGGCGTCACGGTAGGTCGGCAGGAGGCCTAGCGCCTTCTCGTTCCATTCGAGACAAAGCTCCGTCTCCTCCATCTGGAAGGCGACCTTGGCCAGCGAGATGAGGACCGACAGCGACTCGGGGATCTTGTCCCGGGCGGCGAGGTAGTGCTTCTCCGCGGTCAGGAGTTTTCCGCCGAGGAGCGCGGCTTCGCCGAGGTAATAATGGACTTCCGTGAAGCCCGGGTCGCGGGCGAGCAGGGCCTCGAGTCCCTCGAGCTCGAAGGCCGGAGAGACGGCCGCCTGGAACGCGGCCAGCCGGGAATCCGGATGCCGGGCGAGGACGGCCTTCGTATCGAGCTTGTCAGGGAACTTGTAATTGAACGCGGTCCGCAAGGCCAGCCGGAGGGCGGCCGCGAGATCGTCGACCCCGGTCTCCCTTTCGAGCTTCCCGTCGATCTCCGTGACGCGGGTGTTGACCCAATCGAGCTGGGCTTCGAGGCTCCGGCCGCCCGTCTGGTCGATCCCCGGACTGCCCTTGATCTTGTTGGGAAGCCCGGAGAGGAGCTCGAGCCAGGAAGCGTAACAGGCGAGCGACGGGTCGGAGGCCGCGAACCCGTCGAGGTCGAGGTCCGGGTCGGGGGCGAGGATGCCCAGCTCTTTTTCGCGAAGCCCGAGGGCGATCGTCGCGCGGACGAATTTCTCGGCGACACCGGCCCGGCCGAGGGACGCGTCCACGGCCTCGCCGTAGATCCGCCGGGCCTCCCGCAATCCGGCGTAGTGTCCGGTCGAGCCGAGCGCGTAGGCTTCGGCGAGAT
>JBGSUG010000227.1:0-2874 GCA_041736225.1 Candidatus Aminicenantales bacterium | reverse complement strand
GGCGCGTTGCCTTCCGCGTGCGCGTAGGGGAGAGCGTCGGGCACGATCCGCCGCAGGGTCATGGCCAGATCGGCCCGGACGTCGGGGTCGGCGTTCTCGTTGACGGTGATGCCGGCCGTGGTGTGGGGCACGGTGACGACGCAAAGGCCCCGGCCGATCCCCGAAGCCTCCGCCAGCCGGGCGATCTCGGCCGTCAGGTCGATGAATTCCTCACGCGCTTTCGTTCGGATCTCGATGATATTCATAACTCCCTCAAAAATTTAAAAAAAACTCGTGAAAGGCCTTGACAAGGCTCCGAACCGGGGTGTAGAGTCTGCTCGGAAAATACAAGATTTGGTATTTTCCGTGCAATAGCCACACAAGATATGGGATAAGGCCGGAAGGCTTTTGGTTATCGCCATGGTTTCGGGAA
The DNA here is from genome assembly GCA_041736225.1 of Candidatus Aminicenantales bacterium. Lineage (GTDB taxonomy): Bacteria > Acidobacteriota > Aminicenantia > Aminicenantales > Saccharicenantaceae > RBG-16-66-30. The sequence goes on along the minus strand of JBGSUG010000227.1, from coordinate 2,462 downwards.
GGGTTGATTCTAGCACGTCGCTTGCCGAAATCCCAGGCTTGTGAGCTGCACGGGGAAGAAGGAGGAAGAAGAGATGGTCAGCGCGGTCGGACGGATCAAGAAGCGGGACGGGACGATAGCGGATTTCAACCAGGACAAGATCACGAGCGCCATCATCAAGGCCATGCAGTCCGAGGGCATCAAGGACCCGGCCATCGCCAAGACGGCCTCCGACATCGTCTGCTTCATGATCGAGGAGAAGTTCGGCGGCTACACCATCCCCTCGGTCGAGCAGATCCAGGACATCGTCGAGATGGTCCTGATGAAGCAGGGCTACCACGACGTGGCCAAGAACTACATTCTCTACCGCGAGAAGCATAAAGGCATTCGCGAAGCCAAGAAGATCGGCATCAACCTCGAGCGGCTGGTCAAGGATTACCTCGGCAACGCCGACTGGAAGATCCGCGAGAACTCGAACGAAGGCGTCCAGAGCTTCGCCGGCCTCAACGCCCGCGTCTCCGGCGAGGTCCTGTCGAACTTCGCCCTCAACCACATCTACACCGAGCGGGCCAAGAAGGCCCACGAGACGGGCGAATTCCACATCCACGACCTGAGCTACCCCATCGTCGGGTACTGCGCCGGCTGGTCCCTCGAGAACCTCATCCGCAAGGGTTTCGGCCACGTCCCCAACCAGGTCCACTCCAACCCGGCCAAGCACCTCGACACCCTGACCCTGCACATGGTCAACTACATCGGGACCATGCAGGCCGAGTTCGCCGGGGCCCAGGCCTTCTCCAGCGTCGACACCCTCCTCGCCCCCTTCGTCCGCCAGGACAACCTCAGCTACGAGGCCGTCAAGCAGGACATGCAGAAGCTCATCTTCGGGCTCAACGTCCCCTGCCGCTGGGGCTGGCAGACGCCCTTCTCCAACCTGACCTTCGACTGGACCATCCCCGAGGACATGAAGAACAAGAGAGCCGTCGTCGGCGGCCGGGAGCTCGACACCTGCTACGGCGACTACCAGAATGAGGTCGACTGGATCAACCGGTCCTTCCTCGAGATCATGATCGAGGGCGATCTCAAAGGCCGGGTCTTCACCTTCCCCATCCCGACCTACAACCTCAGCCGGGACTTCGACTGGGATTCGCCGACGGCCAAGCTCCTCTTCGACGCCACGGCCAAGTATGGCATCCCGTACTTCCAGAACTATATCGGCACGAACATGAACCCCGGCGACATCCGGGCCATGTGCTGCCGGCTCAACCTCGACCAGCGCGAGCTCATGCGCCGGCCCGGGAGCATGTGGGGCCCCGGCGACTCGACCGGATCCATCGGCGTCGTCACCATCAACCTCAACCGGGCCGCCTTCGAGGCCTCCTCCAAGGAGGACTTCTTCGCCCGGCTGAAGGAGCTCATGACCGTCGCCAAGGACACACTCGAGGCCAAGCGCGAGATCGTCAACAGCATGCTCGAGAAGGGCATGATGCCCTACACCAAGGTCTACCTCGGCCACTTCGACAACCACTTCTCGACGATCGGCGTCTGCGGCATGCACGAGGCCGCGATGAACTTCCTCAAGCAGGGCATCGGCACGCCCGAGGGCCGCGACTTCGCCAGGGAGACGCTCGAGCATATGCGCGGCGTCCTGCGCGAGTTCCAGGAGGAGACCGGCCACCTCTACAACCTCGAGGCCACCCCGGCCGAATCCACGGCCTACCGCCTGGCCCGGCTGGACCGGCAGAAATACCCCCGGATCTACACGTCGGGCACGGACAAGCACCCCTACCTCACCAACTCGACCCAGCTCAACGTCGACGCCACCCGGGACATCTTCGAAGCCATCCAGCACCAGGGCCAGATCCAGCCCCTCTACACCGGCGGCACGATCTTCCACGCCTTTCTGCCCGAGGCCATCGACGGCGAGACCTGCAAGAAGCTCGTCCAGCGGATCGCCCAGACCAAGCTGCCGTACTTCTCCATCACCCCGACCTTCAGCGTCTGCATGAGCCACGGCTACCTCCGCGGCCGGCACAGCGCGTGCCCGGAGTGCGGCGACGAGACCGAGGTCTACAGCCGGATCGTCGGCTACATGCGGCCGGTGCGGACCTGGAACGACGGCAAGCAGCAGGAGTTCGAGGACCGGACGACCTACAACAAGATCGCCTGAGACCGGGCATATCGCGAGCGAGGATGTGACGACATGGATTACCTGCTCTTTACCTATCCCAACTGCCTCAAGTGCGAGGCGCTCAAGAAGAAGCTGGCTGAGGCCGGGACGGCCTACACCGAGTACGGCCTGACCCAGACCCAGGGCAAGGCCAAGATCCGCGAGTTCATCAACGTCATCAAGCGGGACGAGACCGGGGCCATCAAGCTGCCCACGCTCATCGCCCACACCCAGGGGATCGTCCGGGCCGTCATCAACACGGCGGAGGAGTTCGAGGCTTGGTCGAGATCAAAGGCATAGAGAAGTTCTCCAGCCG
>JBGSUG010000148.1:0-3109 GCA_041736225.1 Candidatus Aminicenantales bacterium | reverse complement strand
GGCGCTCGACGTGCTGCTGGCCCTGGCCGAGTGCGCCGCCCGCCGCGGCTACGTCCGCCCGGAGATCGACGACGGCGACGCCTTGCGGATCGAGGCCGGGCGCCACCCCGTCATCGAGACGAGCCAGGCCGAGCCCTTCATCCCCAACGACCTCGAGGTCGACGCCGGCGCGAACCAGGTCCTGATCATCACCGGTCCGAACATGGGCGGCAAGTCGACCTTCCTGCGGCAGGCGGCCCTCATCACGATCCTCGGCCAGATGGGCGCCTTCGTCCCGGCCAAATCGGCCAGGCTCGGGCTCGTCGACCGCATCTTCACCCGCATCGGGGCCATGGATTTCCTGAGCGTCGGGCAGTCGACCTTCATGGTCGAGATGCTGGAGACGGCGGCCATCCTCCACAACGCGACGTCGCGGAGCCTCATCCTCCTCGACGAGGTCGGCCGCGGCACGAGCACGTTCGACGGCCTGAGCATCGCCTGGGCCGTGGCCGAGCGCCTCCACGAGCGCGAGAACCTGCGGCCCAAGACCCTCTTCGCCACCCACTACCACGAGCTGACGGAGCTCGCGCTGACCCTGCCGCGGATCAAGAACTACCACGTCTCCGTCCGGGAGTGGAAGGACGAGGTCGTCTTCCTGCGCAAGATCGTTCCCGGGCCGTCCGACCGGAGCTACGGCATTCACGTGGCCAAGCTGGCCGGCATCCCGCGCGACGTCATCGACCGGGCCCGGGAGATCCTGTTCAACCTGGAGAAGCAGGAGCTCGACGAGGCCGGCCAGCCGCGGCTGGCCAGCCGGGGCCGTCCCGCCGGGGACCGCAGTCAGCTGATGCTCTTCGCCGAGGACCGGGAGTTCGCCCTTCTCCGCGAGCTCAAGGAAGAGATCGAAGGCCTCGATCTCGCCGCGTTGACCCCCCTCGAAGCGCTGAACGTCCTGGCCGGACTCAAGGGCCGCATGGGGCCCGGACGGCCGGATCAATAAGTCTCGGGCTCTTCCTCGACGGAGAACCCGTCCTTGATGTCCTCGTCCTCGTCCTCGTCTTCGTCCTCGTCGAAGTCCTTGTCGCCGTCCCCGTCCTCGGGAAGCGCTTCGCCGTCGTCCTCCTTGCGCTCCTCCAGGGCCTCGTCGAATTCGTCGCGGTTTTCGAAGCGGCGCAGGACGTTGGCCGCGGCGTCGTTGTAACAAAGCTCGAGGAAGTCGTCCTCGATGACGCAGAAGACGGACTTCGAGTGACCCGTCTGCAGATTGCCGACGGTCTCGACGATCTCGGCGTTCTTCGATTTCTTGATCGCGTCGAGCGTCAGCCAGCTTGCGACTTCCATCTCTTCCATGACGCGCTCCTACCGACAATAAATATGCATTTTTATCGGCTTGTCAAGGGGTGCGGCCGCATCCGGATGCCGTCGCTGTCAAGGAGCTTTACACGCCGCCGCGCTCCGGCGCGCCGGCAAGAGACCGGACCGCCGTCGGCCAGGGGGCAGACGGGGTGCCGACCGTGGCATGAAGATTGCTGATGTGGTCTTCGATACGACCTGACGCGGAGGAAGAAGCGAATCATGAAAAAGACACTCGGCGCGTTCTCGATTATCCTCTTCTTGTCGGCGGTGCCGGTCGTCACGGGTCAGGAGAAACTGCCGTTCGCGACCTACCGGGAGATGCGCGCGCATCTCGGCCAGCTCTTCGAGCAGAAGAAGTACACCGAGGCGGCCATGCTCCTGGAAAGCGTCCTCGACCGCTTTCCGGAGAACGTCCTGGCCAACACGTTCAATCTGGCCACCGCGCGCGCTTTCCTTGGCGAGACCGACAAGGCCGTCGCGGCCTTGGAGGAAGGCCATCGGCGCGGCGTCTTCTACGGGATCTGGGATTTTGGCGCCGAGCTGTGGGCACCGGTCAAGGGCTCCCCGCGCTTCGACGCCTTCCGGAAGGAGAACGAGGCCCGTATCGCCGAGGCCCAGAGCCGGGCCGTCCTCCTGACCGACGTCTCGACGCCCGCGGGCTATGATCCGGCCCGGACCTACCCGCTCTTCATCGCTCTCCACGGCGGCGGCGAGACCGTCGCCGAGCTCAAGCCCCTTTGGACCTCCCCTCGCCTCAGGTCCGATTTCATCACCGTTTTCGTCCAGTCGACCCAAGTGGCCAGCATGAAGGGCTTCCATTGGCAGGATGTCGCCTTGACGCGGCGCGACGTCGAAGCCGCTTATAAGAAGGTCCTCGCCCAATACCCCGTCGACGCCGGTCGGGTCGTGATCGGCGGCTTCTCCTCGGGCGGCTACGGGGCGATGGTCGCGGCCTTCGCCGGCCTGTTCCCCGTCCGCGGCTTCGTCGCCCTGTGCCCGCCGGTCCCGGAGGCCCTCCGCGACGAGGATATTTCGGGGGCCAAGGGCCGAGGCCTGCGGGGGGCCATCCTGACGACGGAGATGGACCAGCGCGTGGACGCCCAACGGGCTTTCGCCGAGCGCCTCAAGGGCCTCGGCCTTCCGGTCGAGTTCCATATGACCCCGGACATCGGCCACTGGTTCCCGGAGGATTTCGGGGCGCAGCTCGATCGGGCCGTCGGCCTCATCCTCCCCGCAACGCCGGGCCCCCGCCGCTAGCGTTCCGGCGCCTTGACAGGCCCTCGCCGGGGGGCTTAAATAGATGGGAAATCCCCCCGGAGGTGAGAGCGATGCGCTGGGAACAGTTCACCGTCATGTCGCAGGAGGCCATTCAGAAGGCCCAGGGCAAGGCCGAGGAGCTCGGCCATCAGGAGATCCGGCCCGAGCATCTTCTGAGCAGTTTTCTCGCGCAGGACGAGAACATCGTCAACGCGCTCCTGTCCAAGATCGGCGTGCCGGCCGAGAAGATCAGAACAGAGCTCGACGCGGCCCTGGCCCGCCTGCCGAAGGTGAGCGGGGGCGGGGAGACGGTCCTGTCGTCCGAGCTGCGCCAGATCCTCGACGCGGCCCGCAAGGAGGCGGAACAGCTCAAGGACGAGTACGTCTCGACCGAGCATCTCTTCCTGGCCATGCTCAAGGAAGGCAAGAACGGCGCCGCCCGCATCCTGCGCGCGGCGGGCGTCACGGAAGAGGCCGTCCTCAAGGCCCTGGCCGCCGTCCGCGGCTCGAGCCGCGT
>JBGSUG010000109.1:0-8764 GCA_041736225.1 Candidatus Aminicenantales bacterium | reverse complement strand
CATCAGCATCTCCCGGGTGATGCGCGGCACGTCGGCGTCGACCGCGCCGCGGAAGATGCCCGGGAAACCGAGGACGTTGTTGACGGTCCTCCCGTCGGCGGCGAAGGCCGCCCCTGCCGCGAGGGCCGACTCCGGATCGATCTCGGGGTTGGGATTGGACAGGGCCAGCACGATCTGGCCGCGGCGGACCGTCTCTTTCTTGATCAGGCCGGGGACTCCGGTCGTGGCGATGACGACGTCGCATTCGGCCATGATCCTTGCGAGGTCGGAGGGCCGGCCGCCGGCGTCCTTCAGCCGGGTCAGGGCGTCCGGCGCGATGTCGGCGCCGAAGACCGGGCGCTTGAAGCGGAACATCAGCATCTTGGCCAAGGCGAACCCGGCCGCGCCCAACCCGATGACGCCGATGGAACTCCCGGTGAGGTCGATGCCGGTCGCCTTGGCGGCGTTGAGGAGCGTGGCCGTGACGACGACGGCCGTGCCGTGCTGGTCGTCGTGCATGACCGGCATGTCGAGCCGGGCCTGGATGCGCTCTTCGATGGCGAAACAGCGGGGGGCCGAGATGTCTTCGAGCTGGATGGCGGCGAAGGTCGGGGCGATGTGGACGACCGTTTCGACGATCTCGTCGGGGTCCTTGGTGTCGAGGAGGATGGGCATGCCCGAGAGGCCAGTCAGGGTCTCGAGCAGGCTGGCCTTGCCCTCCATGACCGGCATGGCCGCCTTGGGCCCGATGTCGCCGAGGCCGAGGACGGCGGTGCCGTCCGTGACGATGGCGACGAGGTGGCGGATGGAGGTGTAGCGTCGGGCCAAGGACGGATCGTCCCGGATCTTGAGGCTGACCTCGGCGACGCCCGGGGTGTAGACGAGCCGGAGCGTGCTCAGCGAGGAGATGTCGTAACGGCTGCGGATGGCGATCTTGCCGCCCTGGTGCATCTCCAGGACCTCGTCCCGGACCTCGATGAGCTGGGCCCCCTCCGTCGCCTTGACGGTGGCGATGAGCCGGTCGAGATGCCGGAGGTCGTCGGCGTAGACCGTGATGTCGCGGTCGACCGCCGAGCCGCCCATGTGGACGGTCCGGATCTCGCCGATGAGCCCACCCGCCTCGCCGATGGCCGAGAGCAGCCGGCCGAGACTGCCGGGTTTCTGCTCCAGCCGGCAACGAAAAGCTCTCTGGATCTTTCCGTCCCACCACATGTCGGGGCTCCTTTCCTTCCTCTAATCGACGAGCAGGAAGGCGTAGCGGTTCATCTCCTGGCCGTAGTCGGACAGGACCTCGATGGGGTAACCGATCTTGCGCACCGTGCTGTAGACATCCATGGCCAGGGCGTCGGGCGAAGGCCGCGAGAGCTTGAGCTCCTTGCAGGCCGTTCGGACCCCCGGGCAGTCCGCGCAGTAATTGCAGCTGTCCATGGGCAGCAGGAAAGCCTTGACGAATCCGGCCTTAAACACCTCGCCTTCGAGCTCCAGGAGACCCCGGTTGATCTTGCGGCTCCAGACGTGGCGGTCCTCGGGTTTTTCCAAGGTCTTCGCGAAATGGAAGACGACGGCCCGCCTGTACTCCCGGAAGAACCGCGCGCAGGCGTCGACCGGTGGCGCGTTCGGCGGGCAGGCGGCGTTCTTGCCGTACTCCGCGCAGCCGTAGAGGCATTTCATCCGGACCCATTCGGCGACGACGATCTCCCGGGGATCGAGCCAGCGGAAGTCCGTGAAGCCGCGCTCGATGAAAAAGGCTTCGAGGGCTTTCGCTCCCGGCCGTCCGGTCCGGGGCCGGCGGGTCGCGGTTTTATCGGGATTTCGCTTCGCTGGGGACATCGTTCGACCTCCTCTCCGGCCCCGGGAGCCGGTCCGGTCGGGTTATAACACCGTCCTTCCGCGCCTGTCAACGCGGCGGGCCGGGTCTTCCACCGCGGGACGTCCTCCGCTATAATCGGGCGCATGAGCGAGAGACCCGGCGCTTCCCGTTTCGCGGTCGTCCTGGTCCGCCCGGACAGCTCCGAGAACATCGGCCTGGCCGCCCGGGGCATGGCCAACGCGGGCGTCGCCGACCTCCGGTTCGTCGGCATCGACAGGCTCGAGCCTCCAGCCTGGCGGACGGCCATCCACGCGGAGGCGATCCTCGAAGGGGCCCGGTTCTTCGAATCTCTGGAAAAAGCGGTCGCGGACCTCCACCTGGTCCTGGGCTCGACGGCCCGGGTCCGCCACGACTTCCCCCTGGTCTCCCTCTCCGAAGCGGTCGGACGCGTCGGCGAGTATCCGGCCGGGACCCGGGTCGGGCTCGTCTTCGGCAACGAGAGGACGGGATTGACCCAGGAGGAGCTCGGCCGGACCAACGTCCGCTTCCACATCCCCCAGGCGGCCCGCCAGCCGTCCTACAATCTCGGCGTCGCGGTGACCCTGACGCTTCACGCCCTCGTCTTCGGAACCGGCGGGCTCCCGGCCGCGCGCCGGGAGCTGCTGCTCTCCCACGGCGAACAGGCCGAGGCGGGGCGCCGCTTTCGCGACATGCTCGAAAGCTTCGGCTTCATGCACGAAACCAACCGGGCCTTCATCACCGAAAAGATGCAGGACATCTTCTTCCGCATGGCGCTGACGGCCAAGGACAGGGACGTCATCCTGGCCATGTTCCGCAAGGCCCTCGAAGGCCCCCGGGAACGTCGGCCCCGAAAGAACAAAGACAAAGAGAGCGAAAAGGAGAGAACATGAGCCCGAAAGAGCTGAAGGTCGTCTTCGGAGATAAATACCGGATCGACGTCGACTACAAAGGCTTCACCATCAAGACCGACCAACCCGTCCGGGACGGCGGCGAAGGAACGGCGCTCTCGCCGTTCGACCTTTTCCTCGCATCGCTCGCGGCCTGCGCCGGCTACTACGCCCTGGCTTTCTGCAAGGAGCGCAAGATCCCGACCGAAGGCCTGGCCGTGACCATGACGACCGAGCGGGGAGAGGTGTCCAAGATGATCGATAAGATCGCGTTCAACGTCGACTTGCCGACCGGATTCCCCGAGAAATACCGCTTCGCCATCGTCAAAGCCATCGACCATTGCACGGTCAAGGCCCACATCCTGAGGGCCCCGCAGTTCGAGGTCGTCGTCCGGCCCTAGCGGGCGGCGCGCGTCCCGGTCACTTCGTCTGCGGCAGCCAGAGATAGTAGAAGCCGGTCTTCAACGCTCCCAAGACGGCTTCGAGGGCTTTCGCGTCCGTGAGCGAAACCTCGCCCGGAAGCCCGGCGTAGATGCTGCTTTTCGTCTTGGGGAAATAGGTGTAGGAGACGATCTTCGCGTCCCGGACCTTGGCCAGAGTCCGGGCTTTGCCGAAGGCGTCGTCCGAGTAGCCGACGACGTCGATGAGACCGAGCTTGAGGGCCTGGGGGGCCGTGTAGACGCGGCCGTCGGCGATCTCCCGGAGCTTACCGGCCGGGATCCGGTCTCCCCGGCCGCGGGCGACGACGGCCAGGAACCCCTCGTAGTACTCGTCGATGATGCCCTGGAAGACCTTCCGGTCCGCCTCCGTCATGTCGCGGAAGGGTGAGCCCGAGTCCTTGGACGGTCCGGACTTGACCACGGTGACCTTGACCCCGACCTTGGACATCAGTCCCTCGACGCTGGGGAAGACGGAGATGACGCCGATGCTGCCGGTCAGCGTCGACGGGTGGGCGACGATGGCGTCGCAGGCGGCGGCGATGTAGTAGCCGCCCGAGGCGGCGACGCTCATCATGAGCCCGACGACCGGCAGGCCCGTCCGCTCCTTGAAGCGGAGGACCTCGTGGTAGACGATGTCGCTCGCCGTGACCTCTCCGCCCGGCGTGTCGAGACGCAGGACGATCGCCTTGACCAGGGGATCGCGGGAGGCCCGTTCGAGCCGCTCGAAGACCCGCGCGACGACGCTCTTCTCGCGGGCGAGGAAGCCCGTCTCGAGGGCCGAGGAGATCGTCCCGTCGACGTCGATCACCAGGATCTTCTCCTTGGCCCGGCTCTCGACGAGGACGACTTCCTGGAGCTTGTCTTCGCCGAGCAGGTCGATGCGGATCTGCGGCGAACAGGCCGCCAGGACGGCGAAAAGGACGGGCAGCAGAGCGACAGCTCTTTTCATGGGACCTCCTCGGTCTCGGGGACATGTACCGCCGGTACGTGTCCCCCGGATATTCAACGTTTCTGGAAGCGCCGCGCGGCCCGGCGGGTCGGGGGGATGACCATCCGGATGGCCAGCGGCAGGACCCGGAACTCGATGCGGTCCCGGTCGCCGAGGAACTCGCCGTTGAACTGGATGGGCATATCGCGGCCGCTGATGACGACTTTTTTGGCCTTGAAGTGCCGGAAGCGGCGCTGGTAGAGGCCCAGGTAGATCAGCGGAAAGAAGAAGGCGTATTTGAGGGGCCCGATCTCGAACAGGGTGACGTCGATGTAGCCGTCGTCGACGATCGCCTGCGGGGCGATGTTCCAGCTGTAGCCGAAGTGGTTCGTCTTGGCGACGATGCAGTCGAAGAAATGCGACGTGACCGTCTTCTTCTCGAAGGGCCCCGACCGGTCGAAGCCGTCGGTGAGCTCGACCGTCTTCTCGCCCGCGGGTGTGTCGAAGAGCCGCCGCCCGGCCAGGACGTGGCCCCAGAGGCCGTGGATCTTACCCCGGAGCTTCTCGCCGGTCACCCGGGCCGTGGCGCCGATGCTGGCGAACGCGGCCACGCGTCCCTCGACCTCCATCAGGTCGATCGGCCGGGCCACTCCCTCGGCCAGGCGGTCGATGGCCCGGAGAGGGTTCTTGGGGATGTCGAACGATTTGCGGAAGGCGTTGCCGCTGCCGAAGGGGATGACCCCGAAAAGAACGTCGTTCTGCCGGCCGGCGTCGAAGATGCCCTGGAGCGTGTCGGCGATCGTCCCGTCGCCGCCCATGGCCACGATGACGTCCGCATCCTTGCAGGCGCTGGCCGCCTTTTCCAGGGTCGTCTTCATGTCGCCGAGCCCGTCGTAGATGTCCCCGGGGAGCTTTTTCTGGAGGTAGGCCCGGAGGAGCTTCCGCCGCGTCCACCTTGAATTGGCCGCCCGGGGATTGATCAGGGTGGCGGTCCTGAGGTCCTTGATCTTTTTCGCCATGTCTGTTTCGGTCCCTGCGCCGCGCGGGCCCTCTTATTGTATAAGGGGAGGGATGGGCTGTCAAAATCCGGCCGCCGTTATTGAACGGGCCCGTCCGTTCGGCTAGAATGACCCGGATGAGCGATAAGAGACATCTCGAGCGGACCGTGGCCGTCCGGGACCGGCGCTTCCTCCTGCGCGTCGAGACCTCGGAGGAGCCCGGGGATTACCGCAAGTACGAAGACCTGCGCGAGGAGATCTGGCGTTTCGCCGAAGACCACATGTCGAGCGCCCGCAACATGATGTGCGAGAACGTCTTGCACGAGGGCGCCAGCCTCTTCATCGGCGTCTTCGCCGAAGCGCCCGGGGGCGGTTTCGCAGTCGACGCGTCCGGCCTGGTCGGGTTCTGCTACGGTTTCGTCGGCGTCGCCGACAAGGAGATCGGCTTCCGCGACGTCGCCAACCTCCGCTTCTACTCCCAGTTCGCCGGGGTCCGCAAGCCGTTCCAGAGCTACGGGCTGGGCATCCTCCTCAAGGAGTTCCAGCGGGAGACGGTCCTCGGCCTCATGGGCGTCTCGACCATCATCTGTACCTACGACCCCCTGACCGGGGTCAACGCCAACCGCAACATCCATCACTTCGGCATGGACGTCCTGGAATACCGCGTGGACAAGTACGGCGAGTACGGCGGCCTGCTCAACCGGGCCGACGTCCCCACGGACCGCTTCCTGATGTCCTGGGACCTCGGGAGAACGGCCGGCCGGCCGGCCGGGGATCCCGAGGCCTTCCGGAACGCCCCGCAGACCGTCCGGGCCGGGACACGGCGCGTCGCCGGGAAGGGCGGAGAGCTCGGGCTCGAGATCGTGGAAGGGATCGATCCCGGAGCCGCGGGGGACGTACTGCTCGTCCGCATCCCGCTCGATTTCTACCGGATGCTCCAGGAAACGGACGTGGAAACGGAGGAGGTCCGGCGCATCCCCGTCGACTGGCGGCTGGCCACGCGGGAGGTTCTCCGGGCTCTCTTCGGCCGGGGCTACCGGGTCGTCGATTTCCTCAAGGCGGGTCCGGCCGCGCCCGCCAACCACTACGTTCTCTCGCGGACCGCCCGCTGAAACTCGAGACTCGGGATTTGGTATAATGGGCTACGGAGAGAACATGAACAAATTGATGACCGGGATCGCCGTTTCCGCCCTGCTCGCACTCGTCCTCGATTCCTGCACCGCGGTCCAGACGCCGCCGACCGTCGCAGCGAAGGCCCGGGAGCTCCACAGGAAGATCCTGACCGTCGACACCCACTGCGACACGGCCTTCAGCCTGCTCCGGAAGGACTGGAAGATCGGCGAGCGCCACGACCCGGCGCTGCGCGCCTCCGGCAAGATCGACCTGCCCCGTATGAAGGAAGGCGGCCTCGACGCCGAGTTCTTCGCCGCGTTCGTCGGCCAGGGGCCCCGGACCCCCGAGGGCTACGCCAAAGCCAAGGACGGAGCGCTCAAGGCCGTCGCGGCCGTCCGGCAAATGACGGAAACGTACGCCCCCACGATCGGGCTGGCCGTCGACCCGGCCGGCGCCCGGCGTCTCAAGAAAGAGGGCCGGCTCACGGCCTTCATCGGCATGGAGAACGGCTACCCCATCGGCCTGGATCTTGCGCTCATCGGGACCTTCTACGACCTGGGCGTCCGCTACATCACTCTCTGCCACTCCGCCGACAACGATATCTGCGACTCCTCGACCGACCGCCGCGATCCCGAGGACGAGGGGCTGAGCGATTTCGGGCGCGAGGTCGTGGCCGAATGCAACCGCCTGGGAATGCTCGTCGACGTCTCCCACGCCTCGGACAAGTCGTTCTTCGACGTCCTGGCCGCGAGCCGCGCCCCCGTCTTCGCTTCCCATTCGAGCGCGCGGGCCGTCTGCGACAATCCGCGCAACCTCACCGACGACCAGCTCCGGGCCCTGGCCGCGAAGGGCGGCGTCATCCAGATCTGCTTCCTCGGCGCCTACGTCAAGACGCCGGCCGTCATCCCCGAACGGGAGCAGGCCATCAAGGAGATGGAGGCCAAATACGGCAGCCTGCGCGACCTCCGCGACGAATCGCTCCGGGGGAAGGCCATGGCCGAGCGGGACGCGATCAACCAGAAGTACCCCCAGGCCCGGGCGACCGTCCAGGACCTCGTCGACCACATCGACCACGTCCGGAAGGTCGTCGGCATCGACTTCGTCGGCATCGGCACCGACTTCGACGGCGGTGGCGGTGTCGTCGGCTGCGACGACGTCAGCGGCATGATCCACGTCACCGAGGAGCTCATCCGCCGCGGCTACACCGACCGGGAGATCGAGAAGATCTGGGGTGGCAACTTTTTCCGCGTTTTCGAGAAGGTCATGGCGGTGGCCGGAAAATAGTGTAAAGCAAATTTACGCGCCTCGTCGCCTCCCGGCTGTAATTCGCTCTATCGGTTGAAGTTAGGCCTCGTCCCGAGTGGCATGAACCTTGCTCCTTGCCTAGTACGGACGCGGATGTGCATTTCAGGCCTTTTTCCGTTATGATGAGAGAAAATCGATGACCACCTCCCGCCGCGAGCGCCGCCTTCTCCTCCTGCTCCTCGTCCTGCTCGCCGGCTTCGGAGACGTCGCATCGCCGGCCCTGCCTCCCGCTCAGAGCGCGGCCGTCCCGCGCTACAACGGGACCTTCCGCATCAAGGGCAACTGGCTGCCCTTCAACCAGGTCTTCGATCCCGCCCGGCCGTCCCACTACTTCATCACCGAGCAGCTCTTCGACGGCCTGGTCAGGTTCGACGCCCATTACAATCCCATGCCCGCCCTGGCCGAGTACTGGAAGATCTCGGACGGCGGCTCGCGGATCACCTTCAAGCTCCGCAAGGGGGTCCGCTTCCACAACGGCCGCGAGCTCACGGCCGAGGACGTCAAGTATTCCCTCGAAAGGCTGGTCAAGAACCGGCCGGACAACACCTTCTACCAGAACTTCACCCGCAAGGTCGCCGGGGCCGAAGCGTACTGGCAGGGCCAGGCCGACGAGGTCTCGGGCTTCCGCGTCGTCGATCCGGGCACGTTCGAGATTCTCTGGACCCGGCCCTTCGGCGCGGTCGGCCTCTACCTCCTGGGGATGCACTACTGCAAGATCCTGCCCAAGGACCTTCTCGAAAGCCAGGGCCGGAACTTTTTCCACAAGCCCGTGGGGACGGGGCCGTTCAAGTTCGACGAGTGGATCCGCAGCCCGCGCCTGGAGATCCTGGGCGTCCGGCTCGAGCGGAACGCCGCGTACTACGGAGACCGCAAGCCCTACGTTTCGGCCATCGAGTACAGCCCCCACTTCACCGACGACCAGTTCGAAGAGGGCAGCGTGCACCTGGTCACGGTGACCTCGGAGCGCCTGCTGCGCCGGCGATACCCCGTCCTGGAGAGCGACACGTTGAGGACCTTTTTCCTGGCCCTGAGCTGCGATATCCCTCCCCTCGACAGGCCGGAGGTCCGCAAGGCTCTCTCCCTCGGGCTCGACAAGGCCGGCCTGGCCCGGGCCTACGATACGCCCTCGAACGTCCATCTCCCCCTGGAGAACTTCATTCCGCCCCTCCTGCCCGGATTCTTCCCGCGGGCCGGCGCACCGGCCGCCGATCCCGCGGCGGCCAAACTCCTCCTCGACCGGCTCCTCGCCGGGAGCGGCCCCCAGGGGCTCGCCCTCGAGCTCG
>JBGSUG010000049.1:0-2370 GCA_041736225.1 Candidatus Aminicenantales bacterium | reverse complement strand
GAAACCCCCGACGACCCGGGAGCTGGCCCTGCTCTGCTGGCAGGAGTTCGGTGAGCTCGTGCCGGCCCGCATCCGGACGGTCCTCGTGCCCTTCGGTTCGCTCGAGCCGCACGGAGTCATCCCCAACGGCACCGACAGCCTGGCCCCGGAGGCCATGGCCCGCGACATCGCCGCCCGGGTGGACGCTCTGATCGCTCCGACCCTGAACTACGGCATGACCGAGGCCATGAAGGCCTACCCGGGGGCGGTCTCCATCGCCGCCGAGACCTACGCGCCCTTCGCCGAGGCCGTGCTCGACAATCTGGCCCTCCGGGGCTTCAAGAACCTCATCGTCCTCAACGGCCACGGCGGCAACACGGCCGTCCTCAACGCCGCGGCGACGAAGGTCGCCAACGCCCGCCGGGTCCGGGTGCTCGTCGTCAACTGGTGGACCCTGGCCGACGACATCACCAAGGCCGTGTTCAAGCAGAACGGCGGCCACGCCGGCAACAACGAGACGGCCTACATCCAGGCCATCCTGCCCCAGCACGTCCATCCTGAGCGCTACAGGCCGGAGATGGCCGAGCCCAACGCTCCGGCCGGGGCGTACTACACCGTTCCCGTCGCCTCGACCATCCTCCTCTACGAAAAGGGGCAGGGTTATCCCACCTTCGACGCGGCCCAGGCCAAGGAGTACTTCCGCAAGGTCAACGATCGCGTGGCCGAACTCGTCCTGGACACGATCGGAAAATGGGACGCGGCCGGGATCTATAAGTAGCCGTCAGGCGGCGCGCAGCAGGAAGACGCGGAGGTCCATGACGTTCGTGCCGGTCGGACCGGTGACGATCAAGTTCCCCGTCTGCTTGAAGAATCCGTAGGAGTCGTTGTCGTCGAGATAGTCGGCGGGGTTGAGGCCGAGGGCCCGGGCCGTGTTGACGGTCCGGAGGTCGGCCCAGGCGCCCGCGGCGTCGGTCGGCCCGTCGATGCCGTCCGTCCCCAGGCTCAGGATGAGCCAGTCGAGCCCCTCGGCGCCTGCCTTCTCCATCTCGCAGAGCGAGGCCAGGACGAACTCGGTGTTGCGGCCGCCCCTCCCCCGCCCCTTGACCGTGACCGTCAGCTCGCCCCCGGCCAAAAGGCACAGGGGACGGGGCAGCGACGGCGCGGAGCAAGCCAACTCGGCCAGGAACGCGGCGTAGCCGGCGGCCGTCTTCCGGGCCTCGCCGCTGTCGCTCGACGACAGGAAGATCGGTTCGAAGCCGCGCTTCTCCGCCTCGCGTTTCGCGGCCCGCAGGGCGGTCATGTTGTCGCCCACGACGAAGGTGCGGACGCGCTCGAAGACGGGATCGCCCTCCTTGAGGGTCTCCTCGACCTGGCCGCGCTCGCCCTCCTCGAACCGGGCCCGGACGAGGGCCGAGGCCGAGTCCCAGAGCCCGTAGCACTCGAGAATGGCCCGCGCCTCGGCGAAAGTCGAGGCGTCCCAGTGGGTCGGGCCCGAGGCGATAGTGCCGGGGTCGTCGCCGACGACGTCGGATATGGCCAGCGTGACGACCGTCGCCGGGTGGGCCGCCCGGGCCAATTGTCCGCCCTTGATCGCGGACAGGTGCTTGCGGACGATGTTGAGCTCCCGGATGGTCGCCCCCGCGCGCATGAGGTCGTCGGCGAGACGGCGCTTCTTGTCGAGCGAGATCCCTTCGGCCGGGAGGGTCAGGAGGGACGAGCCGCCGCCGGAGATGCAGACGAAGAGGAGGTCCTTCTCGCCTGCGCCGGAAGCGATCTCGAGGACCCGGCGGCCGGCTTCGACGCTCCGCGCGTCGGGAGTGGGATGGGAAGCCTCTAGGTATTCGAGACGTGAGCGGACGCCCGCGACGGGCCCGGAGACGACGACGAGTCCGGACGTCAGCCGGTCGTCGACGAGGCCGGCGAGCGCTTCGCCCATGGCCGCGGCGGCCTTGCCGAAGGAGACCAGGAAGACCCGGTCGTGCGCGGCGAGATCGAACTCCTTCCCCCTGACGCGGACGATGTCGCCTTCGCGGACGACGCTCTCCCGGATGAGGGCCCACGGATCGACGGCGGCGATGGCCGCCCGCCAGATGGCTTCCGCGTCGGCGGCGAAGCCGCCCCTCCCCCGCGTGGCTTCGATCATGCGTCTACTATAGACCAAACCGGGGCCGTCCGTCATCTTCCCGGAAATCCCATTTCTCTTGAAATGGGATCGTGTCCCCGATTTTCCGGCGATTCCCGATTGACAGAGAGACGGGCCTTCCTTACGATGGGGCTGAGGGAGGAACACCATGAGCCCTGAGATCCGAGACCTTTACGACGATTACGCGCGCGGGGGGATGGACCGCCGCGAGTTCCTGGGCCGGCTGACCGCGCTCGCCGGCGGGACGG
>JBGSUG010000005.1:0-2954 GCA_041736225.1 Candidatus Aminicenantales bacterium | reverse complement strand
TCGTCGCCGTTTCCGACCTGACCTTCAAGGTCGAGCCGGGCCGCATCTGGGGCCTGCTCGGCCCGAACGCGGCCGGCAAGACGACGACGATGCGCATCCTGACCGGCTTTCTCCCGGCCACGTCGGGTCGGGCGACCGTCGCCGGCTTCGACGTCTTCGACCAGCCCGACGCGGTCAAGCGGTCGATCGGCTACCTGCCCGAGATCGTCCCCCTCTACATGGACATGACGGTCTCGGCCTACCTCGGCTTCGTGGCCGAGATCAAGCAGGTCCCCAAAGCCAAGCGCAGCGCCGCGGTCGCCCGGGTCGTGGAATCGACCGGCCTGAAATCCGAGGCGCGCCGGCTCATCAGGAACATCTCCCGCGGCTTCAAGCAGCGGGTCGGCATCGCCCAGGCCATGATCCACGATCCCAAGGTCCTCATCCTCGACGAGCCGACGATCGGCCTCGACCCGGGCCAGATCCGCGAGATCCGGGAGCTCATCCGGGGTCTCAGGGGGGAGCACACCATCCTGCTCTCGACCCACATCCTGCCCGAGGTCACCCAGGTTTGCGACGGGGTCGTCATCATCAACCGGGGCCGGCTCATGGCTTCGGGGTCGCTCGCCGACCTCGCGGCCTCCTATGAGAAGATGGACGGGGTCGTGCTCCGGCTGCGCCGCAGCGGGGCCGAAGAAGCGGCGCTCTTCCAGAGCGTCCCCGGCGTCGCGAAGGCCGCCGTCGAGGGCGGCGAGATCCGGGTCGAATGGGGCCGCGGCCGGGACCTCCGCGACGACGTCGCCCGTCTGGCCCTCGACAAGGGCCTCGGCCTCGTCGAGATGCGGTCCCTGGCGGGCATCGAGGACCTCTACATGAAGATCGTCTCGGGAGGGCTCGAACAATGACGAACATCTGGTCCATCGCGAAAAAGGAGATACGGTCCTACTTCAGCTCGCCCATCGCCTACGTCGTCCTCTTCGCCTTCATCCTCATCTACGGCTATTTCTTCTACAACCTGGTCATGTGGTTCAACCTCCAGGCCATGCAGATGGCCCAGAACCCCTATTACGCCCAGCAGATCAACGTCAACGAGATGGTCTTCTCCCCTCTCTTCCACAACATGGTCCTCATCCTCATCCTGCTCGTGCCGCTCCTGACCATGCGGCTCCTGGCCGAGGAGAAGAAGAACGGCACCGATGAGCTCCTCTACACCTCGCCCCTGACGGTCGGCCAGATCGTCCTGGGCAAGTACCTGGCCGCCCTGTTCATGCTGGCCGTCATGCTCGGCCTGACGGCGCTCCTGTCGCTTTTCGCCTTCGCCTTCGGCAATCCCGAGCTCGCGCCCTGGATCGCCGGCTACCTCGGACTGTTCCTGCTCGGCGCCGCGGCGCTGGCCGTCGGCCTCTTCTTCTCGGCGCTCACCGAGAACCAGATCGTCGCCGCCATCCTGACCTTTCTGACGCTGCTGCTCCTGCTCGTCCTCAACTGGCTCTCCCAGATCGGCAGCGGCCCCTGGCAGAGCGTCGTCGGCTACCTGTCGTTCTCCCAGCACTTCGAGGACATGGCCCGCGGCATCCTGGCCGTCAAGGACGCCGTCTACTTCCTGAGCCTGTCCGCCTTCGGCCTCTTCCTGGCCCATTCCGCGCTCCAGTCGAGACGGTGGAGGTGATCCCATGGACAAGCTGAAAAAGAACCTCAACCTCGTCGCGGCCGGGCTCATCGTCGCGGCCCTCGCCGTCGCGACCGTCTGGCCCTACCGCAACACCGTCATCCTCGTCCTGGGCGCCCTGGGCCTCGCGGCCCTCGCCGCGCACGCCGTCATCAACCGGGAGGCGCTCAAGCGCTCGTTCACCCGCAAGTCGTTCCTCTATTCGGGAAATCTCCTGGTCGTCGTCGTTCTCGTCCTGGCCATCCTGGTCCTCGTCAATTACTTCGTCTCCAAGCACGACTACCGCAAGGACTTCACGGCGGCCAAGCTCCACAGCCTGTCCGGCCAGTCGGTCGCCGTGCTCAAGGGCCTCAAGACCGACGTCTCTTTCACGGGCTTCTTCCGCGAGGGCAACTACGGCCGGGCGGCCATGGAGAGCCTGCTCAAGCTCTACGCCTACCACTCCGGGCGGGTCAAGTACACCTTCGTCGATCCCGACAAGAACCCCGGCCTGGTCAAGCGCTACGACGTCACCCAGGACGGGACGACCATCATCGAGGCCGGCGACAAGGAAGGCCGCATCACTACGACCTCCGAGGAGGACCTGACTAACGCCTTGATCAAAGCGACCCGGGCCCAAAAGAAGGTCGTCTACTTCCTCGAGGGCCACGGCGAGGAGTCCGTCGACGAGACGGGCGACAACGGCTATTCCACCGCCAAGGCCGAGCTCGAGAAGCTCGGCTACGAGGTCCGGAAGCAGAGCCTGGCCCTGGCCGACCGGTTCCCGAAGGACTGCGCCCTGCTCGTCGTCCCCGGGCCGCAGAAGGACCTCATGCCGAACGAATACGAGACGATCCGGGCCTATCTCGCGGACGGCGGCCGTTCTCTGTTCCTGGTCGATCCCGAGACGCCGACTTTGCTGCCGCTCTTCCTGGCCGACTACGGCTTCAAGCTCGAGAACGACATCGTCGTCGACACGGTCTCCCGGCTCCTCGGCGGCGATTACTTCATGCCCGTCGTCAGCGAGTACGAATCGCACGCCATCACGGACAAATTCGGCTTCGCGACCTTCTTCCCCTACGCCCGATCGGTCGAGATCGCCGAGACCAAGCCCGAGGGGGCGACGGTGACGGCCCTGGCCAAGACGAGCCCCAACTCCTGGTCCGAGCGCGAGCTCGACCAGAAGGAGGTCAAGTTCGCGGCGGATAAAGACAAGCAGGGCCCGATAGGCCTGGCGGCCGTTTCGTCGTTCAAGACCAAGCCCGCCTCCCCCGCCCCGGCCGGGGCCAAACCCGGAGAGCCGGCCCCGGCGGCCGACGCCGCCGCG
>JBGSUG010000386.1:0-3252 GCA_041736225.1 Candidatus Aminicenantales bacterium | reverse complement strand
CCACGCCGCGCTGACCCGCGGGGCCGCCGCCCTCGCGCCCGGCGAATCCGGGCTCCTCGCCCTCGACTGGCACAACGGCAACCGGACGGTCCTCGTGGACCAGCGCCTGACCGGCCTTCTTCTCGGCCTGACCCTGCGCACGAAGCCCGAGGAGATCTACCGGGCCCTCATCGAGGCCACCGCCTTCGGCGCGCTGACCATCATCCGGCGATTCGAAGAATACGGGGTGAAGATCCGCGACGTCGTCAACTGCGGCGGCATCGCCGAGAAGAACCCTCTCGTCATGCAGATCTACGCCGACGTCACCGGCCTCGAGATGAAGGTCGCCCGCTCGGCCCAGACCTGCGCCCTGGGGGCGGCCATGGCCGGGGCCGTCGCCGCCGGGCGCAAGGGCAACGGCCACGAGACCTTCGCCGAAGCGCAAGCCGCCATGGGCGGCGTCAAGCGCACGATCTACAAGCCGAACGCCGCCCGCCACAAAATATACCTCGAGCTCTACTCCCTCTACAGCGAGCTCCACGACGCCTTCGGCACGAAGTCCTGGAGCGGGAACCTGCACCGCGTCATGAAAGATCTCCTCGCCCTCAAGGACCGCCAAAGGAGCCGATAACCATGCTCCCCGAGCTCAAAGAAACCGTCTTCAAAGCCAATATGGAACTGGCGAAGTCCGGCCTAATCATCCTGACCTTCGGCAACGTCAGCGGCATCGACCGCCGCCGCGGCATCGTCGCCATCAAGCCGAGCGGCGTCCCCTACGACGACCTGAAGGCCGAAGACATCGTCCTGGTCGACCTCGAGGGCCACGTGGTCGAGGGCTGGCTCAATCCTTCCTCGGACACGCCGACCCATGTCGAGCTCTACAAGGCCTTCCCGTCGATCGGCGGCATCGCCCACGCCCACAGCGAATACGCCACGATGTTCGCCCAAGCCCACCGCGACATCCCCTGCTTCGGGACGACCCACGCCGACCAGTTCCACGGCCCCGTGCCGCTGACCCGGCTTCTCCGCGAAGCCGAAGTGGCAACCGACTACGAGCAAAATACGGGGAAGGTCGTCGTCGAGCGCTTCGCGGGCCTCGATCCGCTCGAGCTCCCGGCCGTACTCGTCGCCGGCCACGGGCCCTTCGCCTGGGGCCGGACCCCGGCCGAAGCCGTCGAGACGGCCCTCGTCCTCGAGCAGGTGGCCAAGATGGCCTACGGGTCGATGATCCTCGATCCGCACCTCTCGCCGCTCGACCGACCCATCCGGGAAAAGCACTTCCGCAGAAAACACGGCCCGGACGCCACGTACGGGCAGAAGAAGGAGAAGGACAATGACTAACATTCCCAAGGTCCGGCTCGGGCTCGTCGCCGTCAGCCGCGACTGTTTCCCCATCGAGCTCTCCCGCAAGCGCTCGCTCCGCGTCGCCGCGGAGTGCCGCAAGGCCGGCCTGGCGATCGCCAGGATCCCGACCGTCGTCGAGAACGAGAAGGACGCGCTCCAGGCGCTCGAGGAGCTCAAGGCCAAGAACATCAACGCCCTGGTCATCTACCTGGGCAATTTCGGACCGGAAGGCCCGACGACCATCCTGGCCCAAAAGTTCGACGGGCCGGTCATGGTCGCGGCGGCCGCCGAGGAGTCGGGCCAGAACCTCGTCGACGGGCGGGGCGACGCCTACTGCGGTATGCTCAACAACTCCTACAACATGGGCCTGCGCAAGCTCCGGCCCCACGTCCCCGAATACCCGGTCGGGACGCCCGAGGAGATCGCCGGTATGATCGCTGGGTTCGCGCCCGTCGCCCGCATCGTCCTCGGCCTGAAAAAGCTCAAGATCTTCTCCTTCGGGCCGCGGCCGCAGGACTTCCTGGCCTGCAACGCGCCGATCAAGCCCCTTTACGACCTCGGCGTCGAGATCATGGAGAACAGCGAGCTCGACCTCTACGACATCTTCCGCAAGGCCGAGGGCGACCCCAAGGTCAAGGCGGTCGCCGCCGACATGGCCAAGGAGCTCGGGGCCGGGAACACGTACCCCGACATCCTGAACAAGCTGGCCCGGTTCGAAGTGGCCCTGCTCAAGTTCATGGAGGCGAACCTGGGCGCGTCGCAGTACGGCGTCTTCGCCGACAAGTGCTGGCCGGCCTTCGAGAGCTACTTCGGCTTCGTTCCTTGCTACGTCAACTCGCGCCTGGCCTCGCGCGGCATCCCCGTCTCCTGCGAGGTCGACATCTACGGCGCCCTGAGCGAGTACATCTGCGCCTGCGCGACGGAGCTGCCGACGACCATCCTGGACATCAACAACACCGTCCCCTACGACATGATCGCCGGGGCGAAGAAAGCCATGAAGGGCTACAAGCCCACCGACCTGTTCATGGGCTTCCACTGCGGCAACACGCCGGTGCCGTGCCTGTTCGACCCGGCGATGCGCTACCAGCTCATCATGCACCGGCTGATGGAGCCCGGGAAGGACCCGAACGTCACCCGGGGCACGCTCGAGGGGCGCATCAAAACGGGCGGCGTCACCATCTTCCGGCTCCAGTCGACCGCCGACACGGTCCTACGGTCCTACATGGCCGAGGGCGAGGTCCTCGACATCGATCCGAAGTCCTTCGGCGGCATCGGCGTCATCGGCATCCGGGAGATGGGCCGGTTCTACCGCCACGTGCTCATCGAGAAGCGCTACCCCCACCACACGGCCGTCGCCTTCGCGCCCGCGGGCAAGACGCTGTGGGCGGCCATGCGCATTCTCGGCGTCGAGGACCTCTCGTTCAACCGTCCGGCCGGTATGCTCTATCCCACGGAGAACCCGTTCTGACCATGAGAGCCGCGTTCCTCACCGGCGTCCGGTCGATCGAGGTCCGCGAGACGCCGGCGCCGCGCATCGCCCGGGACGACGACGTCCTCGTCCGCAGCCAGGCCGTCGGCGTCTGCGGCAGCGATCTCCACTATTACCTCTCGGATTCCGTCGGCGCCGACAAGGTCAAGTATCCCTTCATCCCGGGTCACGAGTGCGCCGGCGTCGTCACCGAGGTGGGGCGGAAGGTCGCCCGGGTCAAGCCCGGTGATACGGTCGTCATCGAGCCGGCCGTCTCCTGCGGCAACTGCGACCAGTGCCGGACGGGCCGCCCCCACACCTGCCGGAAACAGCTGTTCCTCGGGCATTACGGCGAGCTCACCGGCGGCATGGCCGAGCTCACGCTGGCGCCGGAACGGAACTGCATCCCCCTGCCGTCGCGGATGACGGCGGTCCAGGGCGCGCTGGCCATCGTGCTGATC
>JBGSUG010000331.1:0-3671 GCA_041736225.1 Candidatus Aminicenantales bacterium | reverse complement strand
CCCCGGCCGACGGGCAGAGCCCGGCGAGGAAGCACGCCGGGCAGTCCGGCTTGCGGGCCCGGCAGAGAGCCCGGCCGTGCTCGACGAGGAGGACGTTGAAGTCGAGCCAATCCTTACGGGGCAGGAGCGCCATGAGATCGCGCTCGACCTTGACCGGGTCCTCCTCGCGGCTCAACCCGAGCCGCCGCGCGAGGCGCCCGGCATGGGTGTCGACGGCGATGCCCTCGGCCTTGCCGTAGCCCGCCGAGAGGACGATGTTGGCCGTTTTGCGGGCAACCCCGGGCAGGGTGACGAGCTCTTCCATCGAGTCCGGGACGAAGCCGCCGTAGACCTCGACGATCCGGCGGGCGGCTCCGACGATGGACTTGGCCTTGTTCCGGAAGAACCCGGCCGAGCGGACGATCGCCTCGAGCTCGGCATGTTCGGCCCGGGCCAGGTCCGCGGCCGTCGGGTACCTGCGGAAGAGCCCCGGCGTGATCGTGTTGACCCGCTCGTCCGTACACTGCGCGGCCAGGATGGTCGCGACGAGGATCTCGAGAGGGTTGCCGAATTCGAGGGCCGTCCGCGCCTGCGGGTAATGCCGCCGCAGGAGCCGGACTATGGGGCCGATGCGCCGCGCGGCGCCTTCCATCGCAGCCTCCTTCGCGGCCCGCTCAGGGCCCGACGTGGAAGAGTTCCTCGCCGATGTGGAAGTCCTCGACGTTGTAGTAATCGGGGAACCGGACGATGAGATCGAGCTCGGACTTGATCATGGCCTGATGGCTGCGCTCGACCCGGCCGAGGTAGGCCAGGATCTTCCGGCCGGCCTCGTCCTCGACCCTCGCGGCGGCGTCGTTGTAGTACGCCTCGGCGATCTCTTCGGCCTCGAGCGCGGCCTGGAACAGCTCGGGCACGGCCGGATCCGCAGGGAGCGCGACCCCGATCGGGGGCATCAGCGAAGCCTCGGGGACGTCCCCGGGCTTGTCGGGATACCGCTGGCCGAGCAGGCGCTCGAGGATCTTCCGGTGATGCTCTTCCTCGAGGGCCAGGAACTTGAGCTTCTGGACGAGGAGAAGGTTCTTCACCCGTGCCTGGAGGCGCGTGTAGAAAGCGGCGGCGTCGACTTCGGACCGGATGGCCACGCCGAGGACCTGCCAAGCCGCGAGATCCTTATCGATGGACATGGAAACCTCCTTCGGCCGAGACGGCCTTCAGAACGTGACGAACTTATCCTTCGGGGCGCCGCACACGGGGCACTTGTCCGGGGCGTCGCCTTCCATGGTGAAGCCGCAGGCGCCGCAGACGTGGATGGCCTTGAAGTCGATGTCCCGGCCCGCGTCGACGGCGGCCTGGGCGGCCTTGTAGATGCCGGCGTGGACCTTCTCGGCGGCCAAGGCCGCGTTGAGGAACATCGCGGCCTTCTTCTCGCCCTGGGACTCGGCGACGAGGATGAAAGCGGGATACATCTCCTCGATCTCGAAGGTCTCGCCGCCGACGGCCGCGGCCAGGTTGTCCTTGGTCGTGCCAAGGGCGCCCAGGGTCTTGACGTAATTGGTGGCGTGGACCTGCTCGGCGTAGGAGTTGGCCTTGAAGGCCCGGGCGATGTTGGGCAGCTTTTCGGCGGCGGCCTTCTCGGCGAAGGCGGCGTACTTGACGTGAGCCTGGCTCTCGCCGGCCAGTGCGGCCTTGACGTTCTCTTCGGTCATTTTCTTCATGCGGAAACCTCCTCTGGGATGATTATTCAGAATATCCTGAGCATGGCCTCTATGGATCCGCGGGCCCGGTCGGCGATGTCCTTGGGGACTTCCACCCGGCAGGTGTCCGTTTCGAGGGCCCGCAGGACCTTGGCCAGGGTCGTCATCTTCATGTGGGGGCAGAGCGCGGTCTCCCTCATCGGGAAGAAGGCGGTCTCGGCATTCTCCTTCGCCAGGCGGTAGAGGATGCCCTTCTCGGTGCCGATGACGATCTCCGGCCGCTTCGTGGTCCGGGCTTCGAGGACCATCTGGCCCGTCGACAGGACCCGGTCGGCGGCATCGATGACGTCCAGGGGGCATTCGGGATGGACCCAGACCTCGGCCCCCGGATGGATGGCCCGGGCGTCCTGGACGTCTTTCGGCGTGAACCGGTTGTGGACGTGGCAGTAGCCGTCCCAGGCGATGAGCTCGACGCCCGTTTCCCGGGCGACGTAGGCGGCCAGGTTCCGGTCGGGGACGAAGAGGGCCTTCGCGACGCCCAGGGACCGGACGACGGCCAGGGCGTTGCCGGAAGTGCAGCAGATGTCGCTCTCCGCCTTGACCTCGGCGCTCGTGTTGACGTAGCAGACGACCTTGAGCCCCGGATGGCTTTCCTTCCAGGCGCGGAGCTCGCGGCCGTTGATCATGTCGGCCATGGGACAGCCCGCCTCGATCTCGGGCAGGAGCACGGTCCGGCCCGGCGCGAGGACGGCGGCGGTCTCGGCCATGAACTGGACGCCGCAGAAGACGATCGTGGCGGCGTCGAGTCCCGCCGCCTTCCGGCTGAGCTCGAGCGAGTCGCCGGTGAAGTCGGCCGCGTCCTGGACTTCGGGGATCTGGTAGTTGTGGGCCAGGATGACGGCGTTCTTCCGCTTCTTCAGGTCGGCGATCCGGGACAGCATCTCCTCCGTCCTCATGCCTCCTCCTCGCCAGCGGGCCGGGTCACCAACTCAACCCTTCGGCCCGAGAGGCGCGCCGCAGTGGAGGCACGTCTTGTCGCCCTTCTTGGTGATGCCGCCGCAGGCCGGGCACTCCTCGAACTCCACCCGGCAGGCCCGGCAGAACTTCTTGTCCTGTTCCTCGAGGGCCGAATCGCAGTAGGGGCAGGCGCCGCCGTCGTGTTCATGATGGTCCGCCTCCGGCTTGGCCGCCGGGGCCACCCCCGCCTTCCGGTCCCTGTAGTTCTTAATGGCCTCGTGGAGCGCGTCCGCGCCGAGGTTGGAGCAGTGCATCTTGTTCTTCGGCAGGCCGCCGAGCTCCTCGGCGACGAGATCGTTGGTGATGGACAGGGCCTGGTCGAGCGTTTTGCCCTTGGCCATTTCGCTGACCATGCTGGAGACGGCGATGGCCGCCCCGCAGCCGAAGGTCTGGAACTTGACGTCGGCGAGCCGGTCGCCGTCGACCTTGATGTAGAACGTCATCATGTCGCCGCAGACGGGGTTGCCGACCTGGCCGACGCCGTCGGCGTCGGCGAGGACGCCCACGTTGCGGGGATTGGCGAAATGGTCCATGACCTTGTCGCTGTACATCATGATCCTCTCTCTTTCAGGAACGCCGTGTAGAGCGGCGACATCTTCCGCAGCCTCTCGACGATCGGCGGAAAGACCTCGAGCAGCGCGTCGACGTCCTCTCCGGTGCTCGGGTGGACGAGGCTGAAGACGAGCGAACCCTGCGCCGTGGCGTGGTCGAAACCCATGGCCAGGAGGACGTGCGAGGCCTTGAGCGCCTTGGAGGTGCAGGCCGACCCGCTCGAGGCCGCGATCCCGTTCATGTCCAGGAACAGCAGCATGCCCTCGCCCTCGACGAATTCGACGCAGAGGCTGGCGTGATGGGGCAGGCGGTCGGTCCTGGAGCCGGTCACGACGACGTGCTCGATCCGCCGGGGCAGCTCCTCGAGGATCCTGTCCCGGAGAGGCCGGAGCGCGGCGGCGCGGGCCTCCATGTCCCGGACCGCCAGCC
>JBGSUG010000287.1:0-2851 GCA_041736225.1 Candidatus Aminicenantales bacterium | reverse complement strand
GTCCGCGAAGGGGACCGCCTCGTCGCCCGCCTGCCGAAACAGCCGGCGGCCGGCAAGGTCGCCTACCGGGTCACCCTGACGGCGAACGGCGCATCCGCGTCGCTTACCGGCTACGAGCCGGCCGTCCTGCGCTTCAAGGACCCCGTGCCGGCCTGGGTCCTCGTCCCCCACGTCCTGGTCATCTTCGCGGCCATGCTCCTCTCGACGGCGGCGGGGCTGGCCGCGCTCGACAGGAAGCGGAACCCGCGGCGGCTCGTCCTCTGGACGGTCGGGTTGATGTTCCTCGGCGGATTCGTCCTCGGGCCGCTCATGCAGAAGTTCGCCTTCGGCGTGGCCTGGTCCGGTTTCCCGTTCGGCATGGACCTGACGGACAATAAAACGCTCATCGCCTTCCTGGCCTGGATCGTGGCCCTGGTCACCGGCCGCGGGGGCCGGCCGGCCCGGCCGTTCGTCATCGCGGCGTCGCTCGTGACGCTCGTCGTCTTCCTCATTCCGCACAGCCTACTGGGGTCCGAATACGATTATTCGAAACTCGGACAGGGAGGGAACGGATGAAAAAGAAAGCATGCCTGATCCTGGCCCTTTTGGGACTGGCCGGTGCCGGCGCGGTCTTGTCGAAGGCCGCGGTCCCGGGAGACCGGGACATCCCCGCGGACGTCCTGTCCGTATTCAACAAGCACTGCGTCCGATGCCACACCGGGCCGAAACCGCCCAAAGGGCTGAGCCTCATCCCGGCGAAGATCGCATCCGCGATCGAAGTGCCGAGCACCGAGGTCCCGGAGGCGAAGCTCATCGTCCCGGGTGATCCCGGCACGAGCTACCTCATGAAGAAAGTCCGGCGGGAGGAAGGCATCGCCGGGAAGCCCATGCCGCCCGGCAAGGCCCTGGCCGCGGAGGAGATCCGGGTCCTCGAGGCCTGGATCTCCGGCCTCAAGTGATCCGCGCCCTCACTGCAGCTGGAAGCGGACCGTCACGGTGAAGACGATCGGGACGGCCTTGCCGTCCTGGACGAACGGTTCGTAAGCCCACTGGCGGACGGCGTCGATGGCCGCCTGGTCGAGGAGCGGGATCGAGCGCAAGACCATCGTATCCGCGACCTTTCCTGTTTCATCGGTCTTGACGGAAAGGATGACCACGCCCTGGACGCCGGCGACGCGGGCGGCCTCGGGATAGACGGGCGGGACTTCCTTGACGAGCTTGGGCGGCTGGATGTCGCCTTCGGCCTTGACTGCACCCTGGGCGAACTTCTTGATGACGTCCTTCTTGATGCCTTCGTCGAGGACGAAGCGGACCGTCACGGTGAAGACGACCTTGTGCGCCTTCCCGTCGATGACCAGGGGTTCGTACTTCCACTGCTTGACGGCATCGAGGGCCGCCTGATCGAGGGCTCGGATGGAGCGGAGGACCCGGGCGTCGACGACGTTGCCCTCCTCATCAATCTTGGCCTCGAGGATGACGATCCCTTCCACCCGGCCCTGGCGGGCGACCTCGGGATAGACCGGATCGACCATCTTGACGAGCTTTGGCGGCTCGATCTTGCCGACGGCCCGGACGGCGTCGCCCTCGAACCGCTTGCCGGCCTCGACGCCCGCAACCCCTCCTCCGACGCCCCCCTCGACTCCTCCTTCGACACCGCCCTGGACGCCGCCGACGGCGCCGACGGCGCCCTCCACCTGCGGCTTCTTCTTGTCGTCCAGATTGAAGCGCATGGTCACCGTGAAGACGACAGGCCTGGGCTTGCCGTCGACGATCATGGGCTCGTAAACCCACTGTTTGAGGGCGTCCACGGCGGCCTGGTCGAGCGCGGGGATGCTCCGCAGGACCTTGACGTCGGCGACGCGCCCGTAAGTGTCCGTCGTCGCTTCCATGATGACGACGCCCTCAATGCCGGCCTTGGCCGCTTCTTTCGGATAGATCGGCTGGACATCTTTGACGAGCTTGGGAGGCTTGACCTTTTCGCCTCCCCCGGCCTTCAGCATCCCCCCGACGACACCGCCTGTCGCCGCGCCGCCGGCGCCGGCCGGCTCGCCGACCCAGCGCGAGACCCGCAGGGTGATGAAGTATGGCTTCATTTGGGTGTTCTCGAAACCGAAGACGGCCTCCGACTTGTCGGGCAGCGAGAATTCGGTGTCGAGTAGACTGGATTTCTTGGCCGCTTCCTGTTCAAAGACTTCGATCCGGAATTGGTTGCGCCCGGCGACCTTCCCCGGCGTGACGAAGACCGCATACTCGTGGCCGTTGATCCGGAACATGTGAAAGGCCTTTTCGGCCTTCCCGTTCCTGTCCCACACGAGCGTGGCCTCGGTCAACAGGCCGACGTCCTCGAGATTGTAGACTTTTTTAATCTGGAGGTCGGCCTTGACGTCCTCCTCGAGCTCGTAGTTGGCGAATTTCGTGAACGTCAAATACGATGACGTGACGGGCTTGGGCTGCCCCGGCGCCTTTTCCCGGACGCCCTCGAGGATCCTCATTTTCAGCTCGAACGAGGCGACCGTGGCTTTGGCGCTCTGGGACGCATCGTCGCCGCCGAAGGCCGGGGCGATCGATCCCAGCCCGACGAAAACCATTGCGGCTGCCAGCCAAAATGCTTTTTTCATATCACCCCTCCTCTTACGGAGTTTTTGTAGCCCAAACGAAGACGGTGTCCGTCCCCTGAGCCTGATAGACGAAGGTTTGGGCGGGCGCCCCGCCCACGTTGACGTAATCGATCTCGAAGCGGTCGGCCGACGCGACGGCCATCGCGTCGAAGCCCGGCCGCTCGACCTCCCGGAGAAGCCAGAATCCGGCCAGGGAGACGACGGCGGCCATAGCGACGCCTGCGGCGAGCCTCCAGGCGAGCCCGGCGCGGGTC
>JBGSUG010000250.1:0-17954 GCA_041736225.1 Candidatus Aminicenantales bacterium | reverse complement strand
GCCGCTCTCCCCTCCCCGCGAACCCGCCGGGACGATGACGAAGCGGATGGCCGCGCGGTTCGGCTTCGGCCGTGTCCTCGTCGCGGCCGGCGGCGGCGACAACATGATGGGCGCGATCGGGAGCGGCAACGTCAAGCCCGGTGTCTGCACGCTCAGCCTGGGGACGTCGGGGACGGTTTACGCCCACACGGCCAGACCATTCCTCGATCCCGAGGGAGAGATCGCGGCCTTCTGCGACAGCACGGGCGGCTGGCTGCCGCTCCTCTGCACCATGAACGTCACCAACACGACCGAGGTCGTCAAGTCGCTCTTCAAGCTCGACAACGCCGTCCTCGAACGGCTGGCCCGCAAGGCCGGCCCGGGCGCCGGCGGCCTCCTCTTCCTGCCCTTCCTCGACGGCGAGCGCGTGCCCGTCCTGCCCTCCTCGAGCGCCGTTTTTTTCGGGCTCGACCGCGGCAACTTCGACACCGCGCACATCGTCAGGGCGGTCATGGAGGGCACGGTCCTCAACCTGGGCTACGGCTTTTCCCGGATGAAGGGCCTGGGCCTTGAGCCGTCCGAGATCCGGGCGACGGGCGGCGGGGCGAAAAGCCGCCTCTGGCTCCAGGTCGTCGCCGACGTCTTCGGCACGCCCGTCGTGACGCTTAAGGAGCCGGAGGCCGCGGCTTACGGCGCGGCCCTGCAATCCGTCTGGAACTGGCGCCTGGCCGCCGGCGAGAAGGTCGTCCTCGCCGACATCGCCGGCCGTTGGGTGGCCAAGGACAGGCTCGCCGCCGAGCCCGAAACGAAGAACGCGGCTCTTTACGCGGATCTCCAGGCCCGCTTCAATGAGCTTTGGAAGCACCTGACGCCGGACTTCGAGGCGCGGCGGACGGGACCGGGTCGTTAGAGCCGGCCGAGCTCGCGTGCGGCGTCGTACATCGCGAGGACGTTCTCCACGGGCGTGATCGCCTGGATGTTATGGCAGGGCGCCAGTATGTAGCCGCCGCCCTCCCCCAGGATCCGGAGGTTGTCCTCGACTTCGCGCCGGACCTCGTCGACCGTTCCGAAAGGCAGCGTGTACTGGTTGTCCATGCCGCCGTGGAGGACGATGTGCGGTCCGAACTCCTTCTTGAGCCGCTCGCGCTCCATCCCCGGGCAGCGCCACTGGAGGGGGTTGAGCAGGTCGATGCCGAGCCCGATCATATCGGGGATGATGCGCCAGCAGCTGCCGTCGTTGTGGTGGAAGGCGTGGGCGCCGGCCTGGTGGGCGAGATCGATCATCCGCTTCATCCCCGGCAGAAGGAACTCGCGGATATGGCGGACCGAGATCATCAGGTCGGTCTGGCCGCCCATGTCCTCGGCGATGTACGAGATGTCGACCCGCCCGGGCACGGCTTCGTAGATCCGGACGGCACAGTCGTAGGCCAGTCCGAACAGCTTGTCCAGGCAGTAATGGACGATGTCGGGGTTCTCGACGAGATCGACGAAGGCCTGCTCCATGCCGCGGAGCTCCTTGTAGATGAGGAAGGGCTCCGAGCCGCCGCCGCGGAGGGGATGGCCGGCCGCACGACGGGCCTGACCGGGGATGACGCCGAAGTCCCACCAGTCCGCGGTGGGCCAGGCATAGCTTTTCTCGATCTCCGCGACGGATCCGAACCCGGCCAGGGGAAAGTGGATGCACTCGCGATAGGACCCGGTCCCATAGCCGACGCTCCGGAAACGCCGGCCGAACTCGTCCTGCATCCGCGGCAGCCGCGGGCCGGCGTAGCGGGGCTGAAGCCGCACTTCGTAATCGACGCCGAGCCGGTCGAGCATCTGGTGCCTCGTCCGGCAGCCGAGGCGGACCATGATCTCGCGGTCGAACTCGGGCGTCGCCCAGTAGTCGGTCGGGACCCGGTCCGGCTTCTCGCCGGCGAACAGGGCCAGCCACCTCTCGCGCGAGTTCATCGTGTCGCGGCTCAATTCTTGTGCAGGTCCTTGTGCATGATCTTGCGGATCTCGTGCAGCCGGTCGTGGGCCGGAAGGTCCGTGAGCTTCTTGTTCATGAACTCGTCGTTCTCGGCCTGGAGCATCCCGGCCACGTAGTCGATGACGCTCGCCGGGAAGACGCCGTCGCGCTCGTAGTGGACCCGTTTCTGGAGCAGGACGCGGCTCGACTCGACGCAGCTCGCCGGCAGCACGGGCAGCCGCTTGAGCAGCTCCTTGTCGGCGAAGATGTTGCCCTTGACGTAGAGATCGTCGGCGAGCTCGAGCGGGCCGTAGTCCTTGAACAGGGCCAGGTCGCCCTTGAAAGCCCAGTTGGCGGCCATGGCGATGCCCGCCAGGGTCAGGTGGATCATGGCGCTGCCGTCGGGACTGCGGATCTCGACCGTCTGGCGGCCTCCCCTCTCGTCGGTGTACTCGGCGGTGTCCGCCGGGTTGACCTTCCGGGACAGGTTGCCGGCATCGCTCCAGCCGAGCGGGACCCGGATGAGGGCGCTGCGGTTGAGGTCGCTCCAACAGATCCGGGTCGGCGCCTCCTGGTTCGGGACCAGGCGGAGGTAGGCCGAGGAGACGGTGTTGCCGAAGGCGGTCAGGGAATCGGCGTATTCGCAGAGCCCGCCGATGAGCTTGCGGGCCTCGAGCGAAAGCTTGCCGTCGGCGCCCCGCATGGCGTTGCGGCCGTCCTTCTCGAGCTCCAGGTGGAAATGCAGTCCGCTCCCGGCGACGCCCTCCTCGAGCTTGGGCGTGAAGGTGGCCACCGCGCCGTTGCGGAAGGCGGTGTTGCGGATGATCCAGCGGCCGAGGACGAGGTCGTCCGCCGCGTCTTCGATCGGCCGGGGGAGGAACTCGATCTCGAGCTGTTCGGCCAGGCGCCCGGCGATCTCGGCGACATCGCTGCGGACGCCGTCGATGACGCCGTTCTCGCCGTGGGCGTACTTGACCGCCCCCGTGACGCGGGCGATGTGGCCGACCATCTCGTGGAGGATGGGGCCGCTCTTGGTGAACGGCGCCGAACCGTGGTAGCCGCGCTGGGCCTCGACCGGGAAGGACCGGTCGGGAGGGTTGGTCAGCAGGAAGAACTCGAGCTCGCCCATGGCGTTGAGCTGGAGGCCGGTCGCCTTGCGGAAGATCGCGGCGGCCCGGGCCAGGATGCTGTCCGGCGTGAAGGGCGCGGGGGTCCCGTTCTGCGTCAGGTAGCGGCAGACGAAGTCGAGGCTGCCCTCTTCGAACGGATTGAAGAAAGCCGAGCGGAACTTCGGAACGACGTAGAGGTCCGAGAGGGCCATGTCGACCATGCCCTTGAACAGGGACGAGCCGTCGGCCCGCTCGCCCTCGGCCAGGGCGGCCTCGAGGTGATAGCGGTCGGAGGCGGGAATGGTCATCTCCTTGAGCTTGCCGTCGATGGCCAGGTAATGGAAGGTGATGCGCTCGACGTTTTTCGTCTCGACGACCTTGAGCAGGTCGGCCCGGGTGAAGTCGGAGGCGGGCTTATCCAGCAGGAGCGAAAGCGGATTGGATAACGCGTAATGGGGAGTCTTCGTCGCCATCTCGTCACTCTCCTGTACGGGTGATGGTCCCGCGATGGGGAAAGGCATTTATTTTAGCAAAGAACCTGGACAAAACAAAGAAAAGAAGGGACCTGGTCTTCACATCCCTAGGCGGGAAACGGCGTATGTGAAGACCAGGTCCCTTCCGGAAGCGTCAATAGAGCAAATACGGCTTGCGGAGCTCGGCGAAGGCGGCCAGGCCGGGCTCGATGTTGGCCAGGATGGTCGCGACGTCGGTCCCCGCCTCGAGCGCCTTGCGGACCGAGGCCGTGCCCATGACCTGATCAAAGTAGTCCGCGTGGAACTCGAATTTCCCCGGGTTAATGTCCCTGACCGTTTTGATGATGTAAAGGGCCGTGGAGAACGGCCTGAAGGCGCGCCGGTCCGTCACGTGGACCTGGCAGCCGCTGCATAGCTGACCCTGGAACTTGGAGAAGGACGGGGTGAACCAGGCCTCGCGGAAACGGACGCCGGGCAGGCCCAGCCCGTTGAGGGTCCTCGCCAAATCGAAGCCATCGATCCAAGGCGCTCCGAAAAGCTCGAACGGTTTCGTCGTCCCCCGGCCCTCGGACATGTTGGTCCCCTCGATCATCACCAGTCCGGGGTAGACGGTCGCGGTG
The DNA here is from genome assembly GCA_041736225.1 of Candidatus Aminicenantales bacterium. GTDB lineage: Bacteria > Acidobacteriota > Aminicenantia > Aminicenantales > Saccharicenantaceae > RBG-16-66-30. The sequence goes on along the minus strand of JBGSUG010000250.1, from coordinate 13,822 downwards.
TCGAGCGTGGGCATGTTGGGCGACGGGATGATCCAGGGCAGCCCGGTCTGGTCGAACCACATCTCCCGCTTCCATCCTTCCATGGGCACGACCGTCAGCTTGGCCTTGCGGGCCAGAAACTTGTCGTTGAACATCCGGGCCAGCTCCCCGATCGTCATGGCGTGCCGCTCGGGGATGGGAAAGAGGCCGATGAAGGAGCTGAACTCGGGGTATTCCAGGATGGGCCCTTCCATGTCCTCCCCGTTGACGGGGTTCGGCCTATCGAGGACGATGAACTCGATCCCGTTCTCGGCCGCCGCCTGCATGCTGTAGGCCATGGTCGCGACGTAGGTGTAGACCCGCGTCCCGACGTCCTGGATGTCGAACATCATGACGTCGATCCCTTCGACCATGGCTCCTTCCGGGGCCTTACCCGTCTCCTTGGTATCGAAAGAACGCATGAACTCGTCGATATTCTTGAGCATCCCGGCTTCGGGCTTCATCGACTGGCCGTAGAGGCTGAAGACCGGAAGGTTATATTCCGGCAGCCCGTATTTCCGGTCGACATAAAAGGGCACGTATTGTCCGGCCTGGGCGTCCCCGCGGACTCCGTGTTCGGGGCCGTAAAGGGCGACAAGCCTGACCTCCGGATTCCCGAGGAACAGGTCGACCGTCGTCGCCAAGCGCGAGTCGGTGCCCGTCGGGTTGGTGATGAGGCCGACCCTCTTGCCTTTGACGAGGTCGAGGTGCTTTTCGAGGAAGACCTCGACGCCAGGCCTGACCTCGACCGGGGCCGCCGCCTCGGGAGCGGCCGGGCGCCCGGGACCGCGGCAGCCGGCCAGCAGGATCCCGAAAACCGGCAGGATGACCGCCCAGCGTCGTCGCCTCATCGTCGCTCGTCCTTTCTCCCCGGCGTGTCGTCGCGCTCAGGATACCAGCAGGCGCGGCGGAGAGTCAATCGCCCCCCGCCCGGCCTCTTGATTCCGGCCGGGAAAAGGGCTATAAAGGATGCAGTTCTATGTGGCGCAGAAGCAAGGTTCGTTCGGGGCAATTTCTTTCGGCCCTGGGGTTGCTCTTCGTCCTGTTTTCGCCCTTCGTCTCCCCCATCCTCGGAGCCGAAACGGCCGGCCCCGCCGCCGACATCCCGTACCAGTGGACGGGGGTCGAGCGCGTCGTGGCCGTCGCCGACCTCCACGGCGACTTCGACCGATTCGTCTTCATCCTCTCCCATCCGGAGGTCGGCCTCATCGACGGCGATCTCCGCTGGACGGGCGGGAGATCCCACCTCGTCCAACTGGGCGACATCATGGATCGGGGTCCCGACGCCCGGAAGATCTTCGACCTCCTCATGCGCCTCGAGCGGGAAGCCGCGGCCGCGGGGGGGATGGTCCACACGCTCCTCGGCAACCACGAGGAGATGAACATCACGGGGATCGCCTGGGATTACCCCGGCTACATCACAGTCGAGCAGTTCCTGTCTTTCCTGCCGGAGGAATTCCGCCTGGCCCGGGAAGCCGAGTACATCCGGACGCTGCCCCCGGCCGAGCGCCGGATCTTCCAGGAGCCCGGATCGGAGGCGGCCGCCGAGGACGCCCTCCTCTCCTACTGGCAGAGGACGATCGCCCGCCGGAACCCCGAGGCCCGGCACGCCTACGTCGAGGGCTTCAACGACACCTGCGGCGACTGGCTCATGCGAAAGAACGCCGTCATCATGATCGACGGAGTCATCTACGCCCATGCCGGAATCAGCGAAAAGTTCTCCCGGTGGTCGCTTCGCGAGATGAACGCCGTCATGCGCTCCGAGCTCGAGTTCTTCCAGGGCCGGATGCGCAATCCCCAGAAATACAGCGGGTCCTTCAAGCCGAAGATCGTCTACGAGCCCGACAGCCCGCTCTGGTTCCGCGGACTCGCCACCAAGGGGGAAGCGGCCCAGTCCGAGATCGACCGGATCCTGGCCAACCTCGGGGCCCGGGTCATGGTCGTGGGACACAGCTATTTCTACAACCGTCTCAGCGGGGGCTCGAGCCCCTCCATCAGCCGGAAGGACGTCGCCCGCTTCCAGGACAAGGTCTGGATCATAGACACCGGGATCTCCGGGAGCTACGGCGGCGTGCCCTCCGCCCTGATCATCGCCGACGGCGAGTTCCGGCTCTGGGGGGAGACCGAGGAAGCGGCCTTCCAAACCAGCGGCCACAGGGCGCCGATGCAGAGGCCCCTGGCCCCCAAAGAATTCGAGAATTTCCTCAAGACCGCGGTCGTCAAGAGCCGGGAGCCCGGCCCGGGCGGCCGGACCGACGCCTGGAGGCTCACCCTGGAATCCCGGGGCAAGGTCTATCCCGCCGTGTTCCGGTACGTCGACCGGAGGCGGCCCGATCCGCTGCCCGACAGCTACAAGTACGACCTGGCCGCCTACGCACTGGACAAGTACCTCGGGCTCGGGCTGGTCCCGCCGATCGTCGAGCGCGCGATCGCCGATACGCCGGGCGCCCTCCAGGTCTTCATCGGCAACGCCATGTCGGAATCCGAGCGCAAGGAGAAACGCATTCCGCCCGAGGACCCGGCTTACAATGAAAGGGCCATGGCCGACCTCCTCGTCTTCCAGAATCTCGTCTACGACGACTGCCGCAACGAGAAGGACACGCTGATCGGCGGCGCGGACGGCCGGGTCTACCGGATCGACTTCTCGGAGGCCTTCGCTCCCAAGAAGGACGACGTCCCCCACTGTACGGTCCGGAAGTGTACGCGGCTCCTCTACCGGAAGCTCCTCGCCTGGGACGACCGGGTCGTCGCCGACTACCTGGGCCGTTACCTGAACGCCGACGAGGTCGGGGCGCTCAACGCCCGGCGCAAGATCGTCGTCCAGCTCATCCAGACGCAGATCAAGGTCAACGGGGAGGACAAGGTCCTCTTCTGATAGCGCGGAGAGGGGGTGCCGATGCCCGACCGATACCCGCCCGGCTACCGGTTCCTCAGGCTCTTCGCCGACATCCGCCGCGGCGAAGCGGGCAAGGCGCTCCTGCTCGCCCTCAACGTCTTCCTTCTTCTCATGGCCTACTACATCCTCAAGCCGCTGCGCGAGTCCCTCCTCCTCGTCGACAAGAACTCCGCCGTCATCAAGAGCTGCCTGAGCGGTGCGCAGGCGGTCTTGTTCGTCTTCGTCATCAAGGCCTTCAGCCGCCTGGCCTCCAGGGTCCCGCGGCACGTCCTCATCACCTGGACGACCTCGTTCTTCATCTCCAACCTCGGGCTATTCTACATCCTCCACGCCGGCGGCATGGCCAAAAAGCCCATGGGCATCCTGTTCTTCGTCTGGGTCGGCATCTTCAATTACTTCGTCATCGCCCAGTTCTGGGGTTTCGCCAACGACCTCTACTCGGATGAGGCCGGCAAGCGTACCTTTCCGCTCGTCGCCCTGGGCGCGACGCTGGGCGGGCTCATCGCCACCCTGCCCTTCATGAAATCGCTGAGGAACGGGCTGGGGGGGAACTGGGAATTCAAGCTCATGCTCATCGCCGGGGGCCTGCTCTTCCTCTGCATCGTCCTGGCCCGGACGATCCACCGCCGCGACGTCCGCAGGACCCGCGAGGAGCGAGGGCCGGGGGTCGCCGGGGCGGCGGCGAAGCCCTGCGTCCAGGAACAGCCCCTCGAGGCCGGCGGCGGTTTCCGCCTCGTCTTCAAGAGCCGCTATCTCCTGCTCATCGCGGTCATGATCGGCCTGTACAATTTCGTCAACGCGACCGGCGAATTCATCATGTCCGACGTCACGCTCCGGAATTCGATCACGGCCGCGGCGCCGGCGGAGGGCCCGTTGCCGGACGGCCTGCCGGCCGCGTCGCCGGCCCTCCCCAAGAGGTCGGTCGGCAAAGCCATCCACAACGCCTTCATGGATTACCAGTTCCTGACCAATCTGATCGCGCTCGTCATCCAGCTCTTCCTGGTCTCCCGGGTCTTCAAGTGGGTCGGGGTCGGCGGGGCCCTGCTCTTCCTGCCTCTCATCGCGCTGGGGGGCTATGCCCTGATCTCCTTCGGGGCGGTGCTCGCCGTCGTCCGCGGGGTCAAAGCCTTCGAAAACGGCACCGACTACTCGCTCCAGAACACGACCAAGGCCGCGCTCTTCCTGGTCACCAAGAGGGAGGAAAAGTACAAGGCCAAGGCGGCCATCGATACCTTCTTCGTCCGGGGCGGCGACACGCTCTCGGCCCTGGCCGTCCTGGCCGGCACCCAGCTCCTGGGGCTGCCGATCGAGCGCTACGCCCTGATCAACGTGGCCGTCCTCGTCGTTCTGATCGGCGTCTGTCTCAAGCTCATACCGGCCTACCGGAGGCGCAGGAAAGCGGCCGACGCCGCCGCCGCGGCCGCCTCTTGAAAGCCGTCCCGTTGAGGGGTATCATTTTCGATGGCCGCCTCGACGGCGGGGAGGGGATCATGAAACGCATCGCCGTTCTCGCGACGCTGGCGCTGGCCGTCGCGGCCGGGGCCGGCGGCCTGTCGGCCCAGTTCCTGCCAGAACAGATCGCCCAGCGGGAGGCCCAGGAGGAGCTCCTCCGGACGGCCGACATCGTCCGCTCCGAACCCATCGGCGAGGGCGTGACCAAGCCCTTCAAGCTCTATCTCAAGAAGGGCGACACGGAGTTCAAGGCCGCCTGGAAGAACCCGAGCGGCGTCCAACAGGGCTTCCTCGAAGGCTGGCAGTACGAGATCGCGGCCTACCGGCTCGACAAGCTCATCGGCCTGAACATGGTCCCGCCGGCGGTCGAGCGCGAGTTCCAGGGCAAGCCTGGCGCGCTCGTCCTCTGGGCCGAGAACAAGTACAGCCTGCTCAAGATCGTCGAGGAGGGCATCCGCATCCCCGACGAAGCCGTGGACCGCACCGAGAAGATGAAGTGGCTGACCCGGGCCTGGGACAGCCTCATCGCCAACGAAGACCGGACCCAGCAGAACATCCTGTACACCGAGGACTGGCGGGTGATCATCTTCGATCACTCCCGGGCCTTCCGCTCGACGCCGGAATTCACCGAGCGGCTGATGTTCGGCCGGAACGGGCTCAAGATTTCCGCGCAGGGCACGCCCTGGCTGTTCCGGCGCCTGCCCCGCTGGTTCGTCGAGAAGGTCCGGGCCCTGACCTTCGAGGACATCAAAGCGGCCGTCGGGTCGACCCTCAAGGACCGGGAGATCCGGTCCATCATCGCCCGCCGCAAGCTCCTCCTCGACGAGATCGGTCTGATGATCGAGGAACAGGGAGAGGATAAGGTGCTCTATTGAAAAAAACACTCGTTACGACCGGGCTGACGATCGCTTTCGCCGCGGCGGGGTGCCTCCTGGCCGCCGCGCTGTCCCCCCGCCAGTTCCTCGCCGACGAGCTGGCCCGGCGGGAACAGTGCGAGGACTTCCTCAGGACCGCGGAGGTCGTCTCCAGCCAGCAGCTGAGCGGCGCCAAAGCCGTCACCTCGCCGTGGGTCCTGACCCTCAAGAAGGGTGACGTCACCCACCGGGCGCTGTGGAAGAACGCTCAGGGCCGCATGGGCGGTTACTGGGAAGGCTGGACCTACGAGATCGCCGCCTACCTCCTCGACAAGCACCTGGGACTGGGCATGGTCCCGCCCACGGTCGAGCGCGTCTTCCGCGACGAGCGGGGCTCCTGTCAGTACTGGATCGACGACTGCATGTCGCTTCGGGACCGCGAAGAGAAGAAGATCAAGATGCCCCAGATCAAGATCTTCGGATGGAACCGGGCGACCTATCTTCAGAGACTGTGGGACAACCTCATCGCCAACGAGGATCGACACTCCAACCAGATCCTGATCACGCCAGACTGGCGGATGGTCCTCATCGACCACTCCCGGTCCTTCCGGACGGCCGGTAAGTTCACCAAGAACCTCATCTTCTCGGTCCGCAGTCCCGACGGCCCTAAGCTCATGAGCGAGCTGCCGCGCGCGCTGGTCGACCGGATCAAGGCCCTCGATTTCGCCGCGATCCGGGCCGTCGTCGGGAAAACCCTGTCGGACAACGAGATCCAGGCCGTCCTCACCCGCCGGGAGCTCATCCTGCGCGAGATCGACCGGCTGATCCAGATCAACGGGGAGGATAAGGTCCTCTACTGATCAGAGGGCCTTGCGGACGGTCAGGATGTTCTGGCCGCGGGAGCGCCGGTACGTCAGCCCGTCCATCAGCGTCTTGAAGAAATAGACCCCGAAGCCGCCCCGGGCGCCGCGGCGGAGCTTGAGCATGAGGTCGGGATTCTTCTTCCTGACGGGATTGAAGGGGACGCCCTCGTCGCGGACCTCGATGAAGAGCGAGGTCTCGTCCCGCCAGACCCGCACGGTCATCCCGCCCCGGGGATCTTGGGGATAGGCGTACAAGGCGACGTTGACGCAGATCTCGTGGAGGGACAGCTCGATCTTGAGCCGGTCCTCTTCGCCGAGGCCCAGGCCGGAGACGTAGTCGTGGATGAAGCTCCGGACGCGCGGGATCTCGCCGAGCTTGGCCGGGACGGTGATCTCCCGGGCGTCCGGCCCCGCGACGGTCCCCGCCCCGCCCTTTCCGCTCATGGCTTCCGCTTGACGACCACGAGCGACATGTCGTCGCCGGCTTCGGTGCTGCCGCTGAAGCCGAAGACGTCCTCGAAGATCTTCTCCATGATCTCCCGGGCCGGAAGCGCGGCATGCTCGCGGACCTTCCGTTCCAGGCGGTCTTCGCCGTACTCCTCCCGCTCCTCCTTGCGGCTTTCGACGATGCCGTCCGTGTAGAGGCAGAGGATCTCGCCGGGACCGATGACGGCCTTCCGTTCTCCGTAGGCCTGGGCCGGGAACATGCCCAGGGGCAAGCCCGTGCCCTCGAGAGGCCGGGCCGGGCCCTCGGGACCGACGAGCAGGGGCGGGTTGTGGCCGGCGTTGACGTAGGCGAACTCGTTCGTCCTGCGGTCGAGGACGCCCAGAAAGAAAGTGATGAAACAGTGACTGTCCGAGCTCGTGTAGATGAAGTCGTTCAGGCCCGCCGTGAGGTCGCCCAGGTCGAAGCGGTCGGGGAATTTCTCGTGCAGGGCGCCCCGCAGGTTGGCCATGAGCAGGGAGGCGCTGGCCCCGACCCCCGAGACGTCGGCGATGATGATGCCCAGCCTGTCGGCGTCGATCGGGATGTAGTCGTAGTAATCGCCGCCGACGTGGCGGCAGGCCCGGGCGCTGCCGGTGATCTCGTAGGGTTCGAAGACGGGGTCCTTGCGCGGCAGGAAGCTCCTCTGGATCTCGGCGGCCAGGACCATCTCCCGGCGGATCCGGTCGGCCTCCCGTTCGATCTCAATGAGACGGGCGTTCTCGATCTTGTTGGCGGCCAGGTTGGCCAGGAGCGTCAGGAGCCGCAGGTCGTTCTCGTTGAACTGTTCGAGGAGGGAGGCCCGGTCGCAGTAAATGAGCCCGATGATGTCGTCGTTGTAGAAGAGCGGGACGCACATGGCCGAGTGGATCTGCGCCTGGACGACGCTGGCCTGGGCCTTCAGGGCCTCGTCCGCCTGGATGTCCGAGATGAGGATGGACGACCGCCGCTCCTGGGCGGTCCGGACGATCGTCTGGCTGACGAAGATGCTCTGGCTCCGCAGGGCCCCGCTCTGGACCCGGACGACCTTGGGTTCGAAGGCTCCGGTGTCCTCGGCCTTCAGCATGAGGACGGCCCGGTCCATCGGCAGGTGCTGGATGAGGACGTCCATGATGTGGTCGAAGAGCCTGTCGAGGTCCATGTGGTAGATCAGGGCCTGGCTGACCTCGCTGATGATGGCGATGATCCTCTGGTCCTGCTGGAAGCGCTCGAGGTCGAGGCCCCCGCCCGGCGTCTTCATGGCCGCCGAGGCCGCGGCCGGCTTCTTGAGCAGGTCCTTGACCTCGATGATGGTATTGGAACTGTGGCTGAAGGTCGTCCCCTCGACCCAGGTGACGCGCTGCTCGAGGTCCCGGTCGAAGAAGAAGCTCGTCGAGCCGATGAGGATCTCGTCGCCGCGGACCAGGGCGATCTCGCCGCTGACCCGGCGGTCGTTGACGAAGGTGCCGTTCTTGCTGCCCTGGTCGATGAGGACGTAACCCTTATCGCCCGGAGCGATGACGGCGTGCAGGCCCGAGCTGTACTGGTCGGACAGGACGATGTCGTTCGAGGAGGCCCGGCCGATGGTTACGCGGCGCGCGGCCAGCGGATAGGTCGATGGCTCCCCGCCCTTGGGATAGATGTACAGGTTGGCCATGGGCTGTCCCTCTCTCTTCATTTTAGACGACAGGTCCGGTCATTTCAACCTCAGGGCCCGGCGGAGCCGCGCGGCGCGGTCAGCGGCCGGGAGGTCCTCGACGAGCGGGAAGAGCAGGGCCTTGATCTCCCGGTCGAGCATCGTGTCGAGGTGCTCGAGGGCATAATCGACGGACCGGGGCGTGCCCTGCAGGATGTTCTGGTAGGCCATGACGATGTCGTCCGGGGGGTGCAGGAGCGTCAGGAGGTCGAAGACACGCTTGATGCGCAGGCTCAGGGCCGCCGCGGCCCCCTCGGCGGTACCGGGCGGGGCGAGGACCAGGTCGCAGCACTTCCGCGTCAGGCGGAGGACCTCGGGCTTGACGTCCCTTTTCCGGAAACGGACCTCGGGGCGCTCGCACCGGATCCGGAAAAGGGCGTCGACGACGGCCGGTTCGATGCCCTCCCGGTGCCGGGCCAGCTCCCCGACGAGGATGTCCGCGGCCCGCTGGGTGCCGATCCGGGCCAGGATCTCGGGCACGGCCCGGGCGATCTCCGGCGAAAGGCTTTCATCGCGAAGGGCGGGATAGAGGGTGTCCTCGATGCCGGGGCCGTAGGCCGCGAGCGCCGTCCGGGCCTCCGCGCGCGTCATGGGATTGGCCAGTTGGGCCAGGATCGCCGGCACGTGCTCGGGGCGGCGGTGGACGGCGGCGCTCTCGAGCGCGTAGAGGACGACCTCGGCGGACGGATCCCGGAGGAGCCGCCCGAGGGCCTCGAGCGTGGATCTGTTCGGGACCATCCGGCCGATGATCTTGGCCGCCTCGATCCGGTCCACCTCGGACGCCGAGGCGACGATCTCGCCCAGACGTTTGGCCATGATCTCCTGATAGGCCGGCAACAGGAAGATGAGGTCGATCTCGCGCCGGATGTCGGGGTCGTCGACGGCTTCCTCGATACCGGGAAAGAAACCCGTCCCGCCGACGTCGAGGAGGGCGTCCATGCCCTGGGCCATGATCTCGTCCCGTTTGATGCCCAGGAGCTCCTTGAGGTCGGGGGTCAGCTCGTTGTGGCTGACGAGATCGAACAGGTTCATGAGGTAGATGGTCGTGCTCCGCTCCCGGCTCTGGATGGTGTTGAAGACCTTCATGGTCATGTCCACGTCGACGTGGGCGGCGATGGCCGTCTCGCCCCCGACCCACCGCCGGCGGATCTCCGGCTTCAGAACGTCCGGATACCGCCGGTAGACGAGGCGGGTCAGGACGAGCCACAGGACCAGGAAGGCCAGGGTCGGGACGCCGATCTCGCGCACGATGGCCAGGGTCTGGTCGTCCCCCCGGGAATCGAAGTGCCGCACGGCCTGGAGGACGAGAAAGATCCCGGCACCGAGGCCCGTGGCGAACTTGTTGACGAACATGTCGATGAAGACCTTGGCCTTGTACTTGATGTCCGCGTGAACGGGGACGTAGAGGAGCTCTCGGACCGACTGGTTGAGGGTGTTGTCGAAGAGCTTGTCGCCTCCCCGGACGGCCAGGACCCACGCCAGCAGGAGCCCGGCGGGAATGGCGAAAACCGAAGCCGACCCCAGGAGCAGGAGGGCCGGGGCAAGCGAGATGGCCCAGCGGATGCCATAGGACTTGAGGAAGCGCCCCGAAGTGGCGGCGTGGAAGAACGTCGACACCACCAGGACGACCAGGAAGAAGCCGGCGATGAAGGCCGTCCGGATGTCGTTTTCCGGCATGAGCCTGGCGACGACGGTCTTGAACTGGTAGTTGACGAGCGTCCCGGCGGCGATGGCCGCGAACAACATGGAAGCGAGCAGCAGGAGGTAGCCGTTCTTCCGGACGGTCCGGAAGCTCTCCAGGTAGCCGACGCGCGAGGCCGGAGCGATACGGCTGTCGCCCGCCGCGGCGTCGACCTTCAGGCGCCCGGAGTAGACGACGTTCACGGTCACCAGGGCCAGGACGAGAAGGAAGGGACAGATGAGAAGGAGGTTCTCGGGCCTGATGACCTTGGCGAAGGTCGTCAGGGCGGCCACGAGCGAGCCGGCGATGCCGCCGAGGAGCCCGCCCATGACGAAGAGACCGACCAGCCTCTTGGCCTGGTGGGGGTTGAAGACGTCGTTGACCGCGATCCAGTACTGCGTCACCGACATGGCGATGAACACATCGGCCCAGAAGCAGAAGGCGATGACGAAGACGGGGAAGTGGCTCTCGATCACCGTCTGGGCCCAGAGCGAGAAGAGGACGCCGGACGAATCGACGACCGGGGTCTGGACCTGGCCCATCCGGTGGACGTCGAAGACGTACCAGAAAGCGCCCAGGCTGGCGATGAAGAACAGGATCGAGGCCGTGAGATAGGTCCGCCGCGGCAGGCGGTCCAGGAGCCGGGCGTTCAGGGCGACGACGAAGCCGATGAGCAGGGCGGTAGCCAGGTCGGCGTAGGGCCACCAGGCCGGGCGGGCGCCGATGAGCAGGCTCTCCTTGACCGGCTTGATGATGTAAAAAGCGGAGGTGATGAGGAAGAAGAATCCGAACAGGGCCAGTGAGGCGCGGTATTCGCGGCCGCGGACGTCGCCGTGCCGTCTGAAGAACCTTTCCATCCGGCCGTCGGCCAAGAGGCCCCCTGTCTGCGCTTCCGGGATCAGGCCTTATCGAAGCTTTCGATCGCCCGGTCGCAGCTGTCGTGGATGTCCAGGACCTTGTCGAGGAGCGTGATCTTGAAGATCAGGAGGAGCTTGTTGGATATCCGGCAGAGCTTGAAGCTGCCGCCCAGGTCCTGTATCGACTTGTAGCTGGCCAGGATCTCCCCCACACCGAAACTGTCGATGAATCCCACGTTGGCCAGATCGAGCAGAACGTTCCGCCGGCCCCGTTCAAGCTGGGATTGGACGAGGCCGCTCAGGCTGACCTGGGGGGTGTCCGAGCGGCGGATCTCTCCTTCGACGTCGAAGACGACGATGTCCTTCACTTCACGTGTCTTAATGGTCAGTGGTGTTGTCATTGATAGGTTTTTTACCAGAACCCCCCGTCGAAGTCAATCCGGAAGGGACCAGGTCTTCGCTGGCAGTCTCAGAACGACCATGAAGCGAAGACCTGGTCCCTTCTTGGCGGACCTGGCCCCATTTTATCCTTCTTGATAAAATGGGGCCGAAAGGAGCCGGACATGCCACTCGTCGAGATCCACCTCCTGGAAGGCCGGACGGACGAACAGAAGAAAGCCCTGCTTACGGCGGTCACGGCGGCCGTCCACGACTCGATCGGCGCCCCGCTCGAATCGATCCGGGTCTGGGTGCAGGAGTTCTCCCCGAAGGAATACATGATCGCCGGCGTGCTGGCCGCGGACAGGAAGAAGGCCTAGCCCCTGGCCCGCTTCCGGCGGATGAAGTAAACCGGGATCCCCAGCAGGACGATGAGCAGGCCGGGAACGGTGTTCTTCGTCTTGAAGATCAACAGGTCGACGGCGATGGCCGCGGCGACGAGGACATAGAGGGCGGGCACGACCGGATAGCCCCAGGCTTTGTAGGGGCGCTCCCAGTCCGGCCGCTTCTTCCTCAGGATGAAGATGGCCGAGACGACCAGCACGAAAAAGATGAGGACGGCGAAGACGACGTAGTCCAGAAGATCGCTGTAGGTCCCGCTCAGGCAGAGGAGCGAGGCCCAGACACCCTGGACGACGAGGGCCGTGCCGGGGACCGCCTTCCTGTTGAGCGTCCCGGTGGCCTTGAAGAACAGCCCGTCCTTGGCCATGGCGTAGTAGACCCGGGCCCCGGACAGGATCAGCCCGTTGTTGCATCCGAAGGTCGAGATCATGATGAGCACGGCCATGATGACCGCTGCCGCGGGGCCGAAGATCATTCCGGCGGCGGCGGTCCCGACCCGGTCGAACTGCGCGAACTGGATTCCCCTACCGACGGCGTCGGCCGCCTCGGGGCTGCCGTGGACAGGCAGGATGAGGATGTAGGCGAGGTTGGCCAGGAAGTAGAGCAGAACGACCGAGCCCGCGCCGAGGACCAGGCTCAGCGGGATGTTCCGTTTGGGGTTCTTGACCTCGCCGGCGATGTAGGTCACGGTGTACCACTCGTCGGAGGCGAAGAGCGAGCCGACCATGGCCGCCCCGATGGCCGCCAGGAGCAGGAGGCCGGAGAGCGGCTCTACGGAGACGATCTGGCCGCCCGCCATGTGCGTCCAGCTGGCCTTCCAGAAAACCGCCCAATTGGCCTTGATGGCCGCGGCGTTGGCCCCCACGAAGAAGCCGAGCAGGATGAGCCCGGACAGGGCGACGGTCTTGGTCACGGTGAACAGGCCCTGGATGGTCTTGCCGGTCCGCAGGCCGCGCATGTTGAGCCAGGTCAGGACGACGATGCTGGCGATGGCCAGGACCTGGGCGGCCGAGATCTTCAAGCCGAAGGCCGTGGCCAGGATGTGCTTCTCGCTGAACCAGGGGATGAGGAGCCCCGTGAACTTGGCGAAGGCCACGCCGACCGCGGCGATGGTCCCCGTCTGGATGACCAGGAAAGTCGTCCAGCCGTAGAGGAAGCCGATGAGCGGATGGTAGGCCTCACGCAGGTAGACGTAGAGCCCGCCGGCATGGGGCATCATGCCGGCCAGCTCGCCGTAGCTCAGGGCGCCGATGACGGTCAGGACGCCCGTGATGAGCCAGACGACGAGCAACAGGCCCGGCGAGCCGACCGTGCGGGCGATGTCAGCGCTGACGATGAAGATGCCCGAGCCGATCATGGCCCCCATGACGATCATCATGGCGTCGAACAGGGACATCTCGCGCTTGAAGCCGCCGGATCCGGCTTCGGGGACGGTCGTCGCAGGCTTGACGTTCATGGCCTTCTCCTCAGCTTGCTCTTGCGGATGCCGTAGGTGAAGTAGATGACGAGCCCCAGCCCCATCCAGGCGAGCAGCCTGTACCAGGTGTCCTTCGGCAGATTGGCCATGAGATAGAGGCAGGACAGGATGCCCATGATGGGAATGAAGGGGACGAGAGGGGTCTTGAAAGGCCGCGGGATGTCGGGACGGGTGTAGCGGAGGACGAGGACGCCGCCGCAGACGATCGCGAAAGCGAACAGCGTCCCGATGCTGACGAGCTCGCCGACGATGCCCATGGGCAGGAGCGAGGCGGCGATGCCGACGACGACGCCCGTGATGACCGTCGTGACGTGGGGCGTGCCGTATTTCGGGTGGACCTTGGCCGCGGCGGGCGGCAGCAGACCGTCCTTGGCCATGGTGTAGAAGATGCGCGGCTGGCCCATGAGCTGGACCATCATGACCGACATCAATCCGACGATGGCCGCTATCTTGACCAGCGGCGAGAGCCAGAAGAGCCGCATGGCGTCGATGGCCACGGCCACGGGGGCCGGGACGTTGAGCTCGGTGTAGGGCACGACGCCGGTCAGGACGAGCGAGAAGGCGATGTAGAGCAGGGTGCAGGCGAAGAGCGATCCGAGGATGCCGATCGGCATGTCGCGTTTGGGATTCTTGGCCTCCTGGGCGGCGGTCGAGACGGCGTCGAAGCCGAGGTAGGCGAAGAACATGATGCCGGCGCCGCGGATGATCCCGCTCACGCCGAAGAAGCCGGGCTGCCCCGTGTTCGGCGGGATGAACGGATGCCACAGCTCCGGCTTGATGAAGAA
>JBGSUG010000264.1:0-3201 GCA_041736225.1 Candidatus Aminicenantales bacterium | reverse complement strand
AACACGGATCCAATCGGCCGCCGAGCGCGGTCGTAAGACCTGACGCGACGGGGGCGGTGGCGGGCCGGCCGGCCCTCGAGCAAAATATCGCCTGGGCCCTGGGCCAGGCCCCCAAAGCCGGGCCGGGCCGGGCCTTCTGGGTGGGTTACAGCATCGACAAGCTTCAGGGAGAGCGTTCCCATATCGGCTCGTTCAACCCGGGAAACGCGGGGCGCGACCTGACCGTTGCCGAGGTCCTGGCCGGGAAGACCGTCCCGGCCGCCGCCGAGAATGCGGGCGAGATCGTCCGGAAAGCGGCGCGGGCCGCGCTCGACGGGATCGAGGGTCGGGGGCAGCCGGAGAAGCCCGAGAAGAAAGTCGTCAAAGAGCTCGGCATCTTCCTCAAGTACGAGCCCGGGAAAACGCCGGTCCTGGGCGAGGTCGGGATGAGCAACCTGGAGCTGGCTTTCGATTTCGAAGGGTTGACGCTCTTCTGGTTGGGCAAGGCCCCGGAAGACACGAGCCTGGCTCTCGTCCGGAGGCTCTACGGGTCCGCCAAGAACGACGACATCAGGGAAGACCTCATCGCGGCGGCGGGCTGTCACGGGACGCCGGCGCTCGTCGTCCCCGTCCTTGCGGCTATCCTCGGCGGCGACGCGTCCGACGAGCTGAGGAAGAGCGCCGCGTTCTGGATCGGCCAGCAGAACGACGCCGAGGGGCTCAGGCTCCTCGCCAGGACGGCCCGCGAGGACAGATCGGAAGAAGTGCGCGAAGGCGCCGTCTTCTCGATCAGCCAGATCGAGCTCCCGGCGGCCGTTGACGAGATCATCGCGCTCGCCCGGAGCGCCGAGAAGCGCGACGTCCGGAAGCAGGCCGTCTTCTGGCTGGGGCAGATGGCATCCGAGAAGTCCGGCCGGGCGCTCGAGGAATTCGCCCGGAAAGACACGGACACGGAGATCCAAGAGCAGGCGGTCTTCGCCCTGTCCCAGCTTCCGGACAACGGGGGGGTCGACGCCCTCATCAAGCTGGCCAAGACCCATCCCGATCCGCGAATCCGCAAGAAGGCCGTGTTCTGGCTGGGCGAGTGCGACGACCCCCGGGCCCTGGAAACGCTCATCGGCATCGTCAAAGGAAAGTGACGGGCCCGGGAGGCTTCCGGATCTCCTTCAGCAGGTTCTTCTTGTCGACGACGGCCTTGAGGATGTCCCGGAGCAGGCGCCCGAGGCCCTCCGGGGGATGATCGGTGCGCACGATCTCGACCTCGTCCGCCGCGAACCGGCAGACGAGGATCTCGGATTCCCGGGAGAGCCTGATCCGCGGATCGGCCGCGGACGGCTCGAGCCGGGTGACGACGATCGTCATGCGGCGGCCCCCGCCCGAGTCTTCCTCCTTGATCAGGATGCCGACGGCGTGGGTCTTGTTGGTGTCGTCGTCGCCTTCGCCCAGGTGGAACTCGCCGCGGATGAAATCCTCGCCCGGGTATCTCCGGAGCTCGAGGACTTCGTCGCGGATCCGGCGGAGGAGGCCCGGCACGTCCGCTTTCCCTTGCGCGTAAAGGGGAGGCCCGTACGACAGGGCGAGTCCGGCCGACAGGACCAAGGCAACCACAGCGAGGGCATTTTTCAGACGGCGGGAACCGGGAACGGACACGTCGTTCTCTCCGGGCCGATTATATACCCATTGCCGTTTTCTTTCCCGAGAGGGGACGGGGCCTTTTTTATTGACAGCGCCCCGGCCTCGTGTTAAGTTTTGGCCGAGAGAGAGGGGAATCGTGCTTGATACGGGTGAGGACGTCTTTTTCGAGACGACCGCTTCCCGTCGCCTGGTCGACCTCATCGAGCGCAATGCGGACGAGCTGACCACGAGCTACGTCGAGGACATCCGGCGCGATCCCAGGATGCCCAATTACCAGGGGTTCGACCAAAGGGAGATCTACAAGCGGGCTTTCCGGGTCTACAGCCAGCTCGGCAAGTGGATCTCCCACGAGACGACCAAGGAAGAGGTCAAGAGCTACTGGACGGCGCTCGGCCGCCAGAGGCGGAGGGAAGGGTTCCCGATCTCGGAGATCGTGCTCTCGCTCTGCCACATCCGGCGCCTGCTCTGGGGGAAGATCCAGTCGGCGGGACTGCTCGACAGCGCCCTGGATCTCTACCAGGCCATGGACATCCAGCACCGGGTCCTCGTCTTCTTCGACCGGGCCATCTACTACGCGGCCGTCGGCTACGAGGAACAGGTCTGAAGGGCCGGGCGGGGAGCGGCGGCCGGGACCAGGGGGGACCGTGAGCGCCGGCCTCTTCGTCCACTTCCCGTTCTGTGCGGCCAAGTGTCCCTACTGCCACTTCTACAGCGTTCCCTGGAACGAGGCGGGACTCCGGGTCTGGCGTGAGTGCCTGGACCGGGAGGCCGGGCGAGCGGCGACGGCGGCCCGCGAGGCCGGGTTTCGTTTCGACACCCTCTACCTGGGCGGCGGGACGCCCTCGCTTCTCGGGCCGGACGATGTCGCCCGGATAGGGGAGATCGCCCGGGCCCGATTCGCGGCGGACCTGGTCGAATTCACGCTCGAGGCCAACCCCGGCGGCGCCGGGACCGGTTTTCTGCACGGCTGGCGGGAGGCGGGTGTGACAAGGCTGAGCATCGGGGTCCAGTCCTTCGACGACGAAGTCCTGCATACGCTTGGACGATCCTACACGGCGGCTGAGGCGTTGCGGTTCTGCCGTGCCGCGAGCGACGCGGGCTTCGACTCACTCTCCGTCGATCTGATGGTCGGCGTGCCAGGCGAGACGCCCGAGGCGGTCGAGCGCACCGTCGCGGCCGCGCTCGGGCTCGAGCCCGATCACGTCTCCCTTTATTTCCTGGAGAACGTGGAAGGACTGCCCTTCGAAAAGGTCCTGGTCCGCCGTCCCGTCGACGAGGACGCCGCCGTAGATAGCTACGAGAGGAGCAGGGCCGCGCTCGAAGCCGCGGGGATCCATCGGTACGAGATCTCGAACTTCGCCAGAGCCGGGAAGGAGTGCCGCCACAATCTCAAGTACTGGCGCTACGAGCCCTTCATCGGCCTGGGGCCTTCGGCCTCGTCGCACGCCGGCGGCAGGCGCTGGACGAATCCTGCCACTATGGAAGAATGGGCCGGGGTGGTCCGGCGCGGGGAGAGCGCGGGCCGGGACGTCGTCGCATTGGACGCGGAGGCCGCCGCGCGCGAGGCCCTTGTTTTCGGCCTGAGGC
>JBGSUG010000232.1:0-8110 GCA_041736225.1 Candidatus Aminicenantales bacterium | reverse complement strand
TTCCGGTTCCTGCGGCTCGATTACGATTATTCCATGGGACGGAACAATTACCCTCTGATCGGCGGCGGCGGGCCGGAGGAGAAGAGGCGCGACGATTTTACGATCCAATCGGGGGGCGTCTACGTCCGGATCAGGAAGACCGTGGCCCTCGGATTCATCGCCAGCTGGTGGCAGAGGGACTCGAACCTCGATGCGGAAGATGACAAGAGGACGTTCTTTGGGGTAAACTTGACGTACGACTTCTAGGCCTTTGCTAAATCGGGGGACACGTACCAATTCAGGAGAATTGGAACATGTCCCCGATTTAGCTTGGAGAGGACGATGAAGAAGATTGTGCTTTTCGCCGCAGCCCTGGCGGCGATCGCCGCGGCGCCGGGGCTGGCCCAGGTGACGCCCCAGGTCAAGCCGAAACCGGCCGCCACAGTGCCGGCCGAGATCCAAGAGGCCAAGGACGCCCTAGTCCGGGCCTATCGGATCGGCCCGGGGGACCTCCTTGAGCTCAAGGTTTTCCAGGTGGACGAACTCAGCCAGATTGTCCGGGTGTCGGAGGACGGGTCGATCACCCTGCCGCTCCTGGGGCGCGTCATGGTCGAGGGACTGACCCAGGAGGGCGTCGTCCAGAAGCTGACGGGCCTGCTCCAGGCCAAGTACATCAAGAATCCCCAGGTGACGATCTTCATCAAGGAGTACAAGAACCAGCAGGTGGCCGTCATCGGGGCGGTCGAGAACGCCGGGAGCTACGAGCTTGTCGGCCGCAAGAACCTGCTCCAGATCATCTCCATGGCCGGGGGCTTCAGCGAGACGGCCGGCAACGAAGTCTTCATCCTGCGCGAAGGGCCCGACGGCGCGACCTCGACCGTCTCCATCGACCTCAAGGACCTGCTTGTCAACGGCAACCAGGCGCTCAATATCCCCGTCGAGCCGAACGACGTCATCAACGTCCCGGTCGACAAGGAGATCCGGGTGTTCGTCATGGGCCGGGTCACGAGGCCTGGGGCGGTCACGTCCAAGCTGTCTGAGGGCATCACGCTTTTCCAGGCGATCGCCGACGCGGGCGGGCTGGCCGAGGGGGCCAAGGAGAGCAAGATCACGATCACGCGCAAGGATAAGGCGGGGAAAGAGCAGAAGATCAGGGTCAACCTGAGGGACATCATAAAAGGCAAGAAGAAGGACATCGTGCTTCAAGAGGGCGATGTGGTGTATGTGCCGGAGAGCTTTTGGGAGCCTTAATGAAAAACGGGAACGAGATACAGCTGGCGGATTACGAGGTCGCGGAGCCGCAGGAGATCAACCTCCGCGATTACTGG
Organism: Candidatus Aminicenantales bacterium; assembly: GCA_041736225.1. Taxonomy (GTDB): domain Bacteria; phylum Acidobacteriota; class Aminicenantia; order Aminicenantales; family Saccharicenantaceae; genus RBG-16-66-30. Next base: position 6,803 of record JBGSUG010000232.1, on the reverse strand, counting down.
GACCGCCTCCTCCGGCGCAAGGGGACCGTCATCGCCGTCACTCTCGGCGTCTTCATCCTCGGCGCCTTCTGGACCTTCATCCAGAAGCCCGTCTATACGGCCAAATCCCAGCTCCTCATCGAGAAGGAGCCGAACATCCTCTCGTTCGAACAGGTCCTCCAGATCGAGTCGATGCGGGACGATTTCTACCAGACGCAGTACCGGCTCCTGAGCGGCAGGGGGCTGGCCGACACCGTCATCGAGCGGCTCAAGCTCTACGAGAACGCGGAGTTCGTCGGTCGGCCGGAGAAGCGGAAGAAGCCCGTCGATCCGACCGACCACGTCTTCCGCGAAGGGCTCATCGACGAATTCCTCGAACGGCTCTCGGTCCGGCCCGTACGCCTGACCCGGCTCGTCGAGGCCTCGTTCGAGGCCCGCGACCCTAAGCTCGCGGCCGAGGTCGTGAGCGAGCTGTCGGCCGCTTTCATCGACCTCAACATCAACATCAAATATGCCGCGACCGAGCAGGCGACGACCTTCCTCTCGGAGCAGATCAAGGGTCTCCAGACGGACATCGAGCAGAAGGAGAACGAGCTCCAGGGCCTCGAAGCCGATGCCAACATCATCGCCCTGAGCGACACGGAGACGACGGTCATCGACCGGCTGAGCCAGCTCAACAAAGCCCTGACCGAGGCCCAGGTCGAACGGTCCCAGAAGGAAGCGACCTGGAACGGACTGAAGAACGTCGGTCCCGACTACGTGCCTGAAGCCATCAGCAACCCGCTCATCCAGAGGCTGAGAGAGGACTACGTCCGGCTCAAGCGGGAATACCAGAAGATGGAGGAGCGCTTCCAGCCGGATTATCCCGAGCTTCAGAGGACTAAGGTGGAGCTCGAATCGGCCCGCTTGTCTCTCGCGGACGAGACCCAGAACCTGGTCAAGGGGGCCTACTCCGAGTATCAGACCGCCCTCAGCCGGGAACGGTCGCTCGATACCGAGTTCAACGAACAGAAGAACGAAGCCTTCAAGATGAACTCGAGCGCGGTGCTCTACAACGGCTTGAAGGTCGAGATCCAGAACAAGAAGACGCTCCTCGATTCGCTGTTGAGGAGGGAAAGCGAGACCGGGGTCGAGGCGCGGCTCAAAGGGCTGCGGACGTCGAACATCCGCGTCGTGGACAGGGCCAGGGTCCCCGTGAGGCCCTCGAGCCCGAACAAGAAGCGCAACCTCATCCTGGCGCTTCTGCTCGGACTCGGCGGGGGAGTGGGGCTGGCGTTCCTGTTCGATTTCCTGGACAACAGCGTCAAGACGAGCGAGGACGTCGAAAGATATGCTGGTCTGCCGACGCTCGGCGTCGTGCCCAAGTTCAGCCTCGAAGGCGCGAACAAGGCCTACAGCTACAGCCGGAGGCTGAAGGCCGGGAAAGAACCGGCCCAGCTCGGGGCCGGGACGACGAGGGCTGAGGCGGGCGAAACGGCTGCCCCCGGCGCCGCGACCCCCGAATCGCCCTTCGTCGCCGAAGTCGGGAAGGCCGAACATCCCGGCAACATCGAGCTCGTGCCGCACTTCTTCCCCAATTCGCGACTGGCCGAGAGCTACCGGTCCATCCGCACGGCGCTGCTGCTGTCGTCGGCCGACAGCCCGGTCAAGACGGTCGCCGTCACGTCGGCCATGCCCGGGGAAGGGAAGACCGTCACGGCCGCCAATCTGGCCGTCACGCTGGCCCAGTCGGGAAAGACGGTGGTCGTCGTCGACGCCGACCTGAGGCGGCCACGCCAGCACCGGATCTTCAAGATCAAGAACACCTTCGGCCTGACGACCTACCTGACCGATTCGGTGGAGATCAGGGACGTCGTCAAGTCGACCGAGATCCCGAACCTGTTCCTCATCAACGCCGGTCCCGTCCCGCCCAATCCGGCCGAGCTCCTGGGCTCGGACAGGATGGCCCGGTTCATCCGGATGATGGCCGAGGAATCCGACTTCGTCATCTTCGACCTGCCGCCGATGCTCGAGATCAGCGACGCGCTGGTGCTCGGGGCCAAGGTCGACGGCCTGATGCTGGTCGTCCACGGCGACAAGACATCGCGCGAGGCGCTGCGGAAGGCGCGGGAGAAGCTGGACCTGCTGAAGATCCGGACGCTCGGCGTCGTCATCAACAACGTCACCCTGCCGCAGCACGGGGCGTATTATTACAAAGACTATTACCACAAATATCATAATTCATAGGACAAGAGGGGGGGCAGGCCTTCGCCATCGCGAATGCCGGACCCCAAAAGACAGATGATCGACCTCCACACGCACATCCTCTGGGACTGGGACGACGGGCCGGACGATCTCTATCAGACGCGGGCGATGTGCCGCATGGCCGCCAAGGACGGGACGCACACGATCTGTCTCACACCCCACATCTTCCGCATGACCCGGCACAAGGACGATCTGAGCGTCCTGCGCCGGAGGATGGTCGAGTTCGAAGAGGAGATGCGCGCGTCCGGGATCGGCGACGAGATCGAATTCCACTGGGGCGCCGAAGTCTTCGTCCATGCCGAGGTCGTCCGGGCCATCGAGAAGTACAGGTTCACCGTCGACCAGACGAGCTACGTCTTTCTCGAATTCGCTTCGGAAGGGGTGCCGGTGGGTGCGGCGAACGTGCTGGCCCAGCTCATGAGCAAGGGCTTCGTGCCCATCATCAGCCATCCGGAGCGCAATCGGGGTTTTGCCGCGCATCCCGAGCTGCTCTTCGAGTTTGTCTCGATGGGTTGCGTGGCCCAGGTGACGGCGGCCAGCCTGACCGGCGAGCTGGGGAAAGAGGTCCGGACGACGGCCGGGCTGTTCATGTCCCACAACCTCGTCCACATCATCGCCAGCGATGCCCACCGGGCCATCGGGCGCCCGCCCGGGCTCAGCCGGGCGGTCGGGGCGGCGGCCAAGATCGTCGGGGCGAGCAAGGCCCGGGCCATGGTCACGGAGATCCCCCGGGCCATCCTCGACAACAAGGCCCTGCCGGACTGGGGGGAGCCCGAGAATCCCCTCAGGCAGAAGACCTGGACGCAGAGGCTCCTGGGGATGCCCCGGCGTTCCAAGTCGGGCCCGACGACCGTCCTTAGGATCAAATAGGCATTGACTTGGCCGACTAAAGGCATATTATGGGGGGTGAAGGAGTCGACAATGTTTAACTCAGGGGCATTCAGATCCAGGGCGTTAGCCGGGCTATTGATCGCGGCCTTTCTGTTGCTGACGGTCCCGCTGCCTGCTCCGGCGCAGGCACAGGCTCAGGCTCCGTCCTATGCCCGCCAGGGGACGCTCCAGGGAACGGTCTACTCCGAGGGCATGAGAGCGCGGGTCGCCAACGCCATCGTCAAGCTGAGAAACCTCAACAACCAGAAGGAATATACGAGCCAGCCGACCGATGCCAAGGGCGGCTACAAGATCCTGATGGTCGAGGAAGGCTGGTACACGCTGGGCGTCAGCACGGCCGCCGGGGACTTCAACCTCAACTACGGCGTCTACATCAAGGCCGGCGAGACGGCCAAGCTCTCCGTCGAGATGATGCCCGGGGGCATGCTCGAAGGCAAGGGCGGGAGCGGCGGCAAGAAGGGTTTCTTTTCCAAGCCGGGCGGGATCCTGGTGCTGGTGGCCGCAGTCGGCGGCGCCGGTTTCGGCATCTACGAGCTGACGAAAAAGGAAGAGGAAGCCTCGCCGATCCGCTAAAAAAGCTCTTGACATAAGCGGTTGATAATACCATCATTGGGGGGAGCCTTGGTGGGGAGGTATAGCATGAGAAAAGTTCTGGCTGTCTTTCTGATGGGCGCGTTCGTCCTGCTGCTCCTCCCGGTTTGGGAATTCGCGGCGGTTGCGCCCAAGGGGAACGGGGCGCTGGCCGGCCACATCTACAACGAGGACATGCGGACGCCGGTCCGCAACGCCGTGGTCAAGCTCCGCAACGTGACCACCCTGAGGGAGTACGAGAGCGAGCCGACCGATCTCGAAGGCATGTACAGCATCCCCGCGATCGAGGAAGGCCGCTACGTGATGGGCGTCCAGGCGCCCACAGGTTCCTACAATTTCCATTACAGCATCATGATCAAGTCGGACGCGCTGGCCAAGCTGTCCGTGGCTATGAAGCCCGGCTCCGAGCCGGTCATGCTCCAGTCGGGGTTCGCCGAGAAGAAGAAATCGAGCATCGTCGATTTCTTCAAGTCGCCGGCGGGCATCATAACGGCCCTCACCGTCGTCGAGGGCGCGCTGTTCGCCATCGTTCTCCTCGAGGAGGACGAGGCGTCTCCGATCATCGACTGATCTCGCGAGGCGGGGCGCGATTTCGGGAACCTTCGCGTTCCTATGAAAGAGGTAATGACATGGCGTTCAAGTCTATCGGCAGAAGCAAGAGCCTGGTTTACGGGGTCCTGGCGGCGTTCGCACTGCTGATCCTGCCCGTCGGGCAATTCGCGGAAGCGGGCGAGACCGTCGCCGGCGCGGGGACGCTCTCCGGCTTCATCTTCGCGAAGGACATGAAGACCCCGGTCGCGGGGGCGGTGGTCAAGGTCCGCAACCTGACCGATCGGAAAGAGATGGCCTCTCTGCCGACGGACGCCAACGGCATGTACATCCTGACCGCAGTCCCCGAGGGCCGCTATATCCTCGGCGTGACCTCGGCGGCCGGTGATTTCAACCTGGACTACACCCTCTTCGTCAAGGACGGCGAGCTGGCCAAGCTTTCGGTGTCGCTCGCGCCCGACGCCGGGGGCCAGGAGGCGGGCGAAGCGTCCGTGAAAAAGACGGGCTTCTTCAGATCCGTCGCGGGCCGGGCCTTGGTCATCGCCGCCATCGGTGTCGGCCTGTATCTCCTCATCGTCCCCGGCCAGGAATCCTCTCCGATCCGGTGACGGGGTCGGACCAGACCAGCTCACACAAAACAAACAGATTAGACTCGTTTTTAGGCCTGTTTTAGGCCTCTAATCGCTGTTTTTACCCCCAAAAACGCAAAATCGACTTGGCGGCGGAGTTTTTGTCCGACAGGACCAGGTCTTCGCAGCGCCAGGGGAAAATTGGCGTTTGCGAAGACCTGGTCCCTTCTGGTATATGATATCGCCAAGGGAATGAATTGATCGATCACATCGTCTTCTGGGGACTGTGCGCGGTCCTCGTCTTCGTCCCCCTGCCCATCGGCTCGGTCGAAGAATGGGCGATCTTCGTCTTCGAAGCGGCGACCGTCGCCCTTTTCCTCCTTCATGTCGGCGGCCGAGCCCTCTCGCTTCGCCGGCTCAAAACCGGAAACGGACCTGGCCCGGACGGGGAGGACGAAAACGGGTTCGGCAGCACGGGACGCGGTCCCGCCCGCCTGCCCCGTTTCGTCAAGGTCCTGCTCGGCGTCTTCGCGGCTTTCTCCGTCCTCCAGATCGTGCCCCTGCCGTCAAAACTCGTCGAGATCCTTTCTCCGCAAGCCTATGCCCTCTATTCCGGGCTCGTCCGCGACGGCATCGCGGCACCCGCGTCCTGGCTGACGCTGTCGCTCAACCCGAGCGCCACTGTCTCCGAGCTCGTGCTCATCCTCTGCTACGGCCTGTTCGGGTATCTCGTCCTGAGGACGGTCGACTCGCGGCGCCGGATCGAGATCTTCGTCGTCGTCATCCTGGCCTCGGCCCTCTTCCAGGCCTTCTACGGCATGGCCGAGGTCTTCAGCGGCCACGAGGCCATCCTCGGCCGGCCCAAGCGTTACGGGATCGGCTCGGTCACGGGCACCTACGTCAACCGCAACCACCTCGCGGGCTTCCTGGAGATGGCCTTCCCGCTCAGCCTGGGCTACCTCCTGGTCAAGGCCCGCTACTTCGCCATGGAGAAGGGCCTGTCGCTCCGGCGGAAGATCGTCTGGTTCGGCCAGGAGAGCCTGCAGTGGACCTTCCTCCTGGGCCTCGTGCCGGTGTTCATCGGGCTCGGCCTCATATTCTCCAAGTCGAGGTCCGGCATCCTCATCCTCGTCCTGACCGCCGTCCTGGCCGCCGTGGCAGCCGGTTCGTGGCGTGAGTTTTCGGGCGACGGATCCGGCGGAAAGCGCCGTTTCGGGCGGATCGTGCGCGTCGTGGCCGCCGTCGTCCTGGCCGCAGCCATCTGGCTCGGCATCGGGCCGATCATCGCCCGTTTCTCCGAAGAGGACATCACGGCCGAGAGCCGCCGGACTTTTTACGCGAACACCCTGAGCATGATCGGCGATTTCCCGTTGACCGGCACGGGCAAGGGCACCTATGTCCATGCCTATCCCATGTACGAGAAGGTCGACGACCGTCTCCGGCTCTCCTACGCCCACAACGACTACCTGGAGTTCTCGGCCGAGAACGGGATAATAGCCGGAGGGGCGCTCATCTTCGCCGGCATCGGCCTGGCCGTCTGGCTCGCGGCGATGTGGCGGCGGCGCCGCAGCTCGTTCGCCAAGGGCATCGGCCTCGGGGCCTGGCTCGGGGTCACGGCCATCCTCGTCCACGGCTTCACCGACTTCAACCTCCAGATCCCGGCTAACGCGATTTACTTCACCGCGCTGGCGATGCTGGGCGCGGCGGTGTTGGGGGGGGACGGTAAAAAGAATAAGAATGGGGACACGCCCCTCGAGGCTCGGGACTGCCCAAGAGGGCTGTACCTGAGGTACATGTCCCCGTCGGGCATGTCCCCGCTGAAGACGTTCGGCGCCCTGCTCCTTGCCGGCGCGCTCTTCGTCCCGGCCGTCCGCGATTTCGCGGGCTTCCGGCACCTGGCCGCCTACCGGACCGCACGGAGCGAAGCCCGCAGCGTCGAGAGCGCCTTCCCGGCGCTCGAAGCCCGTCTCGAGAAGGCGG
>JBGSUG010000216.1:0-4103 GCA_041736225.1 Candidatus Aminicenantales bacterium | reverse complement strand
GGGCCTTCGCTTTGGCGACGAGAGCCGCAGGGTACTTGCCGAGCAGCTCCTCCTCACGGAGCGCCGCCAGCAGGGCGGCCGTCTCGATGGCCGGCCCCTTCGTCAGCACGACCTCGTCCCCGGGGCGCGCGCCGGCCGGGGTCACGACGTCCTTCCTGCGGGCCAGGCCGAAGACGGTGATGCCGCCGATCGTCGGGGCGGTGAAGCCCGGATAGAAGCCGGTGTGCCCGCCGACGATGGCGATGCCGAGGTCGCGCGCGGCGGCGTGGATGGCATTCACGATCCGCCCGACGTCCTCGCGGACGGTCTCCGGGGGCAGGAGAAGCGAGTAGGTCATGTAGCGAGGCTTGACGCCCATCACCGCGACGTCGCTCGCGCCGATGTGGACGGTGAACCGGCCGAAGGTCTCCAGCGAAAGTCGGGGCATGGTGAAGATCGGGTCCTCGGCCACGACCAGGACCCGTCCGCCGCCGAGATCGATGACGGCCGCGTCGACGCCCGTCCGGGGCGGGACGAGGACCGTCGGGTCCCGGCGCCCGAACTTGCCCATGATCAGGTCGCGGAAATCCGACTCGTCGATCTTACCGATCTTCACGGAGAGCCCCCGGCGTTCAGAGCGCGAGGCCGGCCTTGCGCTCGGCCGCCTCGATGGTGTTCATCATGAGCATCGTCACCGTCATGGGCCCGACGCCGCCCGGCACCGGGGTGATGGCCGAGGCCTTCTCCTTGACGGGCTCGAAATCGACGTCGCCGACGAGGCGGAAGCCCTTGGGCGAGGACGGGTCGGGCACCCGGTTGACGCCGACGTCGATGACGACGCAGCCCTCGGGGACCATCTCGGCTTTGATCGCCCGCGGCACGCCCATGGCGGCGACGAGGATGTCGGCCTGGAGCGTGAACCGGCTGAGGTCGGGCGTGGCCGTGTGGCAGACCGTGACCGTGGCGTTGGCCCCTTTCCTCTTCTGGATGAGCATGGCCGCCAGCGGCTTGCCGACGATATTGCTCCGGCCGCAGACGACGACGTGCTTGCCGTCCGGGCCGTAGCCGCCGCGGACGAGGAGCTGAACGACTCCGTAGGGCGTGCAGGGCAACGGACAGGGCTCGCCCCGCAGCATCTTGCCGACGTTGACGGGGTGGAAGCCGTCGACGTCCTTGTCCGGGGAGATGAGGTTGATGACCTTCTCGGAGCTGACGTATTTCGGCAGGGGCAGCTGGACGAGGAAGCCGTTGTAGCGGTCGTCCCGGTTGAGGCTGTCGACCTGGCGGAGGATGGCCTCCTCCGTGGAGTCGGCGGGCATGCGGATGGTCGTCTCGAAGATGCCGATCTCCTCGGCCGCCTTGCCCTTGGCCGTGACGTAGGAGACCGAGGCCGGGTCCTCGCCGACGAGGACGACGGCCAGCCCGGGCACGTGCCCTTTCTCCTTGAGCCGGGCCGCCCGGCCCTTGAGCTCCTCGCGTATCTGGCAGGACACCTCTTTTCCGCTGATGATGGTCGCCGGCATGTCGTCCTCCTTTTGGCCGCGTCGATGGCCGCTCCCCTACCTTAAAGAAAAGCGGGGGGCCGGTCAAGCGAATACGGACGTCTTGTATTACCGGGGACTCGCGGGTATAATCAACACCGATTTCGGGGGCCGGGGTTAGCGTTCTACGGAGGTCGTAAAGCATGAGAGTCGGGATCCTGACGGGCGGGGGCGATTGCCCTGGTCTCAACGCCGTCATCCGGGCCGTGACCCGGAAGGGCATCATCCATTACGATTACGACATCCTCGGCATCAAGAACGGCTGGCTCGGACTCATCGAGGGCCGCATCATGCCCCTCGACTTCGACGCGATCTCGGGTATCCTGCCCCGGGGCGGGACGATCCTCGGCACGACCCGGACGAACCCGTTCAGGGTCGAAGACGGGGTGGGCAAGATCTTCTCCCAGGTCGAGAAGTTCGAGCTCGACGCCGTCATCGCCGTCGGCGGCGAGGACACGCTCGGCGTCGCCAAGAAGCTCCACGAGAAGGGCCTGCGCTGCGTCGGCGTCCCCAAGACGATCGACAACGATATCTCCGGGACCGACTACACCTTCGGCTTCGACACCGCCGTCTCGATCGTCGCCGAAGCGCTCGACCGGCTGCACACGACGGCCGAGGCCCATCACCGCGTCATGGTCGTCGAGGTCATGGGCCGTCACGCCGGCTGGATCGCCGTCGAGGGCGGCCTGGCCGGGGGGGCCGACATCATCCTCATCCCCGAGTTCCCGTTCGATTTCAACGAGATCTGCGCCCAGATCCAGAAGCGCCGAGAGCGCGGCAAGCTGTTCAGCATCGTCGTCGTGGCCGAAGGGGCCAAGCCCCAGGACGAGAGCCTGATCCTGCAGTCGGGCGAGAAGGACGCCTTCGGCCACGTCCGGCTGGGCGGCATCGGCAACTTCATCGCCCGCGAGATCGAGATGCGCACGGCGATCGACACGCGGGTCACCGTCCTCGGCCACATCCAGCGGGGCGGCTCGCCCACGGCCTTCGACCGCATCCTGGCCACCCGGTTCGGCGTCGCCGCGATCGAGCTCGTCCACGACGAGAAGTTCGGCTACATGGTGGGACTGAGATGCGGCAAGATCGTCCCCGTGTCCTTCGAGGAGGCGCTGGCCGAGCCGAAGACCGTCGACGCCGAGCTCTACGAGATCGCCAAGGTCTTTTTCGGTTAGGCCATGACGGCCTTCCCGATGTCAGGAGGCGTCCAGCCATGATCCGGAAGCGCGCTTCTTTTCTTGCCTTGTTCCTGAGCCTCGGGGCGGTCGCTCCCCTCGCGGCCGACATCCGGTTCGAGCTCGGCTTCGGCTGGACCCTGGTCCGGCCGAGCATGGACACGACCTACGTCAACCGCTATCAGCCGCCGTTCACGCCGGCCGACCGCTACATCGCCAGCTCGGCCGACCAGACCGTCCGCTTCAGGGCCAAGACCACCTACGGCCTGAACGGCTACTTCAACGTCCTCTTCACCGAGAGCTTCGGCCTCCAGGTCCTGGCCGACTACCACCGCCCCGGGTTAGGCGGCGCGAACGATCCCTACGAGATCGGCGTGCAGTTCCAGGCCTTCGGGCCCGAAACATACGCCGACTCGGTGGACTGGCAGGGGTCGACCGGTAACCTCACCGAGACGGTGTTCAGCCTCAACGCCCTGGCCCGTTTCCGGGTCGACGACAAATTGTCCCTCAGCCTGTCGGCCGGCCCCAGCGTCTTCCACTTCGAAGGCAAGGCCGGGCATATCGGCTACACGTTCTTCGAGCTCACCCAGGTCGGCGACGAGTTCCGGCTCAGCGGCGGGACCTACCGCATGGTCGTGGATTTCGGGCCGCAGACCAAGTACGGCGCCAACATCGGGGTCGAGGCGGCCTACGAAGCGTTCCGCAGCGTCATCCTGGCCGTCGATCTCCGCTATTACGCCGCAGCGAGAACCCCGCTGCAGCTGCACGTGGTCGAGGACGAGCTCATCACCCGGCCCATCGACGAGATCGAGGCGACGATCGGGCTCGGAACGCTCGACGTCAACCCCTCCTACATCCGGGCCGGCCTGGCCATACGCTTCATCTTCTGAGCCGGATCAGAACTTCGCCCGCCGGAGCCTGAGGGAGTTGCTCACGACGGAGACCGAGCTCATGGCCATAGCCGCCGAAGCGATCATGGGATCGAGCAGGATGCCGAAAAAGGGATAAAGAACCCCCGCCGCGACCGGTATCCCGACCACGTTGTAGGCGAACGCCCAGAAGAGATTCTGGCGGATCGTCCGGATGGTCCGCCGGCTGAGCTCGCGGGCCGCGACGACCGCTTCGAGGTCTCCCGAGATCAGGGCGACGTCCGCGGAGGCCATGGCCACATCCGTTCCCGTCCCCAGGGCCACGCCGACGTCCGCCCGGGCCAGAGCCGGCGCATCGTTGATCCCGTCGCCCACCATGGCCACCCGGCGCCCTTCGGCCTGAAGCCTTTGGACGACGGCGGCCTTGTCGCCGGGGAGGACCTCGGCGACGACCTCGTCGATGCCGGCCTCGCCGGCCACGGAACGGGCCGTGCGGGCGTTGTCCCCCGTCAGCATGACGACCCGGAGGCCCTGGCGGCGGA
>JBGSUG010000195.1:0-4053 GCA_041736225.1 Candidatus Aminicenantales bacterium | reverse complement strand
GCCGAAGTACCGGTCCCCGAAAGCCTGCCCGAACCGCTCTCCGAGCCCGTTCCCGCGCCGGCGGCCCCGGCCGGAGAAGCGGTCACCGAGGAAGAGGCCGTGGCCTGCATCGAGGGCTACCGCCGCACGGAGCCCGCCAACGGGAGCGGCGAGATCCATTACTTCCAGCGGGGCGACGTCGCCATCGCCGACCCGGAGAAGCTCCTGGCCGCCGTCGACAGGACCCTCGAGGAGGGTCAGAGGCTGTCGTTCAAGCTCGGTCAGACCGAATCGCCCAAGGACCAGTTCTTCATCAAGCAGGAGCTCATCAACTGGCAGGAAGGCCTGCGGGCGCTCTTTCTGCGGGTCATCAAGATGGTCGAGAAGGACGCCTGGACGCTGCCCCGCTACACGGAGGAGATCGTCAATGCCCAGATCCTGCGCCGGCTGCTCGAGCGGCTGAGCATGGAGAATTGGAGCAACCTCGAGGAGTTCGCCTCGTTCTCGGTGTCCGTGGCCGAGATCCGCCAGGCCTTCCGGGCCAGGACCGAGCCGCGGCTGGCCTACCTGCTGGCGCTCAAGCGGGAGATCGAATCGGAGTAGCGGCCGGCCGCCGGGACCGGCCCGGCTTCAGGCGAGGCCGTCGCCCCGTCTGAAGTGAAAAAGATAGCCCTCGAGCCCGTGGATCCCCTCGAAGGTCAAGTCCAGGAACTTCACCCCCGAGTAATAGAAGCCCGGATCCCCGCCGCCCTTCTCCGAGTAGACGATGTCGCTGCGGATGGCCGTCGCTTTGTCCTCGATGACCAGGATGGTCTCGACGGCCCGGTCCGCGGGCAGGGGAGAGTCGGAGACGATGCGGGCCCCTTCGAGGCTGATGTTGACGGTCTTGGTGACCCGGAACCCGCCGGCCTCGCGGTAGAGGAAGGGCGTCGAAACGTTGTAGCGCTCGTATTTCCTCTTCTCGCGGAAGAACCGGCCGGGGCCGCCCGCGCCCTCGATCCTCCGGACCTCCCCGACGTCCTGCCCGACGAAGCCGCAGACGCGGTTCTTCTCGATCGGGACGTCGGCGTCGCCGCGCGGCTTGAGGTCGGGGCGGCTCTTGCCCTTGGCTTCGGCCAGGGCGAGGTCCGCCTCGCCGGCCAGCCGCTTGAGGTCGGGCCGGGTCAGAGGGCCCGGCGCTTCGCCGTCGCCCCGCGGGTAGACCGTCACGCCGAAGGACATGGTCAGGTTGCCGCGCGGCTGGAACTCCTGGAGCTCGAAATAGTGGTCCTCGACGTTCTTCCGGATGCGCTCCGTCAGGAGGGCGGCCTCCCCGTCGCTCTTGACGCCCATCAGGAAGAAAAGGAACTCCTCGCCGCCGTAGCGGCAGATCAGGTCCTCCTCGCGGATGGACAGCTTGAGGACGTGCGCGAGCTCGCGGAGGAGCTTGTTGCCGGCCTCGTGCCCGTTGCGGTCGTTGTAGGCCTTGAACCAGTCGACGTCGCCCATGACCAGGGCCATCGAGCCTTCTTCGCGGCGGCGCTTGCTCAGGGCGTTGACCTTCTGCAGGACCTTTTCGAAGAACGGTTCGGGCCGGAGCAGCCCGGTCAGGGGATCGTACTGGATGAGGTTGAGCTTGGCCATGGCGATGGCCATGTGGTCGGACAGCCCGCGGAGGGTCTGCTGGTCGCCCCGCGTGAAGCCCTCGGGCTGGAGCTTGCCGGCGATGGACTTGTTGACGACCTCGAGGACGCCGATGACCTTGTCGCCGTGCATGATCGGCACCCCGAGCAGGCTCCGCGGCGGCGTCTTGAGGAAGGCCGTGTAGCGCTTGCTCAGGCGACGGTCGTAGGTCAGGTTGGCGGCGCTGACATCGTGGCCGAAGCGGGCCACGGACGCGGCGAAGTCCGGAGACTCGAGCGGGGCGATGTACTTGGAGAAATCGGAGTGGTCCAGGAAGGCGTTGTCCCAGACGAGGGGCTTGAGGTAGCGGCCGACGACCTCGTTCTCCTCCATCATGTAGACCGTGACGCTCTCGGCCCGGACGATGTCGCGGATGTCCGGGACGATGTCGAGAAGGCTGCTGACGTCGTCCGCGCCGTAGATCTTGCGCAGGATGACCTCGACCCGCTGGCGCTCCTTCTGGGAGCCGATGTAGCGGGCCTCGATGACCAGGCGCTTCTCGACCTCGCGGATGAAGCCGGAGTTGAGCAGGCTCTTGATCTCCCCGATCTCGGCCAGGACGTCCTTGACCTTGGCGTCCTGGAGAACGAGGGAGCGGCGCAGCTCGCCCGCCTCCGTCCTGAGCCGGGCGTGATCCACGACGCGGCCCAGGGCGCGGAGGAAACAGAGCTCGCGCGGCTCGGCGGTCCCGGTGCGGCAGATGTCGACGTCGACCGCCGGCGGCCATTCCTCGGCCGCGCGCGAGATGCGGGCCTCGTCCTCGCCGACGAGCAGGACCCCGGTCGGAGGGCGGATCATGGCTTTGAGGGCGGGCGAGCCGGCGAACGCGACATCGACGACCGTCGAGACGATGTCGCCCTCGGCGAACGCGGACAGGGCGGCTTCGGGGTCCGTTACGGTCAGGACCGGGCCGTACTTCTTGGCCAGGCGGGCGAGCCGGTCGGCTTCCGTCGCAACAGGATGAATAACGAGGATGCGTCTTTGGATCATAGCCCTCGCCGCGTTTTTCCGATGAAACCCGGATAAAATGTACAACAGAAATTCTCCGCGCGTCAATCATTATTTGGACTTTTGATAAGGGTGGCGGGGCTATGGTATATTCCCTGCCCGTGACGTCTTCGAGGAGACAAAAAATGGCAAAATATTCGACAGAAACCGTTTCGAGCATCCGAGCCCCGAGGGGCTCCCGCCTGAACACCAAGGGCTGGTCCCAGGAAGGGGCGCTGCGGATGCTGATGAACAATCTCGACCCCCAGGTGGCCGAGAATCCCCGCGAGCTCATCGTCTACGGCGGCACCGGCAAGGCCGCCCGGAGCTGGGAAGCCTACAGGGCCATCGTGGCCAGCCTCAAAAAGCTCGAGAACGACGAGACGCTCATCGTCCAATCGGGCAAGCCCGTGGCTGTCTTCAAGACGCACGCCGAAGCGCCCCGCGTGCTCATCTCCAACGCCATGATCGTGCCCCACTGGGCCAACTGGGACGAGTTCCGCCGTCTCGAAGCGCTCGGCCTGACCATGTACGGGCAGATGACGGCCGGCAGCTGGATCTACATCGGGAGCCAGGGCATCCTCCAGGGCACCTACGAGACGCTGTCCGCGGTGGCCCGGAAGCACTTCGGCGGCTCGCTCAAGGGCACGCTGACCCTGACGGCCGGTCTCGGCGGCATGGGCGGGGCCCAGCCCCTGGCCGTGACCATGAACGACGGCGTCGCCATCGTCGTCGAGTGCGATTTGCACAGGATCGAGAGACGCCTCGAGACGAAGTACGTCGACACCGTGACGGAGAGCCTCGACGAGGCCCTGCGCCTGGCCGGCGCGGCCATGAAGAAGGGCGAGCCGCTGTCGATCGCCCTGCTCGGCAACGCCGCCGACGTCCTTCCGGAATTCGTCCGCAGGGGCATCACCCCGGACGTCCTGACCGATCAGACCTCGGCCCACGACGAGCTCAACGGGTACGTGCCGAACGGCCTCGCCTACGGGGACGCGCGGACGCTGAGGAAGAAGGACCCGGCCGGATACATCGCCCGCTCCTACGCGGCCATGGCCGCCCACGTCGAGGCCATGCTCGAGCTCCGGAAGCGGGGCGCCCGGGCCTTCGATTACGGCAACAACATCCGCGGCCAGGCCCGCAAAGCCGGGGTGGCCGGGGCCTTCGACATCCCCGGGTTCGTCCCGGAGTACATCCGGCCGCTCTTCTGTCTCGGCAAGGGGCCCTTCCGCTGGGCCGCGCTGTCCGGCAAGCCGCAGGACATCTACGTCACCGACGAGGCCGTGCTCGCGGAGTTCCCCGAGGACGAGGCCTTGGCCCGCTGGATCCGCAAGGCCCGCGCCCATGTCAAGTTCCAGGGCCTGCCGTCGCGCATCTGCTGGCTCGGCTACGGCGAGCGGGCCCGCTTCGGCGCCGTCATCAATC
>JBGSUG010000191.1:0-3809 GCA_041736225.1 Candidatus Aminicenantales bacterium | reverse complement strand
CCGGTCGGCGCCGGCTGCCTGGCGTCCCTGTGGTCGCGGCGGAAGACGATGGGCCGGCGGATCGCCGCGGGCCTCACGGCGGGCGCCCTCGTCGGTTTCGGCTACGGTTTGATCAATGCCTATCTGGCGCCGCTATTTCCGGGGCTGGCAGCGCCGGCCGTGAGCGGCGGGGCGCAGGCGCTCGGCATCCTCTGGAATACCTTTATCTTCACCCTGCTCGCGATCCCCGGGGCCTTCGCGGCGGAAACGCGCAAGCCGGGCGCTTAGGGCTTTAGCTTCAATCCGAGCTCGTCGAGCTGGCGGGCGTCGACCGACGAGGGCGAGCCGGTCATGAGGTCCATGGCGCCCGTCGTCTTGGGGAAGGGGATGACCTCCCGGATGGACTCCTCGCCGGCCAGGAACATGACCAGGCGGTCGAAGCCGTGGGCGATCCCGCCGTGGGGCGGCGCGCCGCAGGCCAGGGCCTCGAGGAAGTAGCCGAACTTCGCCTCGGTCTCCTCGTCCGAGAGCCCCAGCGCCTTGAAGATGCGGCGCTGGACGTCCATCTCGTGGATCCGGATCGAGCCGCCGCCGATCTCGGTGCCGTTGAGGACGAGGTCGTAGGCCTTGGCCCGGACCCTGTCCGGATGCGTCTCGAGGAGGGGCAGATCCTCTTCGCGGGGCGAGGTGAAGGGGTGGTGCATGGAGACGAAGCGCTTCTCCTCCTCGCTCCACTCGAAGAGCGGGAAGTCGGTGACCCAGCAGAACGCGAGGCTGTCGCGGCGGGCGGCGTCCTCGACCGGCCAGGTCCGGCGGATCTCGCCGAGGGCCTTGAGGGCCGTCTCCTTCCTGTCCGCGACGACGAGGGCCAGGTCGGCGTTGCTGCCGCCCAGGATCTCCCAGATCCTTTCGTAGTCGGCTTCGGCCGTCTTGAGGGACGACTTCCAGCCGTCCTGCTTCTTTATCCAGATGAGCCCCTTGGCCCCGAGTGACTTGGCCTTGTCGCCGAGCTTGTCGAGCTGGCCCCGCGACAGCGACCCGGCGTCCGGGACGAGCAGGCCCTTGACCTCGCCGCCGCCTGAGACGACGGCCTTGAGGATCTCGGATCCCGATCCCGCAGCGACCGCGGTGAGGTCGCGCATCTCGAGCGGTACCCTCAGGTCGGGCTTGTCCGAGCCGTACTTCTCCATGGCTTCGGCGTAGGGCAGGCGCCGGAACGGCCGCTCCACCTTCCGTCCGACGAGGGCGAAGAGGGTCTCCATCAGGCCTTCGTTGAGGTCGAAGAATTCGTCCAGGTCGATGAAGCTCGTCTCGATGTCGATCTGGGTGAACTCGAGCTGGCGGTCGGCCCGCAGGGCCTCGTCCCGGAAACAGCGGACGATCTGGAAATAGCGGTCGAAGCCGGAGACCATCAGGGTCTGCTTGAACTGCTGGGGCGATTGGGGCAGGGCGTAGAAACGGCCTTTGAAGACGCGGCTGGGGACCAGGAAATCGCGGGCGCCCTCGGGGGTGGGGTTGGCCAGGATGGGGGTCTCGATCTCGAGATAGCCGTTCCGGCTCATGTAGTTCCGGGCGGCCAGGGCCGCCTCGTGCCGGAGGCGGATGTGCCGCTGCATCCGGGGCCGGCGCAGGTCGAGGTAGCGGTACTTCAGGCGCAGCTCCTCGGAGGCCTGGGGCGGGTCGGCGACGACGAACGGCGGGACTTTAGAGGCGGCGAAGACGTGGAGGGCGAGCGCCTCGACCTCGACCTCGCCTGTGGGAATGTCCCTGTTGACGGACGAGCGGCGGCGGACGAGGCCGCGAACGCCGGCCACGAATTCGCCGCGGAGCTTCTTGGCCTCCTCGGCGAGAGCGGGCCGGTCGGACTGGAAGACGACCTGGGCCAGGCCCTCGCGGTCGCGGAGATCGACGAAGACGAGGTGGCCCATGTCGCGGGTCTTGTGGACCCAGCCGCAGAGGACGACCTCGAGGCCTTCGTGGGCGGCCCGCAGATCGCCGCAGTAATGGGTCCGCTTGAAGGATGTGCCGCCGTCAGTGGGAGCGCTCATGGATATCCCCGAACGATCAGTTTTTCCGGAGGAACTCGAGGAGCTCCTCGCGGGTGCCTTCGACCTGGCCGCCGGTGGCCATGTCCTTGAGGCCGAAGCGGCCTTTCTTCAGCTCGTCCTCGCCGACGATGAGGACCCAGGCCGCTTTGAGCTTGTTGGCGCGGCCGAAGTGGGCCTTCATGCCCCGGTCCTTGAACTCGACCAGGCATTCGACGCCGCTTTCCCGGAAGAACCGGGCCAGCTCCAGGCCGGCTTTCCCGGCCTCCTCGCCGAGGGCGGCGAGGTAGAGGGCGCGCCGGGCCGGCAGCGCGATCTCGGCGGCGGCCAGGGCCCGTTCGATGCCCATGGCGAAACCGATGCCGCAGATGTCGGGCCCGCCGAAGTCCTTCATCATATCGTCGTAGCGGCCGCCCCCGAGGATGGCGTTCTGGGCGCCGAGGTGGGAGGACACGATCTCGAAAGTGGTCTTCGTGTAGTAGTCGAGGCCGCGCACGAGGCGCGGGTCGACACGGTAGGGGAGCCTGTAGAGGTCGAGCAGGCCGAGCAGCTTGGCGAAATGGTCCTTGCACTCCGCACAGAGGAAGTCCTGGATCAGGGGGAACGCCGCGGCGACGGCCTGGCAGGCCTCGAGCTTGCAGTCGAAGATGCGAAGCGGGTTCGTCTCGGCCTTCCTCTGGCAGTCCGCGCAGAGCTCGGACCGGCGCTTCCCGGCCGCTTCGCGCAGGGCCGCGCTGTAGGCCGGCCGGCAGGCGCGGCAGCCGACCGAGTTGACCAGGGTCTCCGTCCCGTTCACCCCGAGCTTGCGGAGCAGGGCGTCGGCCATCTCGATGATCTCGGCGTCGAGGGCCGCGTCCTTCTCGCCGAAGACCTCGATGTCGACCTGGTGGAACTGACGGTAACGCCCCTTCTGAGGCTTGTCGTAACGGAACATCGGGCCCATGTAGTAATAGCGCATGGGCTCCGGCTGCAGGTCGAGCCGGTGCTCGACGATGGCCCGGACGACCGACGGCGTGTATTCGGGCCGCAGGGTCAGCGACCGGCCGCCCTTGTCGGTGAAGGTGTACATCTCCTTCGTGACGATGTCGGAGGTCGAGCCCGTGCCCTTCTCGAAAAGCTCCGTGGCTTCGAAGATCGGGGCCCGGAGCTCCCGGTAGCCGTAGCTTTCGAAGGTCTCGCGGGCCAGGCGCTCGAGGGCCTGCCACTTCTCGACCTCGCCGGGCAGGATGTCCCTGGTCCCCTTGACGGCCGCGAGCTCTCTGCGGGGGGAGGCGTCTTCGCTCAACGTTCCTCGAAGACCCCGATCTTGCGGATTCTCTTGTAGCGCTCGTCGAGGAGCTCCGTCACGGGCTTGTCTTCGAGCTTCTTCAGGGCCTGGTAAAGGTACTTGTCGACGTTCTTGAAAGTCTGCTCGGGGTCGACGTGGGCCCCGCCGGGGGGCTCGGGGATGATCTTGTCGATGATGCCGAGCTCCAGGAGCTGAGACGCCCGGATGCCGAGGTTCTCCGCGGCCTCCTCGATGAAGGCCTGGTCCTTCCAGACGATGGAGGCGCAGCCCTCGGGGGAGATGACCGAGTAGAAAGAGTGCTCGAGCATCATCAGCTGGTCACCGTAGCCGATGCCCAGGCCGCCGCCGCTGCCGCCCTCGCCGATGACGACGTTGACGATGGGCGTCTTGAGCATGGCGATGGTCTTGAGATTGTAGGCGATGGCCTCGGCCTGGCCCCTCTCCTCGGCCCCGATGCCGGGGTAGGCGCCGGGCGTGTCGATGAAGGTGACGACCGG
>JBGSUG010000180.1:0-28157 GCA_041736225.1 Candidatus Aminicenantales bacterium | reverse complement strand
CGGAGGCCGTAGCGCCGGGCCGAGGTGGGCGTCAGCGCGACCACGGAGATCCCGATGTCCTTGTCGGTGCTGGCGATCTGCCCTTTCTCGGCTTCGGGCTCGAGCTCGTCGGCGATCGCGGTCACCTTCATCTCCTTGCCGTCGCGGACGATGGTCAGGTCGACCTTATTGCCGGGCTGGATGTCGGCGATCCTGAAGCGCAGGTCGTCGCCGTTCTTGACCGGTTCGCCGTTGACCGCGATGATGACGTCATACTGCTTGAGCTTGGCCTGCTCGGCGGGGGAATCCGGTTCGACGGAGTTGATGATGGCGCCGGACTTGGACTTGAGGCCCAGCTGCTTGACCATGCCGTCGGTCAGGTCGCGCATCGTGACACCGAGACGGCCGCGGACGACCCGGCCCTTCTCCTTGAGCTGGACGATGACCTTCTTGGCGATGTTCGAGGGGATGGCGAAGCCGATGCCGATGTTGCCGGCGAAGCCCGCGGTCAGGATGGTGGAGTTGATGCCGACGACCTCGCCCTTCATGTTGATGAGCGGACCGCCGCTGTTGCCGCGGTTGATGGCCGCGTCGGTCTGGATGAAGTCCTGGTAGCTCTGGTTGTCGATCTGGCGGCCCTTGTAGCTGACGATGCCGGCCGTGACGGTGTGTTCCATGCCCAGGGGGTTGCCGATGGCCAGGACCCACTCGCCGACCTTGACCTGCCCGGAATCGGCAAGCTCGATGAACGGCAAGTCTTTGGCCTGGACCTTCAGCAGGGCCAGGTCCGTCCCCGGGTCGGTTCCGACGATCTTGGCTTCGTATTCCTTGCCGGCCAGCGTGGTGATGGCGACGCGCGTGGTCTTGTCCTTCTCGACCAGGTGGTTGTTGGTCAGGATGTACCCGTCGGGGGTGATGAAGAAACCGGTGCCGCCGACCTGGACGGTGTTGGACTCGGGCTGGTTCGGGCGGGGCTGGCCGAAGAAGCGGTCGAAGAAGTCGTCGCCGAAGGGCCATTCGCCGCCGTAGCCCTGGGACCTCGACTGCTCCCGGCGGTCGGCTTCGATGCGGACGACGGCCGGTCCGGCCTTCTCGGCGATGGTGACGAAGTCCAGAGTCGCCTTCTCTTGGGGCAGGGGCGAGGCGAACAGGTTCGGCGTGGCCGCCGCGGCCTCGGCCGGAACGAAGGCGCTCGCGACGGGCGCTTTTTGGTCCGGAGTGTAGAGGAAAATGTAGCCCGCGAGGAGCAGGCCCAGGGTGAAGCTCGTAAAGGCCACCCAACCGTATTTCTTCATGGCGAACCTCCCAACGTGAAACTTATTAATAGCATATCGGAACGTGAATTTCAATTGCTCCAATCCCCTTCAAACGCCGGCCGGAGGACGTTCGTTGCGCCGGGATTGCATCACCGGGATATAGGGATTATCATGGCCTTCCCATGCCAACCCAACATCGACGCGGCCTCCTGGTCGTCCTCGAAGGGATCGACGGGTCGGGCAAGACGACCCAATCCCGCCGCCTTTTGCGCCGGCTCCGCCGCCGCGGCTTCAAGGCGGCCTTCTTCCGTGAGCCGACGCGCGGGAAGTGGGGCCGGGAGATCAAGCGGCAGGCGGCCCGGGCCGATTCCCTGACCCCGGAGCAGGAGCTCGATCTCTTCGTCAAGGACCGCCGGGAGAACGTCGAGAGGAATCTCCGGCCGGCCCTGGCGAAGGGGATGGTCGTGGTCCTCGACCGCTACTACTTCTCCACGATCGCTTACCAGGGGGCCAAGGGGGTGGACACGCGGCGGATCCGCCGGGTCAACGAGGCCTTCGCCGTCCCGCCCGACCTCGTCGTCGTCCTCGATGTCGACGCCGGGGCCGGGCTGCGGCGCATCCGAGGCCGGAAGACCCGGGACGAGCTTTTCGAGCGCGAGGACTACCTCGTCCGGGTCCGGGAGATCTTTCGAAGCTTCGAGGGGCCGGAATTCGTCCATATCGACGGCCGAGGCGACCCCCGCGCCGTCGCCCGGGCCATCTGGGCAGAGGTCGAGCCCCTCCTGTAGCGCCCCCCCCCGGACTTTGTCATGAAGGGGCCGTTTTGCTATGATGGCGTTCAGACGCCCATGAAAATCCCCAGTTTGAAGATCAAGATCCACAAATTCAAGAAGGGCACGGTCCTCCGCACCCTCCTCATCCTCGTCCTGGCCGGCCTGGCCGTAGGCTTGGGCGCTCTCTTCGGCGCCTACGTCGCCATCAAGGACAACCTGCCGAACGTCGCCGACATCAACACGTTCCGTCCCAAGCTCATCACCACGATCTACACCGCCGACGGTCAGCCGCTCAAGGAGTTCGCCGAGGAGAAGCGCGTCGAGGTCCCCTACAGCCGGCTCCCCCGATCGCTCGTCGACGCCATCGTGGCCACCGAGGACCCCAGCTTCTTCCGCCACGGCGGCATCGATCTGCGCGGCATCCTGCGGGCCGTCTGGGCCGATGTGTTCAAGGTCATGGGCGGCAAGCGTCCCGAGGGCGGCAGCACCATCACCCAGCAGCTGGCCCGCTCGCTCTTCCTGCACCGCGAGGTCAGCCTGCGCCGCAAGCTCAAGGAGCTCTACGTCTCGCGGGAGATCGAGAAGCTCTACCCCAAGGAGAAGATCCTCGAGCTCTACTGCAATCACTTCTACCTCGGCCACGGCACGCACGGCGTCCAGGCCGCCTCCAACCTCTTCTTCGGCAAAGACGTCAAGGACCTCGCCGTCGTCGAGGCCGCCACGATCGCCGGGATCTTCCGCGGGCCGTCGCTCTATTCGCCTTACACCAACCCCAAGGTCACCTTGAACCGCCGCAACCACGTCCTCAATCGGCTCGTCGCCGAGGGCTACTTGACCCGGACCGAGGGCGAGACCCTCAAGCGGAAGACGATGGAGGTTCTGCCCCTGAGGCGGACGAGCGCGGAATTCGGCGCCTACTTCTTCGAGGAGGTCCGCCGCTACCTCGAGAAGAACTACGGCTACGACGGCCTCTACCGGGCCGGGCTCAAGGTCTACACGACGATCGACCCGACCCTCCAGCGCTACGCCGAGCATGCCCTCCGGTCGGGCCTGCGCCGGACCGAGAACGGGCTCAAAGGCTGGCGGGCCGATAAGCCCAATCTCCTCACGGCCGGACCCGAGGTCCTCAAGAACCTCGTCGCCTCCCCCCCGGCCGCCCTCGAAGAGCATTGGCTCCTGAGCTGGGAGAACCAGGCGGTCGAGCCGGACGAGGCCTACGACGCCGTCGTACTCGAAGCCACCCGCGCCGAGGCGACCGTCCGGATCAAGAACGCCGTCGGCCGGATGACCTCCAAGGACATTGGCTGGACCAAGGCGAGCCGCCTCGACGCCCTGATCAAGCGGGGCGACGTCATCCAAGTCAACGTCCTCTCTTACGACGACGCGGCCCGGGAGGCCAAGGTTTCCCTCACGCAGAAGCCGCTCCGCAACGGCGCCTTCATCGCCATCGATCCCCAGACCGGCCAGGTCAAGGCCCTCGTCGGCGGCTACGCTTTTAGGGACAGCCAGTTCAACCGGGCCGTCCAGGCGCCCCGGCAGACCGGATCGTCCATCAAACCCTTCCTCTACACCGCCGCCCTGGAGAACGGCTTCACCCCGGCCAGCCTCATCGCCGACGAACCCGTGACGTTCATCGACCGCTGGGACGGCGAGCCCTGGTCGCCCAAGAATTACGACAGGAAATACAAGGGCATGGTCACGGTCCGGGCGGGCCTCGAACAGTCCCGCAACGTCGTGACGGCCAAGCTCCTGGATTTCATCTCGCCCCAGGTCGGCGTCGATTACTGCCGCCGCTTCGGCATCACTTCGCCGCTCAATCCCTACCTGTCCCTCAGCCTGGGGACTTTCGAAGTCACCCTGCTCGAGATGGTCTCGGCCTTCACGACCTTCCCCAACAAGGGTGTCCGCTTCCAGCCCTATTTCATCACCCGCATCGAGGACAAGGACGGCAACGTCCTCGAAGAGTCGAGGGTCGAATCGCAGGAGGTCCTCTCGCCCCAGACCGCCTACATGATGACCTACCTGATGCGCGGGGTCGTCGAGTCGGAGGGGGGAACGGCGGGGGCCGTGTCGGTCCTCGGCTGGCCTCTGGCCGGCAAGACCGGGACGACGGACGATTACTCCGACGCCTGGTTCATCGGTTTCTCTCCGGAGCTCTGCGCGGGCGTCTGGGTCGGCCACGACCTGCCCATACCCCTCGGGGAGCGCCAGACGGGAGCGGCGGCGGCCCTGCCCATCTGGCAGAACTTCTTCACCCGGGTGATCGAAGACGCCAAGAAAGCGGCCGCGGACGAGGGCATCGTCGACTTCCTGCCGCCGGACTTCGAAGTCCCGCCGAACCTCATCTTCGTCGAGATCGACAAGAAGACGGGGCTCCTGGCGACACCCGCCTGCCAATTCCCGTTCCGCGAGGTCTTCTTCCCCGGAACGGAACCCGCCCGCTACTGCACGCTCGCCGATCATCTCCGCGTGCTCGATTACTACGCCAGCGAAAAAACGGACGAGGACCACTAGGTAAAAAAAGGGGCGCCCTTCCCAAACCGGCCGACGGGAAGGACGCCCCCCGATGGAAAGGGGTTGCTATTTCTTGTGGGCGCTGCCGCCTGAACTCCCCCGCGAGCTCCCCGAGGACGATCCGCGGGATGCGGAACCCGAAGAACCGCGGGACGATGAGCCGCGCGAAGCGCCGCCCGACGATCTGCCTGAAGAGGAGGATCCCACGCGGGCCCCGCTCGAGCGCCCCGAAGAGGGCTTCGCGTACGTGCCGCCCGACGACGTGCGGGAGGCAGGGCCCGTGTAGCTTCCGGACCGGGCCCGTCCGCCGTCACCGTAGGAGGTCGCCGGACGCCGGATCGTCGGGGACGAGGGATAGCCGTTGGCCGTCCTCGTCGAGCCCACGCGCGGGCTCGTCCCGGCGACCGACGGATCGCTCTTGTATCCGACCGACGAGCTTGCGGCCGTCGCCGGCTCTCCGTCCTTCTTGCGGATATTGCGGTCGCTCGTGCTCGTCGGCTTGGCCGAGCCGGCCTTCTCGCCCCGTTCGCCGCTCTTGACACTGGGCTTGGCGCCTTGCGTTCCCGTCGGGGCGTCGGGCTTGCGGATCGCCCGGGGGCCCGTCGAGGTCGCCGACCCGGATCCGGTCCGGCGGTCGATCCGCGCGTCCCGTTCGAGCCCGGTCGTCCGGTCGTTGCGGAGCATCACCCGCCCGCTGTCGAGAGGCTGGACGGAGATCTTCGTGCCCGCGGGCCGGACGTTGGGGCTCTGGTTCGCCAGGTTCATCTTGTTCAGGCTCTTGAGCGAGTCGCCGCGGAGGGCGTTGGCGGCGATGTGGGGGTCCTTGAGCCCGTCGCGGCGGACGACGGTCAGCGCGCGCGATCCGTAGGGGTAATAGCCGCCGTAGTAGTGGCCGTAGTACATGCCGCCCATCAGCACGCCGGGGTAGCCCCAGTAGCTGAGCGGCGCCCAACCGAAGTACATGTCATCCCACCACCAGTTGACCCAGGCCGGGCCCCACATGTTCATGGGGATCCAATACCAGCCCATGTCGGCGCCCCAGTGCCAGCGGCCGTAATGGAAGGTCGACCAGCCCCAGGGTTCGTAGGGCCACCAGGTCCACCCGGAGAGGGGCAGCCAGGTCCAGCGGCCGTTGTAGTAGGGCCGCCAGTCGTCGTCGATCCCGCCGGGGACCCAGACGTTGCCGTAGGGGGCGAGGTAGGTCCACTCGCCGTACTCGTCGAGCTCGCCTTCGTAATCGGAGAGCTCCTCGGGCAGGTTCGTCTTGGCGAACTGCCGCCCGGTGACGGAGTTCCGCGATTCGTTGAACTTGTCGAAGCCGTCGTTGGCCACGGCGATGAACGAGGCCGGCTTCGAGGCGAAGCGGCCCTCGGCGATCTCGAGCCGCTGTCCGGCCTTGAGGAGGGTTGAGCCTTCTTCGCCGGCGGCCTCGATGAGGCCCTGGTAGACCTGGATCTCGGTCTCCCGGTTCTCCCGGACGTCGACGCGGTAGACGCCGCGGTCGAGGACGTAGAAGGAGGTGTCGGCGGTGTGGATCTCGATGCCCTTTTCCTTCTTCAGGGAACCGACGACGAGGTAGATGTGGCCCGACCAGACGCGGATGCGGGCGATGTCGTCGTCCTTCTTGGGCAGGTTGAGGATGTCGACCTTGGTGTCGTTGTCGAGCCGGATGTAGTTGCCCTTGCCGAAGTGGACCTCGGACCGGCCGTCGGACGTGCCGATCCGGTCTCCTTCGCTGATGGGCATGTTGAGCGCGCCTTCCTCGTAACCGAGGTCGGAAGCCCTCTGGACGAAGGCCTTGCCCTCGACGAAGCTCAGGCGGGCGACGGATTC
This sequence comes from Candidatus Aminicenantales bacterium, assembly GCA_041736225.1. Classification (GTDB taxonomy): domain Bacteria; phylum Acidobacteriota; class Aminicenantia; order Aminicenantales; family Saccharicenantaceae; genus RBG-16-66-30. Next base: position 21,802 of record JBGSUG010000180.1, on the reverse strand, counting down.
GTTGGTGTATTTCGCGTCCTTGACCTCCTGGGTGTTCTGCGGGCTCGGGGCCTGCGCCTCCTGGGCGTAGGCGCCGGCCGCGATCAGGAGGATCGAGGCGGCGAGGATGATTGTCTTCTTCATTGTCCTTCTCCTATCCGCTTTCTCTTGTTGCAAGAACTATGCCAATGCCCCTGCCTGATATCAGGGGGAGAAAGGGCGTCTTTTGTCCTAAATAGGGGACGCCCAGGGGCAGCGACTCAAAAAATGGGGACGTTTCAGGCGGGGATGTCCCACTTTCTGCGGAAGATTTGCAGGGGTGCTGTGAGCTCGGTCCGGAGGGTATTTGAGATGGGACTGCCCCCGGAAGGGATCGCCCCTCTCGGCTCCGAAGTCCGGCCGTCACTCCCGTCGAGCGCCATCAGCACCTGCCGGACGCCTTCCCGCATGGCCGCGAGATCGTACCCGCCTTCGAGGACCATGGCCAGCCGCCCGCCGGCCGTCCTTCCGGCCATGGCCATGAGGGAAGCCGTCAGGTGCCCGAACCCGGCGGACGTGACTTCCATCGCTCCGAGGGGATCTCCGGCGGCGATATCGAAGCCGATACTCGCCAGGATGAACTCCGGTTGGTACTCCGCCGCGACGGGCTCCAGGACCTTCTCGAAGATGTGGAGGAAATCCGCGTCGCCCTTGCCGGGGAGGAGCGGCACGTTCAGGTTATAGCCGAAGCCTTCGCCGCGGCCGAAGAAGCGGACGGCCCCGGTGCCGGGGAAGAGGGGGATCTGGTGGGTCGAGAAGTAGAGGACGTCGGCGCGGTCGTAGAAAGCCTGCTCCGTGCCGTTGCCGTGGTGGAGGTCCCAATCGACGATGAGGATCCGCTTCAAGCCGCGCTTCCTGACGAGGTGTTCGGCGGCGATCGCGGCGTTGTTGAAGAAGCAGAAGCCCATGGCCCGCGAGGCCTCGGCATGGTGGCCGGGCGGGCGGACGAGGGCGAGGGCGTTGCGGACGGTCCCGTCCATGACGCGGTCGACCGACTCGAGGAAGCCGCCGGCGGCGAGAAGCGCCGTCTCCCACGTCTTCGGGCCGGCGATCGTATCGCCGTCCATGGGCACGGTCCGGCCCGCGGTCGCCCGGATGAGGTCGATGTAGCCGCGCTCGTGGATGTAGGCCAACTCGTCGTCGGTCGCGGCGCGGGGCCCGATGGGGAGATAGGGGAGAGGCGGGTCGTCGGCGAGCATCCGTTCGAGGACCTCGATGCGGGCCGGCGACTCGATGTGCCAGGCGCCCATGTCGTGGTCCCGGTAGCGCCGGTCGATCACCACGCCCGTGTTCATCGCTCCTCTCCGATCGGGGACATGTACCCCGGGTACGTGTCCCCTTTCAGTTCTCTACTTTCCGGCCTTCGGGAAAAACTTCTCCAGCACCTCCGGCTTGGACTTCGGCGTCAGCAGGCTGACGATGACCAGGGCGCCGAGCGATGCGATGAGCGCCGGGTAGATGATCGGGATGCCCCAGGGATCGCCGTCCGGCGCGGGGATGCCCGGGATCTTCGATAGGGCGAAGAAGACAAGGCAGACGACGGTCCCCGATATGATCGAGGCCAGGCCGCCGGCTTTGGTCACCCGCTTCCAGGCCAGCGCGGCGATGAGGGCCGGGGTGATGGCGACGCCGTAAATGGTGTAGGCGAAGAAGCTCATCTCCAGGACCGACTTGAGCTGGGTCGCGAGCAGGAAGGCCACGACGCCCAGGGCGACGATGAGGACCTTCTGGAAGGCGACCATCTTCTTGGGATCGGCGTCCTTCTTGATGAAGCGCTGGTAGATGTCGCGCACGATGGTCGTCGACGGCGAGAGGAGGTAGTTCATGCCGGTCGAGATGACCACGGCGCAGGCCGCGCCGAGCAGGAGCACGCCGACGGGCATGGGCACGAGCTGCTTGGCCGCCATCAGCACGACCTTGCCGCCCGCCTTGGGCACGCTCAGGTCGATCTGGCCCTTGAGCTTGCTGAAGGCGAAGACGGCGATGACCACGACGACGGTCTCGACGAAGATCGTCCCGACCGTCCACCAGGCCACGGCCTTCTTGGCGTCCTTACCCGACTTGGCGCTGTAGAACTTCTGATACATGCTCTGGACGCCGAGCAGGAGGAACATCGTCGACAGGAAGTAGCCGATGGCCTTCAGCCAGGGATGGACGCCGAATTGGCTGTTGACGACGGCGAAGTAGCCCGGATCGAGAGCCGCCTGAGCCGCGGGCAGGCCGCCCGCCGCGGCCACGACGAAGGGCACCGCCAGCAGACAGGCCAGCACGATGATGATGCCGTTCGGCAGGTCGGTGTAGGCGATGGCCACCATGCCGCCCAGGGCCGTGAACAGGATGACGAAGGCGGCGGCGATGAACGTGCCCGCCGCTTCCGAGACCTTGCCGTCGGTGATGACGTTGATGATGAACCCGCCGGCGACGAACTGGTAGGAGACGATGGCCACGAAGGACAGGATCAGGGCGACGGCCCCGAAGAGCCGCGCCGCCGGTCCGTACCGGACCTCGAGGACGTCGCCGACCGTGTACTGTCCGAAGGTGTGGATCTTGGCGGCCAGGAAGTAGATCAGGATGATCCCGACCCAGGCGCCCGCGGCCAGCCACAGGGCCGAGAAGCCGGCCTTCGAGGCGAACTCCGCGCCGCTGATGAAGGTCCCGGACCCGATCCAGGTGCAGATCAGGGTGAAAACCATGACCTGCCACTTCAGGCTCCGTCCCGCGACCATGAACTGCTCCTGGCTCTTGATCCGCCGCGAGCGGACGAAGTTGAGGACCGTCAGCGCGACGAGGTAGGCGAGGATGATGATGACGTAGATCGACATGCCGCCCTCCTATCGGCCGGGGTGACCGGCGCTATTCCGCTGCCGGAACGGGCGCCGGCTCGCCGCCGCCCTTCCGTTCGAGCTTCACCGAGAGGAGCCGGGTCATGTTCGGCTCGGCCATGGTCGTGCCGTAGATGTAGTCGGCGACTTCCATCGTCTTGTAGTTGTGGGTGATGAGGATGAACTGGGTCTGGTGCTTGATCGTCTTCAGGAGGTCGAGGAAGCGGGACAGGTTGACGTCGTCGAGGGCCGCGTCGACCTCGTCCAGGAAGCAGAAGGGCGAGGGGCGGTAGCGGAACAGGGCGAACAGGAAGGCCAGGCTCGTCAGCGATTTCTCGCCGCCCGAAAGCAGCGAGAGGTTCTGGACGCGCTTGCCCGGCGGCTGGGCGATGATCTCGACGCCGCTCTCGAGCGGGTTGTCCGGCTCGAGGAGCTTCACTTCGGCGTTGCCGCCCTTGAAGAGGGCCGTGAAGAGGTCCAGGAAGTTCTTGTTGACCTCTTCCAGGGCTTTCAAAAACTGGGTCTTGCTCTCCTCGTCGATCTTGCGGATGGCCTCTTCGGTCGAGTGGATGGACTCCCGCAGGTCCTGGCGCTGCTGGGTCAAAAACTCGAAGCGCTGTTTCTGCTCCGCGTACTCCTCTTCGGCCATCAGGTTGACGGCCTTGAAGCGGTTGATCGTCTCCCGCGATTCCTCGAGCTCCTTCTCGACGTCCTCGTCGGTCATCTCGGCGAGGGGCCGCCACTTCTTGGCCAGGCGCCGCGGCTTGGGTGCTTCCGTAACGGCCCCGGCCTCTGCGCCGGCATCTCCGCCGGCCTCGCTACCGGCCTCTCCGTTCTCTTCCGCCTCTTCCTCGGCCTCGGCTTCGGGCTCCTCGTCGGGCGCGGTCCCGGCAGCGGGCGCGGCTTCGCCGGCTTCCCGGGATTCCGCCCGGAGCTCGGCCAGCGTCTTCTTGAGCTCCTGCCAGCACATCTCGTCGAGGTTGACCAGGTCGCGCTCGACCTCGGCCTTGCGGATCTCGTGGCGCATCCGTTCGTTCTTGGCGGCTTCCTCGGCCTGCCGGCTCTGCCCGAGGGCGGTCTCGAGGTCCTCGAGGGCCTTCCGGGCGGCCTCGAGCCCCGCCTCCGTGCCCTCCAATCCGGTCTCGGCCTCGAGTCGATCGCGTCCGAGGGCCTCGGCGGCCTCCCGGAGCTCCGCGATCTCCTCCCGGAGTCGTGTCTTGTCCTCTTCGCTCTTGCGGGCGTCGGCCTCCAGCAGCTCGATCTTGGCCGTGGCCGCTTCTTTCCGTTTTTCCGTGGCCCGGAGCTGTTCGCCGATCCCGTTGATCCTTTCCTGGACGAGGTCGAGCCCGGACCGGGTCTCGAAGAAGCGGCGCTCGAGCTCGGCCGCGCGGGCGACGAGCTCGGACTGGACCCGCTCCTTAGCGTCGAGCGCGTCCTTGAGCGACCGGGCTTCGTTTTCGTGGGCGGCGAGGCTTTCGCCGGCCCCGCGGAGGGACTCGCCCAGCCTCTCCTTCTCGCCGCGCAGGTTTTCGAGCTCGCGGCCGAGGATCGTCTGGGTCATCCGGATCTTGTCGCCGTCGCCGAGGCCGTAGCGGTGTTCGCGCTCCCGGTCCTGGATGACGCGCTCGGTCCGGTCGAGCTCGTCCCGGACGCCGAGGAGCTCGGCTTCGAGGGCTTCGATGCCCTTCGTCTTCTCTTCGATCTCGGCGGCCAGGGGCGCCGACTCGGATTCCGCGCCGGCGATCTCGGCCTCGAGCCGGCGCATCTCCGCGGCCAGGGCGACGACGCCCTCGGCTTTCTGTCCGACTTTCATCAGGCCCGACGCGAGGAGCAGGTCTCCCGAAGGCGTCAGGAAGTTCAGCTCGGGATGCTCCATCCAGACCTTGACGGCGTCGCCTACGCTCGCGACGATGACGGCGTCCTCGAGCCCGGCCAGGCGGTCCCGGAGCTTCTCGTCGGGCTCGATCAGGCTCTTGAGCTGTCCGACGACGCCGGACCGCGACAGGACGTTGGCCGGGATGGCCGGCCTGGCGGCGGCCGGAACGAGCGTGTAGCTGCCCCGGAGGCCTTCCGGCACGCCGCCGAGGAACTCCTCGGCCGGGACGACCCGCGACCGGGCCCCTTCCCGCCAGAACGCGTCGAAGAGGCGGGCGTTCTCCGGGCTCGTCCGGATGAGGTCGGCCAGGATGCCGAGTCCGCCGGGCACGTCGTCGGCCCGGCTCTCCTCGCGGCCCTTCTCGTCGATCCTCCGCAGGGCCTGGAGGTGATAGGCGGATTCGTCGCGCTGGGATTTCAGGGCTTCGATCCGGCGTCGGGTCTCCTCGGCGGACGCGCGCGCCGTGCCGAGGGCCGTCTTGATGTCCTCGGCCCGGCTGATGAAGTCCTGCCGCAGAGAGCGCTGTCCGGCGATATCGCTCAGCATGGCGGCGAGGCGGACCGCGTTTTCGAGGAGGAATCCGTCCTGATCGCCCAGCTGGGCCGAGAGCTTCTCTTCCTGGCGGAGGAGGAGCTCGAGCTCTTTGTCGGTCTTGATGCTTTCGTTCTTGGTCTCGGTCAGGGCCTGCAGGGCCTGGAAGTAGCCTTCGCGCAGACGATCGATCTCCTGCGCGCCGAGGAGGCGGGCCTGCCGGGCTTCGTCGAGTCCGGATTCGGCCCCGGCGACCTCGGTCCGCTTGGCGCCGAGCTCTTCCTCGAATCCCGCGAGGCGGGCTTTGTGATCTTCGATCTCACGGGTCAGGAGGAGGACGTCCTCGAGGAGCTCGTCGCGGTCGGTCTCCGCGCGCTTCTTCGTTTCCTCGAAGTACTCGACCCGTTTCGTTTCGCGCTCGACGTCGCTCTCGATGCGGGCGGCCTGGGACTTGACGGCGAAGAGCTTCTCCTGGCCGTCCTTGAGCGCTTTTTCCCGGTCCCAGAGATCCTTGCGGCGGGCGGCGGCGTCCTTTTCCCCATCGCGGAGACGCGCCGTGGCCTCGTTCTCACGGCGGAGGCTCACGTCGTAAAGCCCCGCAGCCTCCTGCCGGGTCTTCTCGAGGACGACGAGCTTCCTCTGGTAGTGGTGCGACGTCAGTTCGCGGACGCGCTCGCGCAGGCGCCGGTAGCGGTTGGCCGCCTGGGCCTGGCGTTGGAGTGAGTTCTTGGCCTTCTCGACCTCGATGATGATGTCCTCGAGCCGGATGAGGTTCTGCTCCGTGCTGTCGAGCTTCGACTGGGCCTGGCGCTTCTTGTCCTTGTAGTAGGCCGTGCCGGCGGCCTCCTCGATGAACGTCCGCTTCTCGGTCGGCTTGGAGGTGACGAAGTTGCCGATCGCCCCCTGCTCGATGACGAAGTATTCGGAACCGCCGATGGCGTGCTTCCAGAGCTCGTCCTGGATGTCCTTGAGACGGACGGTCTTGCCGTTCATCCGGTATTCGCTCTCGCCGGAGCGGAAGGCCCGGTGGGATACGGCCAGCTCCTGGTCGTCCCCGGTCAAGGTCAGGACGGAGTCGGCCATGCTGAGGGCGGGCCGCTTGGCGTTGCCGGAGAAGATGACCTCGTCGGCACGGTCGCCGCGGACGGTCTTCTGGCGGTGCCCGCCGAGGGACCAGAGCATGGCGTCGACGAGGTTGCTCTTGCCCGTGCCGTTGGGGCCGACGATCGCGGTGATGCCGGGGTGGAAGACGATCCTGGTCCGCTCGGCGAAGGATTTGAATCCCTGCAATTCGAGCTTCTTGATGATCATGCTCATGAGTGAGGCGCTTTCGGTCGAACGTGTCCGGCCGGGGGGCCGGACGGAACGGGTATTGTATGCGAATCCCTCTCATTTTGGAAGGGGACATGTACCGCCGCGGTACGTGTCCCCATTCTTCCGGAATATCGGAGTCCGGCGATTGTAATCGTAGTGGAAGCGCAAGAGCTTCCGGAATGCCCTAAAAGGAGGCTCATATGTTCCAAGACGCACTGTTCGTGCCCGACAGGGGACTGTGGGCGAGGGCCGTGGCGCTGCCGGCGGCCGCGTTCGTTCACGCCGTCGCGCTGGCTTTCCTGATCACGGCGCCGCTCATCAGGGTCGGGGATCTGCCGGCCGTCGATGTCTCGGCTGTGATCGTCGTTCCCGCCCTGCCGTCGAACCCGCTGCCTCCGCCGAAAGCCAGGGCCGGGAATCCCGGCGCGCGCGTCAAGGCCAGACGCGCTCCGGTCGCCGTGGCCGATCCTTGGCGCGTCGCGCCCGTCGCCGTCCCCGAGGGCATTGTCGAGGAGCAGGGTTTCGGCGCCGACGGAATGCCCGGCGGCATCGAAGGGGGAGTCGACTACGGCGAGGACATGGGTGTCCTTCCCAACCTCGCCGATGCCGGGATCTACTCCCTCGTCGGTCTGCCGGTCGAGCCCGTCGTCCGGGCTATCGGCGACGTCAGGCCGCCCCGCCTGGTCAAGCGGATCGAGCCGGAGTATCCGGGGATTGCCCGGGAGGCGCGGATCGAGGGGATCGTCATCCTCGAAGCGACGACCGATGTCTACGGCCGGGTTTCTTCCGTCCGTGTCCTGCGGTCCATCCCGCTCCTCGACGAAGCCGCCGTCGCGGCCGTCCGGCAATGGGTCTACGAGCCGCTTATGCTCAACGGCCGTCCCCGGCCGGTGACCTTCACCGTGACCGTCCGCTTCGTCCTGCAGAAATAGGGGCCGATTGGGGACATGTCCCTTGAGGCTCGGGACTGCCCAAGAGGGCTGTACCTTTGGTACGTGTCCCCATTCTCCTCTTCGGGTCGTGTCCCCCTTTTCTCCTCCCTACGAGTTCCTTCTGATTTGACAGATATCTCGGTTTCGTTTAACTTAATCGAGCCTTCACGCCAGCGTAGCTCAGTCGGTAGAGCAGCTGATTCGTAATCAGCAGGTCGGAGGTTCGATCCCTCTCGCTGGCTCCAAAATGTTCTCCCCCCAAGGCAAGGCTGTCATGGTTTGACTTCCCTCCCTGACGGCATTATGCTTTTGCCAAAGGGCGCCCGGACCGGTTGGCCATGATATGTTCTCATTGTCAGGCTGAAAACCCCGACACAACCCGGTTTTGCGGAAACTGCGGGGCGACGCTTGCCGGGGCGCCACCTTCGCCAACCCTCCACACGAAAACCCTCGAAACCCCCGTCCAAGTCATGAAGCCTGGGATGGTCGTCGCCGGGAAGTACCGGATCGTCGAGGAGATCGGCCACGGCGGGATGGGCATCGTCTACAAGGCCGAGGACCTCAAGCTCAAGCGAAGCGTAGCCTTGAAGTTCCTTCCTCCCCACCTCATGGATTCCCCGGAGCTCAAGGAACGGTTCCTCATTGAGGCCCAGGCGGCCGCGGCGCTGAACCATCCCAACATCTGCGTCATCCACGAGGTTGGGGAGGACGAGGCCCGTCCCTACATCGCCATGGAGTTCGTGGAGGGGGAGACGCTCAAGGACAAGCTCCGTAAAAGGCCCCTGGGCGCTTCAGAAGCTCTGGCGATCGCGAGCCAGGTCGCGGCCGGGTTGGCGGAGGCCCACGGCAAGGGCATCATCCACCGGGACATCAAGAACGCCAACATCATGGTCACGCCGAAAGGCCAGGCCAAGGTCATGGACTTCGGCTTGGCCAAGCTCCAGGGCGGCTCCTCTCTGACCCGAAGCCAGACGACGCTTGGTACGGTGGCCTACATGTCACCCGAGCAGGCCCGCGGCGGGGAACTCGACGCGCGGACCGACATCTGGTCGCTGGGCGTCGTCCTCTATGAAGCCCTGACGGGCCGTTTGCCCTTTGTCGGGGAGCATGAACAGGTCGTGCTCCATGCCATCCTGCACCAGGAGCCACAGTCCATAAGGAAATTGCGAGCAGGCATACCCGCCGCCTTGGAGCATATCATGACCCGGGCCCTTGCGAAGAAAAGGGAGGGGCGCTATCAGAGCGCGGACGAGCTTCTCGCGGACTTGACAGCGATCAAGAAGGAACTCGAAGCCGGATCATCCGAGGAAGGCCTTTCCTGGCCCCGGATCCTCGTCAAGAGACGCGTCCCCCAGATCTTGGGTCTCTATGTTCTGGGGTCGCTGGGCATCCTTCAGCTGGTCAAGTGGCTGGTCGAACGCTTCGTCCTGTCCCCCCATCTTCCGGATTTCAGCCTGGTCGCCCTGCTGTCCTTGATCCCGACAGTCCTGTTCCTGGCTTACTTTCACGGGGGTCCGGGCCGGAGAAGATGGGTCAAGGCCGAAAGGATCGGGATCGCGGCCAACCTCGCGGTCTCGGCCGCGCTCCTCGTTCTGATGTTCTCCGGCAAAAGCCTTGGCGCGGCCACGACCACGGTCACGCTGAAGGATGAGGCCGGCCAAGCGATCGAGCGGGTCATCCCGAAGAGCGAGTTTCGCCAGAGCTTCGTCCTCTATTTTTTCGAGAACAGAACGGAAGATCCTTCCCTCAATTGGCTTCAATTCGCTTTCCCTCGGCTGATACAGCTCGATCTGACCCAGGACCTCTTCATCCAATCCTATTTGACCTATGATTTCTTGGATGCGATCAAGGCCTCAGGATTCAAGGAGTGGGTCAGCCTGCCCTTGACCCTCAAGAATAAACTCGCCCGTGACCGGCACCTCAAGCACTTCGTTTCAGGCGCCTTTTGGAAAGAGGGTGACGAACTTGTCCTGTCAACAACTTTATATGAAACGAGGAGAGCGAGCGAGGTCGCCAGGAGGGAATTCAGGGGCCAGGATATCTTTAATTTGACGGATCAGATATCCCTCGACCTGAAGCGTGATTTGGAGATCCCGGAGCGGCACCTCACGGACCTGAAAGATCTGCCTGTCTCCGAGATCGTCACCAGTTCCTCCCAAGCGCTCAAATCGTACACCGACGGCATCAGTGCCATTGCTTTCGACCAGGAATGGGACAGGGGATTCAGGGAGTTCGAGGCGGCGGCGACGGCCGATCCGACGTTTGTTTATGCCCAATACGAGATACAGCGTCTTGCTGTAGTGACGAATCAACCGGAAAAAAGAGAACAGGCTTTCCAATTCATCATGCAGCACCTCTACAAACTGCCGGAAAGAGATCATTACCTGATCAAGTCAGATTATTACGGCTTCAAAGGAGACAGGGTCAAACAAATCGCTGTCCTGAAAATGATGATCGAGCTGTGCCCGGAAGATATCGCGGGCCGTGCAAAACTCGCGGATCTCTATTCCGAGACCGGACAGAGGGATGAAGCCATTCTCGAGCTCCAAAGGGTCCTTGAGATCGACCCGGGGCAAAAGGATGTACTCCTGAGAATCGGCATTCTGTGCCAAGAAAATGGGGAGCTTGAAGAGGCCCTGAAATACTACGAGAAATACGCAGCCCTATTCCCTGGGGACTATAGATCGCTCGCGCTTATCGGCGATCTGTTTCGGGCAAAGGGGGATTTCGAAAGGGCGAAAGCATTTTTTAATAAAGCCCTGCTCGTTGAGCCGGCGAATATTGCGCTTATCCTGTCGGTCGCGAATACCGAATCCGATTTAGGTCATTTCGGGGATTCAGAAAGGATATGTCAGGAGGCTTTCGAGAACGCCAAGACCCCGCAAGATAAAGTGCAGATCCACGAATGCCTGTCGTCTCTTTTCGATAGGCAAGGCCGATTCCGCGAGTCGCTCGAACAGGTTCTTCTCATTTTCGACGAATGGGCCAAGAGCCGGCCGCCATTTCTTGTCATGCTGAGCAAGACAGCCTATCTGCACAAGTTCATCAGGGCCGGCCGAAGCGAGGAAGCTTTCAAAATCGTCGAGGAGATAGCGTCACAAGCGGCGCCGCCTTTCGATCAGCTGGCTGCCATGGCCCGTCTTTGGATTTATCTCACCCTCGAAGACGCCACAAAGGCTAGGGAAGCGCTGACGGATGTCGAGTCCGTCCCCCTCGCCCCCATGTTCGAGAATAATCGGCCGACAATACTCTTTTATAGGGGCCGGGTCCTGGAGATGGAAGGCGACTTTGAACGGGCCATCGAGGTTTACCACGAATACTCGGTTATCAAGCCCGCCGATCGCGGCGCCGATATAGCCATTGGACGGACCTATCGCAAGCTCCGGGCGTTTGACAAAGCGGAGGAATACCTGCAGAGGGCTCTGAAGACGGCCCCCTTCAATCCGGAAACCCATCGCGAACTGGCCCTCGTAGACATCGAAAAGAAGAACACAAAAGGGGCGTTGGAGCATTTGGATATCGCTCTGGATATTTGGAAGAACGCCGATCCCGGTATTCCTGAGGTAGAGGATGCCAGGAAGCTGTTGGCCGGCCTGAAGGGAAGCTGATCGCCCATTCGGGGCAGCGCCTCGGGTGAGCACGATCTGAGCACAAACGATTTGGCGCTCCGTCTAATCATTTTTATTATCAGCAAGTTGAAACGTTAGGCCAGTTGGTTCGTAATCAGCAGGTCGGAGGTTCGATCCCTCTCGCTGGCTCCACTTAGGTTCTTTCATTTATAGTAACAAGTTCAACGTGGACCCGTTCATGTCCTTGACCGCGGCGCGCCGCAGGCGATATCATCAGTTCTCGATAGATACCCTGAGTTCTGCACCTTGAGGTGGGAGGAGAGGCGCGTTGCGAGGAACAGACTCCCTGTGTGTCCGGAACATCTTCGTCGTCCTGTTTGTCGCGGCAGCGATAGCCGTCGCGGCCTGTACCGATCCGTTGCCGCGGAAGGGTCGTGCCGGACAAGATCGTCCACCACTGAACATACTTATTCCCAATATCGACGACGACAACGGTGACGGTATTCCCGATGTGGACGCAGCGCCCTTGGCGGTCGGCGCGGATGATGAGATGCTCCAACTCCGGGTCTTTCCGGACAGGAAACTTCCCCGAGGGGCTATGGTCCGGGCCGAGATCGCCGACCCGTGGACCCGTTTCGCCCGCGCGTTCATCCTCGCGTCCTCTCCCGACGGCCCCAGGTTCGTCCCGCCGTTCGTCGAAGTGAATGCAATCGAAGCCAGGAAGAACGGGATCGTCTTCGGGATCGAAGCCGCCGATTTTGCGGCTTCGGACCGCCCGCCGACGGTCGAAGTGAAGGTCGTCTTCGAAACGCGGGAAGGGCAGCCGCTTCACGAAAAAAAAGTCCTATGCAGTGTGGCCCCCTTCCTCCTGTCTTCCTGCCTCGATCCGGCCGAACGAGTCCAAGTCGTCAAAACGAAAGTGACAGAACAGTTCGTTCGCAACCTCGAGCCGCTCGTGGAGGCGGCGGAAGCCGAGCTCGAGATCATCGAGGACGCTTCCATCCCGGAACACGATATCTGGATACAGGACGCGGTGGAGATCGGGCTTGCGACCGACGGGGAACACATTATGCACGTCGCCCTTCACGGCAACCGCGGCCGTGAGCTCGACGCCGAGTTCGCGATGAAATCGCTGGGCAAGGACTTCGGCGTCATAAATAAGGGTGACTTCCGCGGCAAATCAGCAGAGTGGATCGATTGGTACGGCAACCTCGAAGTGAGCCCGCCGATTAAAGCAAAGGGGCGGGATTTGAAGAACGGCCGTTTCTATGCGGGAACCCAGGGCGAGCGGGCGATGCATCCCGAGGTCATCAAGTTCCTCGAGGCCCAAGGGGCGCAGGGACCCGTGCTCTGGCTCGACACGTCTTGGCTGGTCATCGGGCATGTCGACGAAACCGTTTCCTGGGTGCCGTCCAAGATCGGCACTCCGTTCCGAATGATGATCCCGTCGCCGCGCCTGGCCGTCGAGATTCTCAAACAAGCTGAGCGCGACGCTCCCGGAGGGATCATGAACCGGGGCACAAAGCGCGAGGGTGACAAACCCGGTGAGTTCGAGCGGCCCGTGGCCGAAGCATTGAGGGATAAAGGTTTAATGGCAGTACAAGAGCGCGTCCAGGGTAAGATCGACGCTGTCCGTCGGACGCTCCAGGACGAGCTCGGCGTGGCCGACGAGGACATTATCGAGCTCCCGGTCTTGTTCAATTCTGATGACCGCTGGTTCCCGGGCCGCTGCTTCGCCGAGACGGTCAACGTGGTCAACGGCCTGCTCATCGGCAGCACCTACATCGTCCCCGATCCGCGCGGCCCTCTGGTCGGTGGCAAAGACGTCCTGCTCCAGGAGGTCAAGGACCGTCTCGAGCCGCTCGGGTGCCGGGTCGTCCCTCTCGATTGTTTTGACCCCTATCACCGCTGGGGCGGCGAGATCCACTGCGGCACGAACGCCACGCGGCGAGGGACCCCAAACTAGCTCGGGCCCCGTGCTCAAGGCCCTTGGGACGCCGCAGGTGAGCACAACTGGAAGTGAACTTATTCAGGGGCGAGCCTTGGCCGTGACAGCATCTTTCAAGCCCTTTTCCCCTCTGCTATAATTCCAGATCGAAAGGGAGGCTTCCATGAAAACCAAGCCCTTCGGTGTGGCTTTGCTATTCGCCCTGGCCGGCGCGACAGCCTTGGCCGCCGCGGAGACGTCGATCTACTCGTTCACCATGGCCGATATCGACGGGAAACCCGTGAGCCTCGAGACCTTCAAAGGGAAGGTCCTGCTCGTCGTCAACACCGCGAGCAAGTGCGGGCTGACCCCACAGTATGAGGGCCTCCAAGGCCTCTACGACAAATACCGCGAGCAGGGGCTGGTCATCCTTGCTTTTCCGGCCAATAACTTCCGGGGCCAGGAGCCGGGCTCGAATGAGGAGATCAAGGAGTTCTGCTCGACGAAATACAGGATCGACTTCCCTCTGTTCTCCAAGATCTCCGTCCTCGGCGAAGATATGCATCCTCTCTATGAGTATTTGACTTCGGGCGCCGGCAACACCGACCTGGCGGGGAGCATCACCTGGAATTTCGAGAAATTCCTGTTCGATCGGAACGGACGCGTCTCGGCCCGCTTCGCCCCAAAGACGAAGCCCGAATCCGAAGAGGTCGTCAGGTCGATCGAAGCTCTCCTCAAGGATCAGTGAGAAACTGACCTCACCGAAGATGTCGCCGCCTTACCGGTAGTTGAAAATGACCGGAAAGAGCGCCGTCACGAACCAGGCCCAGACCGCGAACGCCGGCATGGTGGCCGTCTGCCAGCGCTCGAGGCGCGTGAACGGGACGCGCCGTCCGAGGAAACGGGCATAGAGCACGGCCGACCAGGCCAGGTTGACGAGCAGCAGCAGGTTCAGGCCGAGCGCTGCCGTCTTGTTGGGACTGAACCCGGCTTCGAAGATGCGTGCGGCGATCGCCCATAGGGCGAGCGCGTCCACGATGAGAGCGCTCGCCACCAGCAGGAGCTGGAGGACGTCGAACCGGCCGGGAGGCGCCTGCGGGTCGCGGGCCGAAATGGCGTAGAGCAGCAGGCCCAGCACGACGACGAGCAGCAGGTCGAAGCCGATGAGCACCTCCCGCTCGACGCCGATAGGGTTGCCCGTCCAGATCATGGCCGCCACGAAGACGAGAAGCAGCGCCGAGAAGAGCGGCGTGAAGAGCCACGTGAGCACGGGCGCCATGTTCTCGATGACGCTCTGCTTGTGCTCCACCAGCCACGCGGCGATGATCACCGCGCCCATCGCTCCGCAGGGCATCACCCATCCCATGAGCGCCCTTTCCGCGTCGAGGCCGATGGCCCTGAAGATGAAGATCGCGAGACCCATCAGGGCGCCTCCGCCGAGCGCGATGAGCGTGTAGTAGATGAACCACTCGCCGGAGAACCGCACGTAGTTCATGCGCTGTTCGTGCGAGCGCCATTGGCCGCCGGTGTAGGCGTAGCAGGCCACGAGCCACAGCGCGATCGGAAGATGGATCGCGGCCAGCATCTCGGTATGACCGTCGGGTTTGAAGGGCAGGAGGTTCACCGCCAGCCCCGCCGCGGCGAACGGGACGGCGAGCCAGAACCATCCGCTCCGGGGCAGCCCGCGTTTCACCGCGAAGAAGACCGCCAGGAACGGCAGGACGAAAAGGCTGAGATTGCGCATGTAGAACGACATGTCCGCCGCAGAATCCAGGAAGCGAAGGCCGAAGAGTTCGGGGATCTTGAATGCGACCGCCGCGGCGATCGCCAGCCCCACGGCCAGGGCGGCATGGCGCGGCTTGGCCGGCGCCGATGGGTCGTTCCCGGCAGCACCCACGAGCTGCTTCCAGAGCCGCTCGGAATATTCGTTCGCGAATTCGCGCGCCAGAGTGTCCTGATCGCCCAGGCGCTTGACGGCCACCAGGAACGCCTCGTCTTCGTCCAGGCCCGCCCCGCGCAGCGCGTCGATCTGGCTGCGCAGGTGGTCCTCGAGCTCCTCGATGTCGGCGGCATGGACCGCTGGGCGGCTCCGGAGATACTGCCGCCATTGCGCGATGCGTTCTTCCAGGTTCGCCTTGTTCGTCACGGTCTCACTCCTCTCGAGGTCGGTCAGAACGGCTGTGCCGCCGGGTCGAGGGCCATGCACCGGATGCCCCTCATCGCTTCATCCACCACCCGCCATTGGCGCCGCTGACGGTCGAGGTGCTCGGAGCCGGCCCGGGTCAGCCGGTAGTACTTGCGCCGTCTTCCGGTTTCCGACAGGCCCCAGAACGCCTCGACGAGTCCGTTGCGCTCAAGGCGGTGCAGAAGCGGGTAGAGCATGCCGTCGGTCCACTGCAGCTCGCCGCCGGACAGCTCGGCGATCCGCTTGATGATGGCGTAACCGTAGCTTTCCCCCTCGCTCAGGATGGCGAGAACCAGCGGCGTGGCCGAGGCGGCGACGAGGTCCTTGTCGATGATCACGGCGGATGAGCTCCTTTACCTAGGGCTACTATACATAACAGTTCTATGTATGTCAAGTCGGACGTACTGTGTGTAAAGTGAGTGCGGGGTTGCGGAGTCCGGTCGCGCCGGACTAAAGGAAGGTGCGGAGATGTTTTCATTCCTACTCGATGGCGTGGAGATCCTTCTTGAGATTATGCCCCGCCTTCGGCGAAAAAGGGATCGCCTCAAGAAGTGGACGGGAACCGTCGAAGCGAAGAAGACGCGGGCCCTCTCCAAGCAGGCTTATCTTGTGATCTTCCGCACAGACGAGGGGAAGAGGAGGAAATTCCGCTTTGAAAGAAAAGAGGATTTCGACCTCTACGGGGAAGGCAGGCGATACGTCAAGAAAGAGGGGGACGACCTGCCGGATACAAAGCCGTATCGGTAATCCTTAAAGGACTGCCGTACTAAAGAGGATGCACGTGAAATCGCTCAAACGAAGGCGGCTGCGCACCGGCGCGATCGTCGCGCTGGGCGTGGTCCTGCTCCTCGGCGGCCTGTTCTTTTCCCTGCGCAATGTCATCTTGCGCAACGTCCTGGACAGCCGCATCCGTTCCTATGAAGCGACCCACGCCGGGGATGTCCTCCGTGTCGGCACGGCCAGATTCAGCGGTCTGGCCGCAATCGACCTGGAAAACATCCAAGTGTTCGCGGCCGTCAGGGATCTTGCCGCGACCGTGAAAAAATGCTCCGTCGAGATCGACTTCCTCAAGATGCTCCGCGGCCGCTTGCGGCTGAAGCGCCTGGCGCTCCGCGACGTGATCCTTGACCTGAGCCGCGAAGACCTTCCCGGCCCGTTTCCGACCGGCTCGAGCGATGCCGGGGCGGCCGCGCCGCCTCGAACCGCCCCGGGCCCGGCACCCGACTTCGGAGCCCGGGGGGCACGGCTGCTCGACCTGTATTTCAGCCTCATCCCCGACAGCCTGGAGATCGAGCGGCTCACCCTTCATTCCTTTTTCGGCGATGTCCGGCAGGGTCTCTTTTTCCCCCGCCTGGACATCCGCGGCTCCGCCTTCGAGACGAAGCTCGAGGTCTTCGACCAAGGGGCCAAATGGGTCTACCTGCTGGCCGGAGAGATCGAAAGGGAGGAAAGGCGGCTCCAGTTGCGCCTGCTGCCCCGGGAGCGCAGCGGCCCGGCCGTGCTGCCGTTCGTCGAACGGCTCTGGGGCCTGAAGGTCGATTTCGATTGCCTCGCCTTCGGATTGCACAGCCGGGGACGCCAGGACGGCGTGCTGCGCCTGGACGGCTTGCTGGCGGTCAGCGGCCTGGTGCTCAACCATCCGAGTCTCGCCGCCGAAGACGTCCACTTTCAGAACGCCGCCATCGACTACGCCCTGCGCATCGGCGCCGATTCCATCGAGCTGGACAAGGCCACTAAGATCTCATTCAATAGGCTGACCTTCCATCCGTACATCAAGTTCCAGCCCGGCCCGGCCGCGCAGCTGACCCTGAAGCTCGATAAGACCGAATTCAAGGCCGACGACTTTTTCGGGTCGCTGCCTGCCGGTCTGTTCGCGGAACTAGCCGGTCTGCAGACCAGCGGGGATCTGGCATACCACCTGGATTTCTACATCGACTTCAGCCGCCCCGAGGCGCTCCGGCTCGCATCGGGCCTGGAAAAACGCGGTTTCGCGATCAGTCGCTTCGGCCGCGTCGACTTCACGGCGGTCAACGCGCCGTTCCTCCACACGGTCTTTGAAGAAGATCAGGCGCCGAGGCCGTTCATGGTCGGGCCGGAGAACCCCGATTTCCGCAGCCTCGAGGAGATCCCGCCCTTTCTGAAAAGTGCCGTCATGATCTCGGAAGACGGCGCGTTTTTCAGGCATCGCGGCTTTTTGCTCGAACCGTTCAAGGAGTCCATCGCCGCCAATCTGAGGCAAAAGCGCTTCGTGCGCGGCGCCAGCACCATCTCCATGCAGCTGGTCAAGAACCTCTTCCTCAAGAGGCAGAAGACCATCGCCCGCAAGGCGGAGGAGATGATCATCACCTGGCTGATCGAGGAGAACCGGCTGGTCAGTAAGGCCCGCATGCTCGAGATCTACTTGAACATCATCGAATGGGGGCCGCAGGTCTACGGCGCCCAGGAAGCGGCGCGCTTCTATTTCGACAAGGATGTCGCCGACCTGACCCTGGCCGAGGCGATCTTCATGGCCAGCATCATCCCGCAGCCCAAGCGGTTCATGGCCTCGTTCGACGAGGATCAGCGCCTGCGCCCGGGGCTGCAAGCCTACTACGCCGACGTGTCCGCCAAGATGCTGCAGAAAGGATGGATCGACCAGCGGGATGTCGACGCGCTGATCCCCGATGTGCGGCTGCAGGGCCCAGCCCGTCTTCTGCTCAAAGGCCGAGAGATCAGGCCGGATGAATCCGCCTGGGACATCCGCTAACGGGAAGGCGTCGAAATGAGCCCGGCGCGCCTTGACACCCCGCCCTCCTTGTGACCAAAATAGCCGCGGCCCGGCCGAGGAGTTCCGATATGAAAAACCAATTCGAGATCCTCATCCTTCTGGGGCGGCCCGCCTCGGGCAAGTCCGAGGTCATCGACCATCTGAAGAAGACCCCGGTCGAGGAGCGCCTGGAGCGCTTCCACATCGGCGCTTTCGAGGAGATCGACGACTTCCCCATGCTCTGGACGTGGTTCGAGGAGGACGCCATCCTCGAGAAGATCATGCAACGGCCCCGCGTCCACTCCGATCCCCAGGGATATTTCCTCCACCGGTATCAATGGGACCTGCTCATCGAGCGGATATCCTTCGAATACGGGAAGAAGCTGCGCGACCCGGGCTACGCGGAGCGGGTGACGACGCTCATCGAGTTCAGCCGCGGCTCCGAGCACGGCGGTTACCGGGCGGCGTTCCGCTCGCTCTCGGAGAGGATCCTCGAGAAGGCCTGCATCCTCTACATCGACGTGTCGTACGAGGAATCCCTGCGCAAGAACCGGCGTCGCTTCAACCCGGCCCGCCCGGATTCCATCCTGGAGCACGGCCTGCCGGACGCCAAGCTCGAGCGCCTCTACAAGGAAGTGGACTGGGAGGAATTCAAGGGCGAGGACCAGGAATTCGTCCGTTTTTCCGGCCACAGGATCCCCTACGTCGTGCTCGCGAACGAGCCCGAGGTGACGGACGAGCCCGGGAAGCTCGGCCCGGCCCTGGCGGGCTGCCTCTCCAAGCTTTACGAGATCCAGGGCCGGAGATAGGGGAGAGGCCATGGGTATCTGGGGCTTCGCCTTCGGCTATTTCGCCTGTTACATCCCCTACAGCCTGATGACGAAGATCATGAGCAAGGGCTTGGTGCCCTCGCTCCACGGACGGTCGCTCGACGGCTTCGCCATCCTGCCCGTCGTCGCCGTCGCCACGCTGCTGACCATGATCCTCGTCATCAGCCTCCTCGGCTGGTGGAAGTACGCCACTCATTCGAAGATCTTCGGCCTGTCGGTGCCGCGCCCGACGAAATGGACCTTCCTGTCCGGGCTCTTCACGTCGCTCATCATCGGGACGACGACGCTGGCCTACACTTTCGAGGGCGTCAGCATCGTCCTGGCGATGCTCCTCATGCGGGGCGGCGTCCTCATCACCGGCCCGATCGTCGACGCCAGTACGAAGCGGAAGGTCCGCTGGTTCTCCTGGGCCGGTTTCGGCGGGGCGTGCTTGGCCCTGTTGCTCAACGCCCGCGGCGTCTCGGGCTCCCGCATCCCCCTGGCCCTGGGACTGGTCGTCCTGGTCTACATTGTCAGCTATTTCATGCGCTTCCAGTTCATGAGCCGCAACGCCAAGTCGGAGCGGCGGGACGTGAACCTGCGCTATTTCGTCGAGGAGACCATGGTCTCGACGCCGATGCTGGTCGTCATTCTGGCGCTCTTCACTCTCCTCGGAGGCAAGGTCGGGGCCGACGTCCGGCTGGGCTGGACCGCGCATTGGAACCAGCCCTATCTCTGGGCGCTCGCCCTGATCGGAGTGATGTCCCAGGGCACCGGCTTCTTCGGGACCCTGGTCTTCCTGGACTGCCGGGAGAACACCTTCTGCATTCCGGTCAACCGTGCCTCCAGCGTCCTGGCGGGCGTGGCTGCGTCCATGCTCCTGACGCTCTTCCCGGGGCAGAGGCTCCCGGCGACGGCGGAATTCGTCGGCGCGGGCGTGATGATCGTCTCGATCCTCTTCCTGAGCATCCCGCCGCTCCTACAGGCGCGGCGCAGGAGAAGGACGGAGGACTAAAAGAGGACCGCCGCGTCTCCCTTGGCGGCGACGAGCGCCTCGAAATGGGCGACGATCTTGTCGCGCCGGGCCATGACCCCCTTGACCTCGGGCGGCCTCAGGTAGCCCTTTGTCCGGGCCGTCACTTCCGCCGGATCGAGCCGGCGCAACCGGTCGAGGAGCTCCCGGCGGCACCGGACCAGGGCCTTGGGATTGTCGAGGCTTTTTTCCAGTCGGAAGGCCCGGGTGAAGTCGATCATGTAGATCTCCCAGTTCGGGCCGACGAGGACGTTCACCGCGTTCCGGTCGGTGTCTCGGACGAGCTGGCTGAAGACGGCCATGTCGGACATCTGGGCGTTCCAGGCGACGGGATCGGGGGGAAGGATTTTTTTTGCGAGCCGGGTCAGCTCGTCGAACTGGGCGGGGAGCCACCAGGACAGGCAGCCGCGCTCCCCGAAGAGCTCCCGTTCGACGGTCACAGGCATCATCTTCTCGAGCCCCAGCAGCGTCGCCATCTCGTAGGCCGCCAGATTGTAGAGGTAGGAATCGACGAAGTTCAGCTCGATCCGGCCCATGACCTCCTTGGAGCCCAGGCGTTCGTCGACCGACTGGAACAGCGCGTCGTGCGTGATCGTGCCGTCGCTCAGGGTGCAGCGCCGGGGCGCGGTGACCCCCTCGCCCGTCACCCGGCTCGAAACGAGCTTCGCCGTTCTCAGGAATTCTTTCTGTTGCTCGACCGTGAGCGGCGGTTCTTCCTGCCTGCCGGAGGCGAAAGCGGCCGCGAGGGCCGCCAGGCCGACCGTGAAAACGACGAGGCACCGGAACCTCTTCATGACTCCCTCCTCATTACCTTCCATTTTACGACGGAGAGCCGCCGGCCTGCAAGCGGAGCCGGGCGCCGCGAAAGGCGGTCCGCGCCGCCCCGGCATTGACACGGCCGGACGGGCGGGATAAATTGCCCTTGTGATCAGACGGATCTGAAATCACGGACGGGGCGAAAGGACCGACGCATGGACCCACTCGAGAGTCTTCGGAAACAAGGGCTGTTCATCACTATCGACGCCAATATCGGGGCGGGCAAGACCAACGCCTGCCACGCCATCGGCTCGGCGGCCACGGCCAACGGCTGGCCGGCCCGGATCATCGAAGAGCCGACCCACCACCCCAAGTTCGCCTATTTCCTCAATCACTACTACGAGGACCTGCGCACGGGGAACAACACCGGCGGCGGCTTCTCGATGCAGATGTTCATGCTCTGCCAGCGCTACGAGCAGCACAGGCTGGCCGTCGAGCTGGCCTGGGGCCCGCAGGGCCAGGTCGTGATCCAGGACCGGCCGATCTACGGCGACACCGTGTTCGCCACGACCGCGATGGAGCGCGGCTTCATGACCCCCCAGGAGTTCGAGCTGTACGTCGACGTCTTCCGCAACATGAGCCGCGACGTGATGCCGCCCGACGTCTTCGTCTACCTCGACGTCCCGCCCGAGGAGTGTTTCCGGAGGATGAGCAGCCGGGCCCGGGAACAGGAGGAGGGCGTGCCGCTCGACTACCTGCAACACCTCGACAAGAACTACAAGCTGCTGATCCAGGAAATGCGGCGGCGGGGCGTCCGGGTGATGGTGATCGACTGGAACGAGTTCGGGCCGCCCGTCGACGTGTGGAAGCAGATCCTGCGGATGTCGATGTCGGCCGACTCCTGGTACGAGAAGCTGGCCTTCTCCTTCGCCAAGCACCCGCGCCTGCCGGTCATGCCGGGAAGCGGCGAGGCCAAGTAGCGCCCATGTCCGACCGGAAGAAGGACCTGCTGGCGGCGGCCCGGAAGGCCCGCGGTCGGGCCTATGCGCCCTATTCGGAGTTCCCAGTGGGCGCGGCCGTGCTCGGCGCGAATGGCCGGATCTACAGCGGCTGCAACGTCGAGAACGCCTCCCTGGGGCTAACCTGCTGCGCCGAGCGCAACGCCATCTTCGCCATGATCGCGGCGGGGGAGAGGGAGGTCCGGGAGGTCCTGGTCGTCGGCGACACCGGGAAGGTCCTTCCGCCCTGCGGCGCCTGCCGGCAGGTCATGGCCGAGTTCGCGCC
>JBGSUG010000159.1:0-2192 GCA_041736225.1 Candidatus Aminicenantales bacterium | reverse complement strand
GCGAAAGCCAGGTGGATCCTTATCTGGTGGGGACGGCCCGTCGGAATGGTCACCTGGAGGACGCTCGCGCTCCCGTCCGGAAGCCGGCGCAGGACCCGGATGTGGCTCGTCGACGGCCGGCCGCCGGGGCCGGGGCGGTAGGCGTTGACGGTCGGCGGGAGCGTATGCGGGACCGGCCCGATCGGCGCGTCGACCGTGAACGCGTCCGGCATGTCCGTCCCCGAAGCCAGGGCCAGGTAGACCTTGAGGATGCGGCGCTCGAACATGGCCGTCGCCAGAAAGCGTGCGGCCGGGCGATTGCGCGTGAAGAGGATGGCCCCGGATGTGCCGCGGCCGAGCCGGTGGAGCGGCGAGCAGCCGTCGCCGTAGCGCTCGCGGACTCGATGGAGCAGGGTGTTCTCGAGGAAGAAACCGCCGGGAAGGACGGGCAGGCCTGAGGGCTTGCCGAGGGCCAGGACGTCGTCGTCTTGGTAGAGCGTCACGAATTCCCGCGGAGCGTCCGGCTCCTCCCAAGGCGGGCGATGGTAGACGAGATAGTCGCCGCGCATCAGGACGTCGCCGGCGGCCGCCGTCCGCCCGTTGAGCTCGACCTGGCCGGCTTCGATCTTCTTCCGCCATTCCGCCTCGGTCGAATGGGGATAGTGGAGGGCATAGAAGAAGGCGACGGGCAGGGGTTCGTCGAGCGGCGAAATGACGTCGGGATAGTCGTAGCCGCGGTTCTTCATCAAGCTTTCGAGGCGTACTCTCCCGTGCGCGTGTCGACCCGGATGGTCTCCCCGACCGCCATGTATTCGGGGACCTGGACGACGAGACCCGTCGACAGGGTCGCCGGCTTGGCCCTGGCCGTCACCGACCCGCCCTTGACGGACGGAATGGTCTCGACGATCTCGAGGTTGACGAAGGTCGGGATCTGGAGTCCCAGGACCCGGCCCTCGGAGGAGATGGCGATGATCCCTTCGAGCCCCTCGGTGAGATAGGGCCATTCGTCCTCGATCTCCTCCTTCGTGAGCGTGAACTGGCCGTAGTCCTGGAGGTCCATGAAGGTGATGCTCGAGGCGTCGCCGTAGAGGTACTGGACCGGCCGGCGCTCGAAGTCGGCTTCGTCGAACATGTCGTCGCCGTGGAGCGACTGGTCGGTCTTGCGCTTCGACTGCAGGTTGCGGAAGCGGATCTTGTAGATGGTCACGGCACCGCGCGCGGACGGCTTCTGGACCTTGATCGTTTCGACGATGTGGGGGTCGCCGTCGATCTTGACGACGTCCCCCTTCTTCAGATCGGATGTTCTGAACACGGGTGCTCCTCGACTCTCTCCCTCACCGCGATGCCCCCTTGCGACCGGAGAAAAATGATAGTCCTCGGGAGAAGACCTGTCAAGGAAGCGGGCCGGACCGGGCCGTCCGGGCTATTTGATGACCTTAGCCCCCTCGACGACCATGCCCTGGACGGACATGATGCACTTGTCGATGACGCCTTTGTCGTTGCGGACGAACTGGAGCTCGTAGTAGTCGCCGGAATCGGCCAGGGTGACGTCGAAGCAGAGCGGCTTGCCCTCGACGGGATGGATCTCCTCGGGCGTCTCGCCGGGCGGGGCGCCGAAGAGCTTGCCGTCCTGCTCGCTGAAAGTCACGAGCAGTATCTGGCCCGGGCCCGAGAATTCGTAATCGCCCACGATCTCGGCGATGAGCTTCTTCATGTCGACGGGTTTTTCCTGGACCGCGGCCGGCGCGGCGGTCTGGGCGGCCAGCGGCAGCGCCAAAGCGGCCAGGCAAGCCAGGGCCAGGACGGGCGTGATCATCTTGCGGAACGGGTTTATCATGCGGGCCTCCTCATCGATGGAACGTCACCATCTATCAATACGGATACCCGTACCCGAACGTTCCCAGCGGGTTTTATTTGGGTTTCGCGCCGAGGTCCTTCCAGTTGAGCAACGCGTTGAAAATGAAGAAGTAAGAGCCGTGCGTCTGGCTGCGCCAGGCCGGGTTGAAGCTGAACAGGACGACGTGGCCCTTGCCGATCGTCGCGTCGACCAGGGCCGGCGAGCCGGCCAGTTCCTCCCCGCCCGCGAGGCCGCCGCTGATGAGGAGATCGGCGGCGCTGCCGGTGAAGCTCAGGACGATCCGCGGCCGGACGGCGGGGGCCGCCGGTCTCTGTCCCTCTTCTTCCTCTTCCTTCTCGGCGGCCTTCTCGGCCTT
>JBGSUG010000124.1:0-1858 GCA_041736225.1 Candidatus Aminicenantales bacterium | reverse complement strand
CAGGCCGCCCGTCTCGCGCAGGACATTGGGCTTCTCGATCAGCGTGACGGACTTGCGGACGCATGCGCGGGAGAACTCGAAGGCCGCCCGGACGATGCGGGCGCAGGCCGGCTTGGTCATGATCCGCGTCGTCACGGCGATATCGTTCGCCGGGACGTCCTTGACGTCGCGGCCGAGCGCGCCGAGCAGGACGTCGATCGTCCGGAGCAGGCGGGCCGAGTGGGTCGCGGGCGACTCGATGCCGGCTTCGCCGAGCAGGGCCTCGCCCTCGAGCAGGGCCACGGACCCGCTGGGCGTGGTCGTGTCGACCGCGAGAATCAGCACGGCCGCCCCGCGTAACTTGGCCTATTCGCGAGCCGAGGCGAAGGCGTTTTCACGAACAGTCCGAGTTAGAGCTTGGCCGCGACGGCCCGGCCGACGTCGAGGCTCGAGGACTTGCCGCCCATGTCGTAGGTCCGCGCCTGGCCTTCCCCGATGACCGCCGCGATCGCGGCTTCGACGGCCGCGCCCTTGGCCGTCTCGCCAATCCCGTCGAGCATCATCTTGGCCGCCAGGATGGTGGCGATGGGATTGACCTTGTAAAGGCCCGAATACTTCGGCGCCGAGCCGTGGGTCGGCTCGAAGACGGCATACTTGTCGCCGATGTTGCCGCTGCAGGCGAATCCGAGCCCGCCGACGAGCTGGGCGGCCAGGTCCGAGATGATGTCGCCGAACAGGTTCTCGGCGACGAGGATGTCGTAGTCGTGGGGGTTCTTGAGCAGCCACATGCAGATGGCGTCGACGTTGGCGTCCCAGAACTTGATGTCGGGGTAGCCCTTGGCGACCTCGCGGGCCGTGTCGAGCATCAGGCCGCCCGTCTCGCGCAGGACATTGGGCTTCTCGATCAGCGTGACGGACTTGCGGCCGCAGGCGCGGGCGAACTCGAAGGCCGCCCGGACGATGCGGGCGCAGGCCGGCTTGGTCATGATCCGCGTCGACACGGCGATCTCGTTCGCCGGGACGTCCTTGAACCGTTTCATCTTGGGATTGGTCAGGAGCGCGTCGCGAACGACCGCGGGCAGGGGGAAGAACTCGACCCCGGCGTACATCCCTTCCGTGTTCTCCCGGAAGATGACCAGGTCGATCCCTTCCTTATAGTTCAGAGGATTGCCGGGGTAGGCCTTGCAGGGCCGGAGGTTCTGGTAGAGGTCGAACTCCTGGCGCAGGCGGACGATGGGGCTGA
Source organism: Candidatus Aminicenantales bacterium (assembly GCA_041736225.1). Classification (GTDB taxonomy): domain Bacteria; phylum Acidobacteriota; class Aminicenantia; order Aminicenantales; family Saccharicenantaceae; genus RBG-16-66-30. The sequence continues at coordinate 636 of JBGSUG010000124.1, read as the reverse complement.
AATAGCTCAGGCCCTTGCCCCGAAGGGACGGATCGAGCTCGAGATCGGCGTCCTCCTTCGGTTTGGAGGTGATGGCCCCGAAGAGGCAGGCATCGGTCTCCCGGAGGAGCTTGAGGGTCCGGTCGGGCAGCGGGTTCCCTTCCTTGCACCAAAAATCCCAGCCGATGTCGCCGTAGAAGTATTCGGCGTCGAGGCCGATCCTGTCGAGGACGATCATCGTCGCTTCGACGACGTCCTTGCCCACCCCGTCGCCGGGGAGGATGGCGATCTTGTACTTGGCCATGGTCACTCCTTTGCGAGCTTCTTCTTGGTGTATTCGAGCAGGCCGCCGGCCTCGATGATGCCGAGGACGGACTCCGGCAGCGGCAGGAAGCGGAAGGTGCCCCGGGCGGAGCGGATCTCGCCCCGGGCGAAATCGACGTCGATTTCGTCCCCGTTCTCCAGGGCGTCGACGGCCCCGTCGCACTGCAGGACGGCCAGGCCGAGGTTGATGGCGTTGCGGAAGTAGATGCGGGCGAAGGACCGGGCCACGACGGCCTGGACGCCGGCCGCCTTGAGGCAGGCCGCGGCCTGCTCGCGCGACGAGCCGCAGCCGAAGTTCTTGCCGGCCAGGACGACGTCGCCGGGCTTCACGCC
>JBGSUG010000059.1:0-2536 GCA_041736225.1 Candidatus Aminicenantales bacterium | reverse complement strand
GCGTCGACGACTTCGGCCTCGGCGCCCTCGATCCGGACCCGGCCGGGCTCGGTCACGGCTGCGACGACGCCGCCGGCGAGCAGGACGTCTTTCCGGCCCAACGGCTCGGGGGCGAAGACCTCTCCGTCGCGGATCAGGGTGAACATGGGCTCCTCCTCGGCGCGATATCGGGCCTAAGTTACTACGGGGAGCAGTAACTAATTTGCATTATCCTTGCTGCTCCCCGAGTACTTGCCGGGCGATATAGAAATCTGAGGACATCTATTTTCTGCCCGGCATAGTAACACGCCGGCCCGGTCCTCGCAAGCCGCCCGGGGCCCGCTCCCGCGCCCGTTTTGAATTCCGGCGGCGGATTGGGTAGAATACCAGTCCGACCATGCCCACGTTCGAAGAGGAATACCGCCGGATCGAGAAGTTCGTCGACTTCATCACCAAGTTCTTCCTCCTCCCCAAAAAGATCGAGGTCCGCGGCCGCGAAAACTTCGTTCTGGAAGGCCCGAACGTCATCGTCGGGAACCATATCGGGAGCTACCAGGACGTCTCGGTCCTGGTCCAAATCCGGCCCCGGCTGACCTACTTCACGGCCAACAAGGAGATCTTCACGCGGCAGGAGGCGAGCGATCTCGTCCTGCGCCACCTCCACACGCACATGGGGAAATTCGGCGGCGTCGTCCATTTCATCCTCAACCCGTTCTACTCGTTCATGGTCTCTTTCGTCTCCGGCCACATCGCCAGGATCGGCTCCATCCCCGTCGACCTCCGCGGCAGCAAGAGGGCGTCCATCCTCAGGTGCCAGGACTACCTGAGGAAGGGCCGGGCGATCGTCGCCCTGCAGGGCCGCGGCCGGATCCAGCCCAGGGACCCCAATCCGTACATCGCCGGATTCCGGCGCGGGGTCTCGATCATGGCCTACAACCTCTACAAAGAGAGCGGGTTGTCGGTGCCCGTGACGCCCCTGTCCATCTTCGGGACGCACATCATGTGGGGCGTGCCGGCGACCGTCAAGGTCAACGTCGGCCAGCCCCTTTACATCAAGGACCATTGGACCGGCGACGAGGTCTCGACCATCGAGAGATTCCGGTCGGCCCTCGAGCGGACCGTCTCCGGGCTGCTGCTCGAGAGCCTGGGCTGGTGAGCCGGCGGGAATTCGACGAGGAGGACATCATGGCGCTCGAAGGCATGCTGATCGCAAAGGGCGAGAAGGACCTGCTCCTTCTTCCGAAGATGGCCAACCGCCACGGCCTCGTGGCCGGCGCGACGGGAACGGGCAAGACGGTCACCCTCCAGGTCATGGCCGAGCGCTTCAGCCGCCTCGGCGTGCCCGTCTTCATGGCCGACGTCAAGGGCGACCTGGCCGGGGTCAGCCAGCCGGGCCTGGCCAACCCGAAGATCCAGGAGCGCGTCGCCAAGCTCGAGCTCGGCGATTACCCCTTCGAGGGCAGCCCCGTGATATTCTGGGACATCTTCGGCGAGCAGGGACACCCCGTCCGGACGACCGTTTCCGACATGGGGCCGCTCCTCCTCTCGCGCCTGCTCAACCTCAACGACGTCCAGAGCGGGGTCCTGTCCATCGTCTTCCGCATCGCCGACGACACCGGCCTCCACCTCCTCGACTTCAAGGACCTCCGGGCCCTGGTCCAGTACGCCGGGGACCACGCCGAGGAGTTCGAAACGGAATACGGCCGGATCTCGCCGGCCAGCATCGGGACGATCCAGCGGAACCTCCTGACGCTCGACGACCAGGGCGCCGACATGTTCTTCGGCGAGCCGGACCTCGACCTCGACGACCTCATGCAGACGGACGCGAGCGGCCGGGGCATGATCAACATCCTGGCCGCCGACAAGCTGATGCTGATGCCCCGGGCCTACTCGACGTTCCTGCTCTGGCTCATGGCCGAGCTCTTCGAGCGCCTGCCGGAAGTCGGCGACGTGGAGAAGCCGCGGCTCGTCTTCTTCTTCGACGAGGCCCATCTCCTCTTCACCGACGCCCCCCAGGTCCTCATGGAGAAGATCGAGCAGGTCGTCCGGCTCATCCGGTCGAAAGGCGTGGGCATCTATTTCGTCACCCAGAACCCCCTCGACGTCCCCGACGTCGTCCTCGGCCAGCTCGGCAACCGCGTCCAGCACGCCCTGCGGGCCTTCACGCCGCGGGACCAGAGGGCCGTCCGGGCCGCGGCCGAGACCTTCCGCCAGAACCCCAAGGTCGACGTGGAAACGGAGATCACCCAGCTCGGCACGGGCGAAGCGCTGGTGTCTTTCCTCGACGAGAAGGGCCAGCCGGGTGTGGTCGAACGGGCTTTCGTCCTTCCGCCGCACAGCCGCATCGGGCTGGTGACGCCCGCGGAGCGCCAGGCGATCGTCCAGGGATCGGTCATCTTCGGTCACTACGAGAAGGTCGTCGACCGCGAATCGGCCTACGAGATGCTCAAGGCGCGGGCCGAGAAGGCGGCGGCCGAAGCCCAGGCCCAGGCGCAAGCCGAGGCCCAGGCCCGGCAGCAGGCTCCCTACGGATACCCGGCCCCGGCGGGTCAGGGTC
>JBGSUG010000308.1:0-16983 GCA_041736225.1 Candidatus Aminicenantales bacterium | reverse complement strand
CGGACGGTCGTCGAGCGCCGGAAGGTCCCGCTCTCCGGGCCGACGACGAGCCGGTTCGCCGCCGCGTCGATCTCGATGACGTAGAGGGGGGAGGGCGAAGCGATGCCCAGCCCCTTGCGCTGGCCGATGGTGTAGCTCCGGACGCCGCGGTGCCGGCCGAGAACGCGGCCGTCGCGGTCGACGATGTCGCCTTCGCTCGCCCCGCCGCCGAGGATGTCGGCCAGGTCGCCGTCGTAGAAGTCCTGGCTTTCCTTCCGGTCGTGGACGGGGAGACCGGCCTCCCGGGCGATCGTCCGGACCCGGCTCTTGGCCAGGTCTCCGAGCGGGAAGTGGACCGCGGCGAGCTGGGCCTGACTCAGACGGTAAAGGAAGTAGGACTGGTCCTTGCGGGCGTCGGTCGCCCGCTTGAGGAGGAGGCGGCCCGACGCGGCATCGGGTTCGACGCGGGCGTAGTGGCCCGTCGCGAGGCGGTCGAAGACGAGACCCGCGGCGCGGGCCGCCTCCGGCAGGACGGCGAACTTGACCAGCTGATTGCAGCGGATGCAGGGGTTCGGGGTCGTCCCGGCGGCGTAGGCGTCGCGGAAGTAGCGGAGGACGAACTCCTCGTAGGCCGCGGAACAGTCGACCGTGCGGAAGGGGATGCCCAGCCGGGTGCAGACCTCCCCGGCCGAGCGGATGGCTTCGGCTTCGTCGTGACCGAAGCAGGCGTTCCGGGCCGCGGCCGGCGCGGCCGGGCCGGACCGGGTCAACATCAGGATCCCGGAAACATCGTGCCCGGCGCGTTGGAGAAGGAGCGCGACGACGGAGGAGTCGACCCCGCCGCTCATACCGACGGCGATCTTCATCCTGTTTTCTTGGCGGGGCCCTCGGCGACAGCCCGGTTAAGGCTCCCGGTGCGGAAGCCTTCGATGTCCAGGGCGATCCAGAGGTAGCCGAGCGACCGGAGCTTGCCGGCGATCCGGCGGGCCGTCGCGGGCTTCATCAGCCGGGCGAAGTCCGCGGCCGGAACCTCGATGCGGGCCAGCCGGTCGTGGTGGCGGAGCCTGACGACGGCGAAACCCAGGCCCCGGATGAACTTCTCGCCGGCCCGGATCCTGTCGAGGGTTTCCAGGGTGATGGGCGTTCCGTAGGGGACGCGGCTGGCCAGGCAGGGATTGGCCGGTTTGTCCCAGGAGGGGAGGCCGAGCTTCTTAGAGAGGCGGCGGACGTCCCTCTTGGCGAAGCCGGCCAGGAGAAGGGGACTCGTCACGCCCCGCTCCTCGGTCGCCCGGCGGCCGGGCCGGTAGTCGGAGAGGTCGTCGGTGTTCGTGGCGTCGTAGACGGTGTCGATCCCCCGCGCCGCGGCCAGGGCCAGGATCTTGTCGAAGAGCTCTCCCTTGCAGTGATAGCAGCGGTCGGCCGGATTGGCCGCGAAGGCGCCGCAGGCGAGCTCGTCGGTCTCGATGAGAACGTGCTCGACGCCGAGCCCGCGGGCGACGCGGCGGGCCGTCCTCAGCTCTTCGGCCGTGTAGGTCGGCGAGACGCCCGTCACGGCGACGACGTTCTCCCGTCCCAGGACGTCGCGGCAGGCTCGAAGAAGCAGGGTGGAGTCGACGCCGCCGGAGAAGGCGACGACGGCCCGGGGCCGGGACCGGATGACGGCTTCGAGCCTCGCGGCCGCCGACAGGGAGGTTCTCATCTACGACTGCTTCAGAGCCCAGTCCTTGAGCTTTTCGTAGTCCATCTCGCCGCAGACGGCGTCCTGGGTCTCAAGATTGAGGAAGGCCGGGACGCGGAGCTGGCCGCCGCACTTGGGCTTGAGGATGTCCTGGTAGCTCCGCATGAGGTCCTGGTTGGCCTCGTCGTGCCAGACCTCGCGCTTGTCGAAGCGGACGGCGGTCTCGGCTTCGAGCTTCTCGATCCGGGGCATCATCCGGTGGCAGTGGGGGCATTCCTGTCCGTGGAACATCAGCAGTTTGGCCATCATGTCCTCCTGACGAAGAGGCCGCACCAGCACTCCCCGTCCTTGTTGCCTTTATAGGTCTCGTGAATGGTGAAATTGCACGGACAGACGATCCTGAGGTCTTCGTCCCATTCCTTGGTCCTCACCCGGCAGGGGCAGAACTTGAGCCCGTACTTGCCCTCGTTATCGAAGATGCCCTTGAGGAGCAGGTCGACACGTCCGCCGTCCGGGTTGAGCCGGAACTCGTTCGCGGCGGCGAACCGCTCGAGGGCCGCCCGGAACTCGTCCGGGGTCATGGCCGTGTCGGCGCCGAGGCCGAGGATCTTGCGGGCCTCCGCGGCCGAGATCTCGACGTAGGCGTGGAGGACCTTGCACGTGGGGCAGAGCTCCGGCGCCGCGATACCGTAGTGGATGTCGTTGCACACGAAACAGCGCCAATACCGCTTCTTCATGGGCCCTCCACGCGCCTATACTCTACTATATTAATAGGAAATCACTTCCAAATCAAATCAATGATTTTCCCCCCGGCCGAGGGGCACACAGGTCGGACGGATGGGGGCGGATCGAAGGCCGGTCTACTTAGGCCGCAGCGAGCGGAGACGATCCCCGAAGCCCTCTGCGGCCGGGTATCAGGCAAGGGATGGGACTTTCGCGACCGATGCGGCCCGAGGCCTCTTTAGAAGTTGACGACGATGGACGTCGTCAGGAACGAATCCAGCTTCCTCAGGGGATAAAACACCGTCAGCCCCGTCGGGTCGCCGATGAGATCGAAGAGCGGGAGTCCCTGCAGGGCCGGCTGGTGCGCGAAGAGCGTCCTCAGGCCGACCTTGAGGGCCAGCGACTTGGACAGCGAGGCGGACACCGAATTGGTCCAGTCGAACCGCCAGTCGGGGGCATCTTTCAAGTTCTGGTCGAAGACGAACACGGAAGAAAGCGACGCGTTCTCCGAGATCTTCCGGCCGGCGTTGACGCTGAAGCGCAAGCCTCCGAACGACTCCCAATCCAACCCGACGTATTGACGGAGGGTGTAAGTCAGGCCGGCCGATGTCTGGACCTGGGTCCGCGGCCGGTCGATCCAGCCGTAGCCGAAGCCGAGCGTGGCGATGAGCCGGTCGTCGATGCCGGCGAAGCGGTTCCGGTCCCAGCCCGCGCCGGCCTGGGCGAGGAGCTTCTTCGAGATGCGGCGGTCGTACTGGCCGGCCAGAAGGTAGTTCTCGGCCACCTTGCGCGTGATCGACTCCTCCAGGACCTCGAAGTCGGTCTCCGTGCCCCGGGCGGTCCGGGTGGTCGTCGTGGCGTTGCTCTTCAAGATATAGCTCTTGAACAGGAGCGTGTCGTTGGTCCACTTCCGGGTGAACGAGGTCCCGATGCTGAGGGCCGAGGTGGCCGTGTTGCCGCCCGTGACGACGTAGCTGAGCTCGGCCGTGGCTTTCCAAGGCCCGAGCAGACCGGGCTTTTCGGCATCCTGGCCCGATCCGACGGCGGGTGCGATCACAAGAACGGTCAGCAGGCCGAGCGCCAGAACGGCGCGCGGGCTTGCGGGGCTCGGCGATGTCTTCGACATGAGAGAGCTCCTTCGGTGGCTGTCTTAGCCAACTATTAGAACTGCTGGGGAAAAGGCTGTCAAGGCTTTTCCCGTTCCCCGGGGGAGGATTTTCGTCCGGCGAACGGCTAGCCGCGCCGGGCGTCGAAATACAGGGCTGCGGCGCCGAGGATGGCGATACCCTCGGTCTCCGAGACATCGATCCGGAGGCGCTCTTTCGCGATCGAATAGGCGTACGTCGCGAAAGCCGTCTCGAGGCCTTCCCGGAAGAAACGGAAGGACTTGCCGACCGACCCGCCGAGAACGACGATCTCCGGGTCGACGGCGTAGCAGACGGCCTTGACGGCTTCGCCGAGGTGCCCGCCGAACTCCGCGAAGATCTCGAGAGCCCGCTTGTCCCCGGCCTCGGCCCGCGCCGCCAGGTCCCGGCCCGTCGCGCCGTGAACGCGCTCGAAGTACTGGCCGCTGGCGTAAGCCTCGAAATTCCGGTCGAGGTAGGGCAGCATGCCGAACTCGCCGGCTCCGCAGTTCGCGCCCGAATAGAGCCGCCCGTTGGCGATGACGCCGGCCCCGAGGCCCGTGCCGACGATGAGCCCGACGGCGTGGTCGTAGGGCCGGATCTTCCCGAAGTGCTTCTCGCCCGCGGCGAAGCAGTTGGCGTCGTTGTTGACGTAGACGGGGAGGCGATACCGTTCCTCGAGGAGGGCTTGGAGCGGGACCTTCTTCCATGAGGGGATGTTCTGGACGTCGTAGACCGTGCCCGACGCGAGGTCGATGATCGAAGGTACGCCGGCGCCGATCCCGGCCACATCGTCCCGGATGACGGCGTCGACGGCGCTGAAGAGGTCCCTGAGGACGTCCTCGACCGTTCCCTGGCCCTTGACCGGGACGGACCGGACCTCGGCCAACCGGCCGTCCACCACGCTCCCGGCCCGGACGTTGGTCCCCCCGAGGTCGATCCCGACGACGGCCGGGTCGCTCACGCCGCCTCCGCTTTTCGCTTCCTCAGGCGTACCGTCTTGTTGGCGATGAGCGGCCTCGCCCAGAAGCCGATGGACAGGATGTAGCCCAGCGTCAGGTAGAGCACGAGCATGCCCTGGCGCAGTCCGAGCCCATCGCCCAGGCGTCCGATGAGGAGAGGCACGAGCGCGCCGCCGATGATGCCCGTGCAGAGGATGCCGGAGAAGGAGCCGTGGTGGCTCGGGACCGAGTTCAGGGCCAGGGAGAATATGATGGGCCACATGACCGCCGCCGCGAAGCCGACGAGGGGGAGGGCGAATTGGGCCAGCGGCCCGGGCCCGAACAGGCCCAGGGTCAGGAAGGCGATGGCCGAGCCGGTGAATCCGACGAGGATCCGGCGGCTGTCGACGAACTTCAGTAGGAACAGGCCATGGATGCCGCCGATCGTCATCATGCCCCAGAAGAGGGCGACCTTGGCCGCGCCGACCGTCTGCGGATCGTAGCCGTGATAGGTCGAGAGGAACTGGGACATCCAGTTGGCGACGCCCTGCTCGGTGCCGACATAGGCGAAGATGCCGAGGAAGTACAGGACGACCGTCCGGTTCTTGAAGAGCGTCCGGTGCGTCTCCCAGGCCCCGGCCCGCTCGTCCTCCTTCCGGACGACGACCGGGAACCGGACGGCGGCCAGGACGACGATCATGACGACGACGAGGACGGCGAAGACCCAATAGACGGAGACCCAGGGGAGAGACGGCGGCGCGAGCTTCGACATCAGCCCGACGAGAGGCTTCGTTTCGCCGCCGGGCCGGCCGATGTTCCTGACGAAATAGGTGTAGACGAACGGGCTCAGGAACGAGGCCCCGCCGAAGATGAGCTGGGCCAGGACGGAATTGAAGGCGTAGTGCTCCTCTCCGCCGGCGACGCGGAGCAGGGGATTGATGGCCACCTGGAGGGCCGCCATGCCGGCCCCGATGAGGAAGAGGGAAACGATGGCCGTGGGATAGCGGGGGATCGAGGCGAAGAGCAGGGCCCCGGCGAAGGCCAGGACGAAAGCCCCGATCATGACCGGCTTCTCCCGGAAGCGCTCGACGAGCATGCCCGAGGGGATGGACATGACGCCGTAGGCGATGAAGAACGCGAAGGGCAGCAGGGCGACCAGGGTCAGGCTGAGATCGAAGCTCTTGATGATGTCGGGGACGAGCGGCCCGACGATGTTCGTCAGCAGCGAGATGACGAAGAAGGTCAGCATGACCAGGGCGACCAGGCCCACCGACCGGCGCGGGGCGTTGTCGCTCATAGGCGTGCTCCTCCCGTCAGTCTTCGGCCGTCCGCTCGCGCCGTCAACTCACTTCCGGCCCCCGGTCTTCTCCTTCTCGCGCTGGAGCTCGATCAGGTCGACCGTCTGAGAGAAATCGCCCAGGAGCCACTTGCAGAAGTAGTCCGCCCGGAACCAGAACCAGTAGTCGCCCATGTCGCCGTAGCCGTGGCGCTGGCCGGGGAAGACGAAGAAGTCGAAGCGCTTGCCGGCTTTGATCAGGGCCGCGGCCAGGCGCAGGGTGTTGGCCGGGTGGACGTTGTTGTCGATGTCGCCGGTCGTGATGAGCAGGTGGCCCTTGAGGTTCCCGGCGATCTCGGAGTTCTTCTCGATCGAGTACTCGTACTTGACGTTGCCGTCCTTGTCCGTGACCTCCTTGACGCCGTGGTGCTTCTCGCTCCACCAGCGGTTGTAGACGTTGTTCTCGTGGTTGCCGGAGGAGGAGACGGCGACCTTGAAGAAGTCGGGGTAGACGAGCATGGCGGCGGTCGACATGAAGCCGCCGCCGGAGTGGCCGTAGATGCCGACCCGGCCGATGTCGATGAACGGATGGCGCGTCGCCAGCTGCTCGATGGCCCGCTTCTTGTCGGCCAGGCCGTAGTCGCGGAGATCGCCGTAGCCGTAGTTGTGGTACCACTTCGAGCGCGACGGGTGGCCGCCGCGGTTGCCGACTTCGATCACGACGAAGCCGAGCTGGGCCAGGGCGACGTTGGCGTTGCGGGGGACGAACGTCTTGGAGACGCTCTCCGTCTGGGGCCCGGGGTAGACGTAGGCGATGACCGGGTACTTCGCGCTCGGATCGAAATCGAACGGCTTGTACATGACGCCGTAGAGGTCGGTGACCCCGTCGTCGGCCTTGACCTGGAACGGCTCGGGATATTTGAATCCGGCCGCGAGCAGGGCCGTGACGTCGGTCGCCTCGAGCTCGATGAGCAGGCCGCCGGCCGCGTCGCGGAGCTCGGACCGGGGCGCCGTATCCACCCTCGAAAAGTTGTCGACGAAAAAGCGGGCCGCGTCGTTCATGGCGGCGGTATGGGAGGCGTCGCCCCGGTCGAGCTGTTTCAGGCCCGAGCCGTCGAGGTTGACCCGGTAGAGGTGGGTGTAATAGGGGTCCTCGCCCGGCTCCCGGCCGCAGGCCGAGAAGGTGAGGACGCGGGCCTTCTCGTCGAGCTGTTCGACCGCCTGGCCGACGAACTCGCCGGACGTGATCTGCGCCTTGAGCTTGCCCTCACCGTCATATAGGTAATAGTGCCCCCAGCCGTCGCGCTCGGACCACCAGACGATCTCCCGGCCGCCGCCGACGAGGCGGGGGGCCTGGACCTCGACGTAGGTGTTGAGGCGCTCCTCGATGAGGACCTTGACCTCGCCAGTGGCCGTGTCGGCGACGCAGAGCTCGTAGCCGTGGAGGTCGCGCGACTGCCGGCCGAAATAGAGCTTGTCCGCCGTGTCGGCGAGCCACTGGGCCGGCGGAGGGAATTCCCGCTCGCGGTCTAGGGCGCGGCGCGGCGCCGTGAAGATGTTGAGGGTCGGGTCCTTGAACTTTTCCGCCTTGATCTTGACCTTGGCTTTGGTGGCCAGGTCGAAGACGAGGATCTCGGGCTGGGGCTGGTTCTCCTCCCCGGGCATCTCGTAGCGGTACGTCTCCAGGGTCGGCCGGGGGTCGGCCAGCGCATTGATGACCCACAGGTCGGCGACCTTGCGCTCGTCGCTGCGGACGAGGGCTATCTTCTTCGAATCCTTGGACCAGACGATCATCCCGGCGGGGGCGCGGAAGTCCTTGCGGTCCTTCTCGTCCTTCTGCAGCTCCTTCTTGTCCTCCTCGTTGAGGGTCCGGGCGTAGCCGTAATGTTCCTCGCCGTCGGTCGTCAGCTGGACCTCCTGGATGGCCTTGTCGTCGGCCTTCTTCTGGGCCAGCTTGAAGCTCTCGGCGTCCATCATGAACAGGTTCTCGCCGCGGGCGAAGACGACCGTCTTCTCGTCGGGCGAGACGGAGGCCCATTTGGGCCGCTTCAGCGGCTCTTTGTAATCCTCGATGAGGGCGAGCTTACCGGTCCCGAGCTCGTAGGTGAAGGCCAGGACCTTGGTCTTCTTCTCCGGCTCCTTGGGCTTCTCGGCGTCCTTACCCTTTTCCTTTTGTGTGTCCTGTTCCTTTTCCTTCTCTTTCTCCTTGTCGACTTCCTGGGCCTTCTCCTCCTCTTTGGCGATCTCGGAGGCCTTGACGATCTTGCCGCCGACGAGGATGTCGTTGTCCTTGGGCACCTCGATCTCGAACTGGAGGGCGGTGTCCTTTTTGATGAACTTGATCGTCTTGATGGGCAGGTGCTGGGCGTCGTAGGGGACCAGGAGGATGCGGGTCAGCTGGGCGGCCATCCGGGCGTTGTCGAAGAGGGGCTTCTTCGTCCGGGCGGCCGGATCGACGAGGAACCACTTTTTGCCCTGACCGGTCTCGTAACTGTACCAGAAGCGGTCGCCCGTCTCGAGCCAGTGGGGCGTGACGGCCGTATCGAAGACGAGCTTGCCGACCTTGGCGGGCGTCCAGCGCGAGGCCAGGTCGTAGTTGGCTCTCTTCGCCTCGGGCGGCGCGGCGTGAGCGCCGACGGCGGAGAGCGAGACGAAGAGAAGGACGGCGGCGGCCGCGACGGCCGCGGCCCGGGGGAGAGTGCGGGAAGTCGACATGTCCGGGACCTCCGGTGGTGGATTGGAACGTCGGAGCGGGATTATAGCATTATCCGGACCCGAGGGGGACAGGGTATGCCGGAAGCCGGGAATCTCAGTCGCTGCCGAACAGCTGGATGCCGACGCTGACCGCGATCTTGAGGCCGCCGAGGCGGGCCGACTGCCGGCCGGACAGCACGGGATCGAGATCCTCCACCGTGGCCGCGAGGTAGCCGATCTTGACGCCCATATAGACCCGCTCGTCCTCCGGCACGATGAGGAGCCCGCCTTCCGCGGCCAGCCCCATTTTCCGGCCGGTGATGAAAGCGCCGAGCGCGTCTTCGCGGAAGCTCAGGGACGCGACGCCCGCCCCCGCCTGAAGGCACAGCAGTTGGGAGATCCGTTGGAGGTACCCAAGGCCGGCCGTGAAGTAGCTCTGCACGGCCCGGGTCTCGAGCCCCAGGTCGGGCGTCGTCCCGTTCTTGGCCACCCGGCCCATGCTGCCCGTGAGGCAGAGCCCCGCGACCAGGCGGACGGCCACCGCGTACTCCGGATAGATCACCTGGTTCCCGTAGACGGCCCGGTAATTTTCGTCCGCGGGGCGGATGTAGTTCGCCCCCGCGCCGAGGAAGAAGCGGCTTTCCGCGGCGGCCGCGTTGCCCAGCAGGAGAACGGCCGAAATCAACAGCAGCGTCTTTTTCATCGCTGTCCTCTTCTCCGCACGCTCAGATGGCGACATCGTTGGACGTCCCGATCGTTACGCCCACGGCGTCCAGGGCCACGACTCGATAGGTATAGCCCGTTCCGGGCTCCAGGAACGTGTCATTGTAGACCCATGACGTCCCGGCCGCGGCCGATCCGGCGACCTCCTGCAGAACCTGGAAGGCCCCGCCCCCGACCTTTCTGTAGATGACGTACCTGTCGATGGCGATGGAGGCCGGGTTGGCGACGGTGACCGTGAGCCGGCCGTACTGCCGGCTGATGATCCAGGCGCTCTCCGTGAGGCGGACCGCGCCGAGGGTGAGACTGAAGGTGCCCGACGCCTGGGTCACGGTCACATCCTTCGGGCTGCCCCCGGCGCCCGCGGCGGTGACCCGGACGATCCCGACCCTTTCCGCGGCCGTCCGGTTGTCCGCGAAGGCGACCGTGATCGTACCGCTGCCCGTGCCGCTTGCGCCGGAGGCGATGGTGAGCCAGCTGCCGCCCGCGACGACCGCGGCCGTCCAGTTCAGGGTCCCGCCCCCCGCGTTGGCCACATCGAACGTCGTGGTCCCGGAAGTGAAAGCGACGTCCCGTCCGGAAGGGGAGATGGCGAGGACAGGATCATCGCTGACGACGAGGGAGACCGGGCGGGCCGTGTTGCCCGTTCCGTTGGTCGTATTGGTGAAGGTGACGGTGTCGGCATAGGTGCCGGCCGTGAGGGCGTTGGCCGCGGAGTTGATCGAAACGGTGACCGTGGCTGTCGCCCCGGCGGTCAGCGATCCGGACGTCGCCGACAACGTCGTCCAGGACTGTGCCTTCGCGGCCGTCCAGGCGATCGAAGTCCCGCCCGTATTCTGAAGCGTGTAAGTCAGGCTCGAGGGCGAGAATGGACCGCCTTCCGAACCCGTGGAGGCGAGCCCGCCGGTCGGAGTCACGGACAGGATCCCCGGAGGCGGCGTGATCGTCAGGGTCACCGCGCGGGTCGTGTTACCGCTACCATTGGTCGTGTTCGTGAACGAGACCGTGTCGTTGTAGGTCCCGGCCGCGAGGGCGTTGGCCCCGGAGTCGATCGAAACGGTGACCGTGGCCGTCGCCCCGGAGGCCAGCGTACCCGAAGTCGCGGAGAGGGCCGTCCAGGACTGTGTCTTCGTGGCTGTCCAATCGATGGACGTTCCGCCGGTGTTTTGCAGGGAGTACGCCAGGCTCGCGGGCGTGAACGGCCCTCCCTCGGTGCCCGTGGAGGCTAATCCTCCTGCCGGTGCCATAGAAAGGGAGCCTTCGGCCGGCGTGACGGTCAGGATCACGGCGCGGGTCGTGCCGCCGTCGTCATTCGCCGTGTTGGCGAAGCTGACCGTGTCGTCATAGGTCCCGGCCGCGAGCGCGTCGGCCGCGGAGTTGATCGAAACGGTGACCGTGGAGGTTTCGCCGGGGGCCAATGTGCCTGAAGTTGCGGAGAGGGTCGTCCAGGACCGGGTTTTCGAGGCCGTCCAGGAGAGGGATGATCCGCCGGTGTTCTCGAGCGTGTAGGCCCGGCTCGAAGGCGTGAAAGGACCGCCGGCGGGGCCCGTGGACGCGAGCCCCTCGGCCGGAGTCACGGTGAGCACTCCCGGAGGCGGCGTGACCGTCAAGGCGACGGCGCGGGTCGTATCGCCGCTTCCATTCGTCGTGTTCGTAAACGAGACGGTGTCGTCGTATGTCCCGGCCGTGAGCGTATCCGCCGCGGCGTTGATCGAAACGGTGACCATAGCGGTCGCCCCGGCGGCCAGCGTGCCCGAGGTCGCGGAGAGCGTCGTCCAAGGCTGCGTTTTCGAGGTCGTCCAGTCGATCGAGGTCAGGCCCGTGTTCTGGAGCGTGTAATCCAGGCTCGACGGAGCGAACGGACCTCCCTGGGGACCTGTCGAGGAGAGCCCGCTTACGGGCGCGACGGAAAGGGAACCCGCCGAAGAGCCGACGGTCAGGGTGACCGGCCGCGTGGTGTTCCCGTTGCCGTTCGTGGTGTTCATGAAGCTCACCGTGTCGGTGTGGGTCCCGGCGGAGAGGCTCCGGGCGTCGTTGTTGATCGAGACCGTGACTCGTCTCGTCTCTCCGGGATCCAGATTTCCTAATGTTGAGGACAGGGATGTCCATGATTCGACCCTGGCCACCCTCCAGTTGATCGAAGTCGTCCCGACGTTCTGGAGCGTATAGGCCAAGCTCACCGGCTCGAACGGCCCGCCCTCGGGGCCCGTCGACGAAAGCCCTTCGGCGGGGGTGACGTAGAGGGTGCCCACGGGGGCGCCCTCCTGGGTCACCGTGACGGAGACGCTGGGAACGGTGATATCGGCAGGAGTCACCTGGATGGTGCCGATCCTCTCGCCGAAGTCCCCGTTCCTCTCATACGCGGCGACGATCGTCCCCGCGTCGGTACCGGAGGAGCCTGAAGAAATGGTGAGCCAGCTCGCGCCCGACGTGACCGAGGCGGTCCAGGCGACCGGTTCCTCGCCCGTCCTCGCCACCGAGAAAGAAGTCGTCCCCGGCAGGTAGTTCACGTTCTGGTTGGCCGGCGTCACTTCGAGCGTCGCCAGGCTGAGGGGGAGGATCTCCGATCCGAAGTAAATGTCGAGGTCGGCGCCGCCGATCGCCCAAAGCGTCCCGGCGGTCCCGGTACGGTCCCGGCGGGGGACCGGCACGACGGCGACCGGTCCGGCCGCGGCGGAGGCCCGGCTGTCCTCGACGACCGCTTCCGTCGTCCAGACATCGGCTCCGAAAGCCTCGTCGCGCAGGATGAGGACCCGGGCGTTCTCCTCGATATAGGAGGCGAAGAACCGGGGCGTTCCGGTCCCTTCCGAAACCCGCACGTCAGGTGCGCTCTCCGCGGCCGCCGATGCGGCCAAACTCGTGCCTTTCACCCAGCTCCGGGCCGAATCGCGGGAATGGGCCGATCCGATGTCCGGGCCGGCCGCGGTCTGGTGCTCGTAGACGACGATCACCCGGCCGTCTTCCGCCGCGATCCGGGGGGAGGAATCGGCGAGGCCGTCGGCGGGGGTCACGAAGACGGGCTGCGACCAGGAGGCGCCGAAATCCCGGGACGTCGCGACGGCGATGCCGATCGAGGTCCCCTGAGGCCGGGTGTAGGCGACGTGCAGAGCGTTCCGGTCCGGGTCGAAGGCCGCGGTCGTTTCCACGTCCGTCCCTTCCGGCAAGGGGAAGGAGTCTATCGTCGCCGCCCGGCTCCAGGACGTGCCGAAGTCCGGGCTGACCCGGAAAGCGACCGACGAAACCGCGTCCGTCCGCTCGGCATAGGCGATATAGGCGTAGGCCTCGGGGTAGGCCGCGCGGTCGGTGGTCAGGGACGGGCTCCTCTGGTCGGACCGGCTGAGCGCGACCGGGAAGGCCGCGTCCGCCGCCAGGTCCGCGGACAATCGGATGAAATGGATGTCGCCGTCGCCGGAGTCCCGGTCCTTGACGAAGGCCAGACCGATCGAGTCGTCGGAAAGAAGCCTCAGGGAGGGATCGGTCCAGGGATGGCCGTCGCCGAGAGCCACCGTATCGAGCCAGGTCAGACCGCGGTCGGAGCTCTTCCGGACGCGGATGTCACGCGGTCCGGCGCCGGACCATTGCTCGGCCGCCGAAAAGATCGTGACTTCGCCGTCGCCCGAAAGCCGGGTGTCGGCGGAGGGGTTCTTCTCGTGTTCCGGGGAGACGAAGACGGGGCTGGCGTGATCGTTACCGGCGACCGCCTTGTCGTTCACGGAAGTGCCTTCGATCCGGTTCGAAAGAGGGGAGGCCGCGGTCTTGGCCGCGACCGACGGATCGACGACAGAGTCCATGGGGAAGATCCGGGCGAAGATCCTCGCGGCGCTTTCGCGGTCCCCGATCGACCGGAAATGCCTCAGGCTCCGGACGAGCCGGCGAAGTTCGGCGTCGTCCTGCCGGGCCTCGTTCCGGTTGGTCGCCGGATCGGGCTTCGCGACCTGACGTGCCCCGGCGCCTCCGGTCTGGGGAATTCCAGCGGCCTGGACCAGGGTGAATCCCGCCAGGACCAGGATAGGCAGGAATGCTCTTTTTGTCGAAAAACGGCTCCCCATGGCCTTGTCTCCTCGCGTGTTGTACGCCCGTTCCCGAGGGCGCCCCGGCTGCAAAAAGAATCATACCACACGCGGGGGGCCTGTCAAACCGCCCGGCGCGACCCCGGGGGGGTCAGAACAGGGCCAGTGAATACTCCCGGAGGCGGACGATCCGGGCGGAAACGTCGGGTACGAGCCGGCCGAGCTCGGCCCAGAAGGCCCGGCCGTGGCCCCTGATGCGGGTGTGGACGAGCTCGTGGAGGATGACGTAATCGGCGAGGTCGGGCGGCAGGACGGCGAGGCGGGCATTGAGCTGGATGCGCCCGGAGCGCGTAGCGCTGCCCCAGAGCGTGGCCTGCCCCCGGACGCTCAGCCGGCCGGGCGTGAATCCATGCTCACGGGCCAAGGCGTCCAGGCGCCCGGCAAGAAGGGCGCGGGCTGCCCGGCGGTCGAGACAGGCGGCCGCGTCGACGGCTTCGCAGCACCGTTCCCTGGCCTTTTCGACGCGGGCCAGGGCCCTTCGGATCCAGATCCGCTTGCTGAAGGCGATCCGCCGGGCTTCGTCGAACGAGACCCGGGCGGGCAGCGCGACCCGCACGCCTCGCGACGCGCGGACGGTCAGGCTGATGCGGCGGGCCCGCCGGTTCTTCACGAACAGGACGGGCCCTACGCCCTCGACCTCGAGGACTCGCGCCGGCTCAGTCTTCGTAATTGAACCGCCTCCGCGAGGACTTGTTGTTGACCGTGTTCGCGTCGAGGGCCCACATGCCGCGGCCGTGCGTGGCGATGACGACGATGTTGTCGCGCGGGTGGATGACGAGGTCGTGGACGTAGGCCGTCGGCAGGTTGCCGCCCAGGACCGTCCAGGCCTTGCCGCCGTCGACCGTGACATAGACGCCCATGTCCGTTCCCAAGTAGAGGATGTCCTTGTTGACGGGGTCCTCGCGGATGACATTGACCGGTCCGACCGGGATGCCTTTGGCGAGCGAGGTCCAGGTCTTGCCGAAATCGGTCGACTTCCAGACGTAGGGCGTGAAGTCGTCGTCGCGCTTGCCGTTCTGGGTGAGGTAGACGGTGCCCAGGTCGTAAGCGGAGGCGACGACACGCGACATCCACTTGCCGGGAGCCAGCCCGGCCGTGATCTCGGTCCAGGCCTTGCCGCCGTCCCGGGTCACCCAGAGCCGGCCGTCGTCGGTCCCGGCGTAGAGGAGCCCGTACTTGATGGGCGATTCGGAGATGGTGAAGAGCGTCTGGTAGCGGATGTCGCCGCGGGTCGCCGCGTCGTTGGTCGTCAGGTCGGGCGAGATCTTCTCCCAGGTGTCGCCGCGGTCGAGGGATCGGAAGACGTACTGCATGCCGTGGTAGAGGATGTCCGGATTGTGGGGGGAGAGGATGAAGGGGGCCAGCCACTGGCCGCGCAGGGGCGCCTCGTTCTCGAAGAGGACGGGCAGGAGCTCCTTCTGGTACGGGGCGCCGGGGTAGGCGCCGGGCTTGTCGTATTCGGCCCGGGAGATGGTGCCGTAGAAGCCGGCCGAGTAGACGATGTCCGGATTGGTCGGATCGATGGCGTGGTTCGAGCCCTCGCCGCCGGGGGCGTTCTCGAACTCCTGGGCCGGAATGCGGTCGCGGCCGCGGCTGAGATCGACCTTGCCGCGGAAGCTGCCGTGGTCCTGCATCGAGCCGTAGACCTTGAACGGCGTCGCCATGTCGTAGTTGAGGTTGAAGAACTGGCAGAGATTGAGCTCGTTCTGGAAGAAGCGCCAGTTCTGCCCCTTGTCGTAGGAGACCGCGACGCCCTGATCGAAGCCCTTGATCATGTAATTGGAGTTGGCCGGGTCGATCCACAGGGCGTGGTTGTCGCCGCCCGGGCTGCGGACGCTCTTGTAGGTCTTGCCGCCGTCGGCCGAAACGCTGAACGGCACGCCCATGATGTAGGACGTCTGCGGGTCGTTCGGATCGACCCGGATCTGGCCGAAGACCCAGCCGTAGGTGCCCGAATGCTGCTGCATGAAGGTCTTTTGCTGGGGCGTCAGGCCGCTCGTCTGGGTCCAGGTGGCCCCGGCGTCGTCGGAGCGGTAGACCGTGGCGCCCTTGATGAAGCCCTTGCCGGGATCGTAATAGCCCCGTACCGAGTCCAGCTCCGTCTGGGTCGTCTCGCGCAGCTCGTAGTTGTCGACGAGGGCGTAGAGGGTGTCGGGCTCGGTCAGGCAGAGATCGATCCCGATGCGGCCGCGGAACTCGACTGTCGGGAGCCCGGTGTTGATCGGCGTCCAGGTCTTGCCGCCGTCGGTCGTCTTGAACAGGCCGCTCCCGGTATGGCCCGGGAAGGTCCGCGGATCGTTCCATTTCTGGCGCGTCCTCTGCCACATGGCGGCGTAGAGGGTGTCGCTCGAGCGCGGGTCCATGACGAGATCGTAGGCCCCGGTCTCGTCGTTGGCATAGAGGACCTTCGCCCAGGTCTTGCCGCCGTCCACGGTCTTGTAGACGCCGCGGTCGGCGTTCTTCGTCCACTCGTGGCCCCCGGCCGCGACGTAGACGACGTCGGGATTCGTGGGGTGGACGAGGATGCGCGAGATCGTGTTGGTGTCGGCCAGGCCCATGTGCGCCCAGGTCTTGCCGCCGTCGGCCGATTTGAAGACGCCGACGCCGGCCTGGGAGCTGCGGAAGATATTGTGTTCGCCGGTCCCCACCCAGACGATGTTCTGATCGGAGGGCGCCAGGGCGATGTCGCCGATGGCCGCCGTGACCATGTTCTCGAAGATGGGCGTCCAGGACGTGCCTTCGTTCTCCGTCTTCCAGACGCCGCCGGAGGCCGAGGCCACGTAGACGGTGTAGTTCTTGCCCTTGGGCGCGACGACGGCGACGTCGGTCACCCGGCCGCTGACGTTGGTCGGGCCGACGAACTGCCACTTGAGGTCCTTGAACTTCGAGGCGGCCTGCATGGCCTTATATTCCTCCAAGCCCTTGAACCGCAGCTCGGGGCTCGTGGATTGAAGGACTTTGGGTTTGGCCGACTTCGTCTGGGCCACGCTGAGGGTGGTCAGGACGACCAGCGCGGCGCAGAGGAAAAGGACGGCTGTTTTGACGGGGGATCTGCGGAAGGACGACATGGGACACCTCCTCGGGGAATAGAGAGGCCTCACTATAATGAAATCTTCCGAGCCCTGTCAACGTCGCGCGATGAGCATAGGATCCGTCTGCGGCTTATAACAAGGCCGCTGGACTAATCGCAGAGCGGACAGGATTCGAGCCCGTTGGGTCGGCGGCCCGGCGAGTTGCGACGATCGTCCAGCCGTTGACACCGCGCAGCGGCGGAGATACGATCCGTCGGGCGGAGGGACTGAATATGGAACCGTCGGACATCTCCCGGGTCGGAGAGCTCTTCCAGGAATACACCAAGTATCTCCACGTCACGGTCCCGAGCCTCATGGTCCGGGGAGCGCCCGTGCCGGCGGCCGAGAAGGACGATCCGCCCAGCGCCCCCTTCGTCGGGCTCCCGGCGCCGCCCGAGGCCCTGCCCGGGACATCCCGGGGCCTCTTCGACATTCTGAGAAGGAGGCGGTCGCGGCGGGATTACACGGCCCAGTCCCTGACCCTGGTCGAGCTTTCGTCACTGCTCTGGTCCGCCCAGGGCGTCGTCGAGGCGGGTCGCGGCTTCACGCTGCGGACCTCACCCTCGGCCGGGGCGCGTCACCCCCTTGAAACCTACGTCATGGTGAACCGGGTCGAGGGTCTCGAGCCCGGCCTTCTCCGCTACTCCCCGCTGCGGCACGGCTTGGTCCGAACGGCCGTCGGCGGGGCCGTGGCCGCGCGCATGGCC
>JBGSUG010000293.1:0-9659 GCA_041736225.1 Candidatus Aminicenantales bacterium | reverse complement strand
GCCACGGCGAGGACGCCCTGGAAGACGTGCACGCCCTGCAGGCCATGGGCTGCAAGGTCGTCTGGGTGCCCGGCACGGCGGGCGGCGCGGCCGATTCCCCGGAGGCCCGGGCTCTCGAAGACCGTGGGGTCACGATCCGGCGCGACGGCAGGATCAGGGAGATCCGGGGCGAGGAGCGCGTGGAGAGCGTTCTCGTCGAATCCCCGGCCGGTCCGGAATCCGTGCCGGTCTCGGCCGTCTTCATCTTCCGCGAGATCCCCGCAGGGCCGCTTTTCGCCAAGGCCGGTATCGGCCTCGATCACAAGCAGTGTGTGGCCGTCGACCGCTTCCAGCGGACCAACGTCCCCGGCGTCTTCGCTGCGGGCGACATCACCTGCGGCGGCCTCCAGGTCGTGGCGGCGGCCGGCGAAGGATGCGTGGCCGCCATGCAGGCCCTCATCTACCTCAGAAAATAAGGGTCATCTCCCGATTCCGGGAGTGCCCTCTCTCTGGCTTTGCTCGGGAATATCCTCTAGCTCCCCGGCCCCCCTGGAACCAGTGCGGTCGGTTCCCCCCGCTGCGCGGGCCCCCCCTCCACCACGGGGATCTGCGAGGATATCTCCCTCGCCGCCTCGTTCGGGCGTTTCCGGTTATCGGGAGATGAAAGCTTATTGATCTCAGAGGGTAGGAAACCGGATTCAGGCCAGATGGCGGGGGGATTGCCGGTTGAGCTTGAAGATGATTTTTTTAGAGCGGGAGATGGTCACCCGTCCGCCGATCGGGACGGCCATGAGGTTGCGCCGGATGTCGTGGCCGAAGTTCGTGACCGTCAGGATGGGCAGGGGACGGCCCTGGTGCCGGCGGTCGCGGATGACGTCCGCGAGATAGGACCGGACGAACCGGACGGCCTCCCGCTGCTGTTTCTTCGGGAACAGGCTTTTCCCCGGCGGCGTGACCGAGCCGACGACGATGCCCTTGATGCCGGCGAAGACGTTGTGCCGGCGCAGGGCGGCCAGCAGGCGGTGCAGGTCCTCGACGTCGACCTGGACGTCCTCGATGAACAGGATGTGCTGCTTCCAGCCGAACTTGGGCGGTTTGCCGCGGTTGAGGAAGTTGACGAAGGTCGACAGGTTGCCGCCGATGGGGATGCCCGAGAGCTTCCTCGGCGGGGGAGGGGTCAGCCAGGCCGCTCCGTTGTAGTGGATCTCCTCCCCGTTGATGAGGGCCAGGAGGTTGCGGAAATCGCCCTTGCCGACCTTGAGAGAGGGGAAGTAGATGACCGGGACCCGGCAAGCGTAGTAGATCTCGCTCAGCAGAAAGGTGAAATCCGAGAAGCCGATGAACAGGGGGCGCCTCGCGCGGATGACGCGGAGGTCCTTGGCGTCGATCTTGCGGACGAGGTCCTCGGCGCCCGTGCCCCCGGCGATGGAGATGATGAGATCGAGCTTGCGGATGGCCTCCTTGAAGACTTCGGCCCGGGCCTCGAGGGGGGCCGTGACGTGGTCGATCTCGGCGTCGCTCGAGAAGAGATGGGGGCTGAAATAGACGTCCCGGACGCCGAGGGCCTGCCGGAGGAGCCGGGCCGTCCGGCGGAGGATGGGCTTCTCCTTGACGGATAGGCAGCTCGAGGGGGCGATGAAGCCGATCCGTTCGTAGGTCATGGAGCCACCGGAAGCCGTAAAAGAAATTGGGACGCCGGCGCGGCCGGGGCGTCCGGCCGGATCAGAACGATTTGAGCTTCTGGCCGGGTCCCGAGAGCTGGAGGGCCTTGAGGGCCTTGAGCTCGATCTGGCGGATCCGCTCCCGGGTCAGCTTGAAATGCTGGCCGACCTCTTCGAGCGTGTATTCCCGCCCGTCGCCGAGGCCGTAGCGCATCCTCAGGACCAGGGTCTCCCTCTCCGGCAGCGTCCGCAGGGCCGCTTCGATCTGCTCGCGCAGGTTGATGTGGATGACGGTGTCGGGCGGCGAGGGGAAGGACTTGTCCTCGAGCAGGTCGCCGAGGGAGCCCTCGCCGTTCTCGCCGAGCGGGGTTTCGATCGAAACGGGGTCCTGGGACGAATAGAGCATCTCCAGGACCTTGGCGACGGGGAGGTTCATCCTCCGGGCCAGCTCTTCGGGCGAGGGGGCCTTGCCGTATTCCTGGACGGACGTCTGCGAGATCTTCTTGAGCCGGTGGATGGTCTCGGTCAGATGGACGGGGATGCGGATCGTCCGGCCCTGGTCGGCGATGGCCCGGGTGATCGACTGGCGGATCCACCACGTCGCGTAGGTCGAGAATTTGTGGCCGCGCCGGTAGTCGAACTTCTCGGCGGCCCGCATCAGCCCGATGTTGCCTTCCTGGATGAGGTCGAGCAGCTGCAGGCCGCGGCCCTGGTACTTCTTGGCGATGGAGACGACGAGCCGGAGGTTGGCCGAAACGAGGTCGCTTTTGGCCCGCTCCCGGGTCCGGCGACCGGCCTGGATGGCCTGCAGGATGGACTTGCGCTCCTTGCGGGCCTGCTTGGAGGTCCGCTTGAATTCTTCCTTGAGGCGGATCTGGACGGCGCGGACGATCCGGTCCTGCTGCTCCGGCTTGAGCTCGAGCTCCCGGGCCAGGCGGACGATGCGAACGACCAGCCGGCCGCGGGCGAAGCGGTTGCGGACGAGGGGACGGACCTTCAGGAGCCGGGTGCTGAGGGCGCGGAGCTTCTGGATCTTGGCCAGGACTTCGTGCCGCCTCGTCTCGAGGCTGTCGTCGGAGAATTCCTCTTCCGTCATATTGAACAGCTTGACGAAGGCCTCGGGATTCTTTTTGAGCATGGCCTCGAGAGACGCGATCTCCTCGAGCGTGAAGGCCGTCCGGGCCAGGGCCTTGAGGATGGCCTTCTCGCCGCGCTCCATCCGGCGGGCCAGCGTGATCTCCTGCTCCCGGGACAGGAGCAGGATGCTGCCCATCTCGCGGAGGTAGATCTTGACCAGGTCGGCGGTCTGCTCGATGTCCTCCGGAGAGTTCAGGGCCTTTCCGCCGCGGCCGTTCTTGGGCTCGCCGAGCCGGGCGTCGAACGGGGTCGAGCCGGCCGCGGCGAAGACCTCTTCCTCGTCGGAAAAGAGCTTCCCCCCGGGGGCGTTGGGAATGAGCTGGAGCAGCTCTTCGTCGTTCTTGTACTTGTATTGAGAAGCCATTTCGATCTCCCTTAAACTACATTTATTATAGGAATACTATAAATATTGCCTTTTCGTTGCCGGCCCGAAGTCCTTGTCGCATTTTCTCAGCTCCCGGCTCTGTTCAAATAACGGGGCTGAGGGCGGATTCGTTACACCCCCGCGGGATGGGACACTCCGATATGAAGCGCGGAGCATACGTCCGCCCATCCTGTTTGTCAAGAAAAAACTTTACATCTCGGGACAATTCACAGCCCAGGCCGGCCGATTGGGGCCGTTCCTGCCTGGAAACCGCCCTGATCCTTGCCATTTTCATCGTTTTCTCCTGGTCTCGATCCTAATAACATCAAGATTCGTGCCAGGAGCCTACCCTGGAGAGGGGATGGGGAAGTGCCCGCCCTCGAGGGCGGGCCGTCTCAAATCGGGGACACCGGGGGAGCGGGCTTAATAGCAGACGAAGCCGTGCTTGTCGAAGTACTTCTGATGGTAGTCTTCCGCCTTGTAGAAGGCCGAGGCGGGGACGAGCTCCGTGGCCAGGCGCTTCTTGTAGCGGCCCGATGCCTCCAGCTCGTCCATGACCTCGCGGGCCGCCGCCCTCTGGGCCTCGTCGTGGAAGAAGATGGCCGAACGGTACTGGGTGCCGCGGTCGGGCCCCTGACGGTCGACCTGGGTGGGATCGTGGATGGAGAAGAAATGCCGGACGAGGTCGGCGTAGCTCACCTGCTTCGGATCGAAGCTCACCTGGACGGCCTCGGCGTGGCCCGTCCGGCCCGCGCAGACCTGCTCGTAGGTCGGGGCGACCGTCTTCCCGCCGGTGTAGCCGACGACGGTGGCGACGACGCCCGGAAGCTTGCCCAGCTTGTGCTCGACGCCCCAGAAACAGCCGGCCGCGAAAGTCGCGGTCTCCGACCCGGAAGCCGCCGTCACCGGCCCTCCCGCCGCGGGGGCGGCCGCCTCGGGCTTGAACTGGAGGGAGGCCGAGTTGACGCAATAGTGCAGGAAAGTCGGCTCCGGCCCGTCGTCGAAGACGTGGCCCAGGTGGGCGCCGCAGTTCGAACAGCGGACCTCGACTCGCTTGGACAGGAGCGAGTAATCGTCGCGGTAGTCGATGTTCTTCTCGTCGACGGGCGTCGTGAAGCTCGGCCAGCCCGTGCCGTGCTCGTATTTCGTCTCCGAGAGGAAGAGCGGGGTGCCGCAGCCGGCGCAGACGTACATCCCCCTGTCCCAGAATTCGTTGTATTTTCCGGTGAAAGGCATCTCGGTCCCGCACTTTCTCATGACCTCGTACTGCTCGGGCGTGAGGATGGACTTCCACTCCTTGTCCGTTTTCTTGACCTTGGCCGGCATGTTCTGACCTCCCTGCGCGGCGATCGCGAGCCGGGGTGAGCCCGGGTCGAGCAGGGCGTTCAAGCCCTTCCACCACGCGAGGCCCAGGAGCGTGGCCAGCGCCAGGATGGCGATCTTTACGCTCGGTCTCATCGGGGCCTCTCTTTCGTTAAATCCTACTAAATAAGTATACATTATAGCGCCGGAAAATCAAGGCCGCCCCGCGCGAAAAATTTCCTAAATTGGACACTTTCAGATTGACAAGGGTGAAAGAGCGGCCCTATAATGGGTTCGCTGGCTGGAGAGGGATCCTCCTTAGCCCCGCTTCCTTTTCCTTTGAAACCTTGGCGCCTCACCAGCCAGCCTTGGTTTCTCCGGAAATCCCCCGGATCGGACAGGCTTTTTGGCGGGTGCAGGCCTCTCCCGCGTCTATGCCAACTCCCCGCTAGCGGCCGCGCGGGTTGGCCGGAGCCGCCCGAAATTACTTCTTCGCGGGCTCTTTCTTGTCCGCTTTTTCCGCCGGCTTGAGGTCCTTGGCCCGCTCCTTGAGATGGTCCTTGATCTTGAGGTAGGGGACGCCGTCCGTATACCAGGCCGGCGCCGGCTTGCCCATGAGGTGGTGGTCGAAGAACTCCTTCATCCGGACCGTGTAATCCTTGCGGTTGGTCGGCTTCACCAGACCGTGGTTCTCGCCGACATACTGGAGCATCACGACCGGCTTCTTCATGCGGCGGAGGGTGTTGTAATACTCGATGCCCTGGTTCCAGTCGACCGCGCCGTCCTTGTCGTTGTGGAGGATGATGAGCGGGGTCTTGACCCGGTCGGCGTAATAAACGGGAGAGTTGCGCTGGTAGGCCTCGAGGTTGTCCCAGTAGCCGCCCTTGAAGCGCCCCTGGCTCGACTCGAAGATGGGTTGGTTGGCGGAGCCGCTGTTGAAGTAGATGGAGCTGTACATGCTGATCATGTTGGTCAGCGGCGCCCCGGCCACCGCCGCGGCGAAATCGGCCTGGGTGACGAGGAAAGCCGTCTGATAGCCGCCCCACGAGTGACCCTGGAGGCCGATCTTCGAGCGGTCGACGACCCCCGCGGCCACGGCCGCGTCGATGGCGGGGAGAACGCACCAGGCCGCGGACATGCCCGGATCGTTGATCTTGTAGGCGATGTCGGGAAAGAGCACGGCGTAGCCGTTGCTCGTGTAGACCGACTTGTTGAAGCCGTTGGCCGTGGGCGAAGCATAGCGGTTGAGCTGCTGCGACATCTTCTCGTAATAGTAGACGACCGTCGGGTAGCGCTTGCCCTTCTCGTAGTTGGCCGGGAGGAAAAGGGCCGCCTGGAGCGGCTTGTCCAGACCGCTCTTCGGATCCATCTTGTAGTCGAGCAGGACCTCGCCCGCCGTCCAGAAGAAATCCTTCTGCTGCGGATTGGCCTCGGTGATCCGCCGGCCGTTCTTGAGCCCGGCGTCAGCGACGTAGTAATCGGGATAGTCCTTGGAGGTGTCGCGAGTATAGACGTAGATGTCGGCTTTAAGGGCCTTGGCCAGACTGCCGAACCCGGCGTCGTCCCAGAGGACCATCGTCGGGGCCGTCCGGCCCTTGTCGAGCCGGGCGAAACCGGATTTCTTGGTCCACTCGCCGTAGACGCTGAAGTACTGCGGCTGGGCGAGGTCGACGGCCTTCTCCTCGGGATCGATCCGGAGGCGGCGGTAGCGGAGCTTGTCCTTGGCGCCGTTCGCGGTCAGGTTGACGGCCTTGCCGGCGCCGCTCGCAGGCACGGACCAGATGTCCCAGCCGTCCGAGAGCAGGACGCTCAGCCCGTCCTTGGTCGAACCGACGGGGTAATCGGGAGGCTTGACGACGTTGGTGTCGTCGTCCTCGTTGAAGAACGCGGCGGGGACGTCCTTGGTGATGTTGACGGACTTGTTCGTGGCCATGTCGTAGGTGTGGAAGTGCCCGTCGTCGTAATAGAGGAAGTGGGCGCCGCCGTAGAGGGCGCCGAAGAAGTAACGATTCTTCTCGAGGGCCGGGGTCCTCTTGCCGGTCTTCATGTCGACGACGTAGACGTCCTGGAAGCCGCGGCCGTCGAGGTTCGTGTCGAGCTCGTAGGCCCGGTTGTCCTGGCCGACGGCGAAGCGGCCCTTGGGGGCCGCATCGATGGAACGGAGGTCGTCGTCGGCCAGCCGGATGAACTTCTTTTCGGCGACCCGGAACTCCGCGAGGTAGCTGAAATTCTTGTCCCGCTGTTCCTGGACCTGCTGCTGGGACTGGAGGCGGCTGTCCCGGCCGTGCCAGATGACGAGGTCGGGGAGGTCCTCGTCGGCGACCTCGTCGGGCTTCGCGGGGGCCGCCGGGGCCGCGTCCCCACCGGCCTTGGCTTCGTCCGCGTCCTTCTTGCCGGCGTCCTTCTTCTTCTCGACCTTGTGGATCCCGAAGAGGATGGCGTCGAAGCCCTCGGCCCATTCGGGGGTCCGGTTGGGGCTGACGGTCATGCCCTCGGGGAAGGCCTTGTCCGCGGCCGGGTCGTAGACCGTTTTGCGCGGCCTCTTGGCGGCCGCGAAGCCGTCGAATCCGAGGACGCTCCAGAGCTTGTCCTCGTAGGCCTTGTCCTCTTTGCCCTTGAGGACGGCCAGGGCTTCGCCCTTCTCCGTCCAAGTCAGGGATTTGTAAGAAGCCTTGTCGTTGTCGAGGGAGACGACTGCGCCCGTGGCCATGTCCCGGAGCTGGAGGCCGTTGCCGGCCAGGCCCTGGGCGTCGATGACGAGGGCCAGGCGGCCGCCCTTCTTGTCGAAGGCGTACTCGGCGACGTTGCCGATGTTGACCTCGTTTCCCGTGGCCAGCTCGCGAAGGAGGAGATCGGAGCCCGTCCACTTGTCCTTCTCCTTCTCCTGGCTCTCGGGGGCGTAGCAGTGGAGAGCGACGAAGCCCGGGTTCTCGCCCGAGAAGGCGGCGGCGCGGACCTTTTCGAACTCCGTCTTCTCGCCCGTGGCGAGGTCGACCAGGACGGCTGTCGTCGCGATCCTCTTGCGGTCCTTCCGCAGCGACTTCGTCTCCTTCGAGCCAGGGTAGACGAGGAAGGCCGCCCACTTGGAATCTGCCGAGAAGGCCGGCCGGACGGACGAGCCGAAACGCGGCGCCTCGCCTATGGGGAAGCGGTGTTCCTTCGTCCCGGCCGTCTGGCGGAGGACGACCTCGCTCTCGCCCTCGACGGGGCTGAGCTGGTACATGAACCAGCTCCCGTCCGGGGAGAGCTCCGACGGGCCGATCGATTTCCAGGCCAGAATGTCCTGGAGCCCGATCGGGCGGGGGACGGCGGGGGCCGCCGGCTTGTCGACGGGCTTGTCCTGGGCCGCCGCGGTAGCGAGTCCTGCGACGAGAAGCAAAGCAACGGCGACGAGGGCGAAGGGCTTCGGTTTGGTCATGACGTCTGTTCCTGCCTTTCTTTCTTTCTCTTCTCTTGATACATCAGAAAATCGGCGTGAGCCAGGAAATCGTCGAGCTGCTGGTATTTCTGGGGGTCGATCCGGACGATGCCCATGCTGACCGACAGGCGGAGCCGCGGGTAGGGTTTGACGCGGAATCCCCGGACACCCTCTTCGATCCGGGCCAGGAGGCTGCGTTCGCCCAAACCCTTCGAACGCATGGCCAGGACGGCGAACTCGTCGCCGCCGATGCGGCCGATGACGTCGGACTCCCGCAGGGTGCCCCGGAGGACGGTCCCGACCCCCTGGAGGAGCAGATCGCCGACGGCGTGGCCGTAGGCGTCGTTGACCTCCTTCAGGTTGTCGATGTCGAGGAAGACCAGATAGTTGTCCGATTTGAGGCGCTTGGCGATCTTCATCTGCTGGAGGCCGAAGGAGAAGAAGCCGCGGCGGTTGTTGAGGCCGGTCAGATGGTCCGAGGTCGACAGGTTCTCGAGCTTTTCGTTGGTCATCTGGACCTTGCGCAGGGCCAGCTCGAGCTTCCTCTCGGCCGATTTCATCTCGGTGACGTCGACGAGGATGCCGTCGAAATGGGCGATCTTCCCGTCGGGGCCCTTGACCCCGCGACAGTAATCGCGGGCCCAGAACTTGCGCCCGTCGGCCCGCCGGAGCTCGAACTCCTGGAAGGCCGTGGACTTCGTCGTCAGCTTGGCCAGGTGCCGGGCCCGGTCCTCGCCCCGGACGTAGAAGTCCTTGACGTTGCAGGTGAAGAGGTCGCGGGGTTTCTTGTAGCCGAGCATCCGGGCCAAAACGCGGTTGGCCTCGACGATGAGACCGTCGAGGGTGGTCCTGTAGACGCCGACGGGGAGCTGTTCGACGAGGGCCTTGTAGCGGTCCTCGCCCTTGTGGGCTTGGGGCTTTTCCGGTGCGCTCATATCCGTCAAAATCTAACAAAGACACCCCGCCGATGTCAAAAAAATGGCATTTGGCGGGAGGATGACAGGAACCGGGGAAAGATGTACCAATAGAAGGAGGGGAGAGCGGGCCCCGTCGACGCCGGTCCGGCTAAACGCCTGCCCGGGCCCGGGCGTAATCTCGGTGGGAGAAAGGACAAGGCATCCGGTGGACGAGCGGGAGATCATCGCAGGTTGTCTCCGGGAGAGCCCCGTCGCCTCGAGGGCGATGGTCGAGGCCTACGGCAACCTCGTCCTCTCGGTCGCCCTCAACGTCATCGGCAACAGGCAGGACGCCGAGGACGTCTGCCAGGAGACCTTCCTCCAGGTCTTCCGCCGCCTCGACCGGTACGACCGGGAGAGGAGCTTCAAGACCTGGCTCCTGACCATCGCCTACAGGAGATCGCTCGACATGCTCAGGAAAAAGCGGCGCTTCTCGGAATTCTCGGCCCGGGCCAAGTTCGAGCCGACCGTAATGGGGCGGGGCGGGGATCCGCATCCGGCCGATCCCGAGCCCCTGCCCTCGGCCCTCCTCGAGCGCCTGTCGCCGAAGGAGCGGACCGCCCTCTGCCTCTGGGCGAACGAAGGCTATACCGCCGGGGACATCGCCGGGATCCTGACCTGTTCGGCCTCGACGGCCCGCGTCTACCTTTTCAACGCCCGCCGGAAGATCAAAGCCCTCTTGGAGAAAGACCATGGCCTTCTGCAGAACGGCTGAGTTCCTCTACGACGCTCTTCCCCTGAGGTCGGTCCGCGGCTGGCTCATCCGCGGCCACATGGAGCGTTGCCCCCGCTGCCAGGCGAGGCTCGTCGGGCCCGAGGAGGCGCGGGGCTTGCTCGTCGCG
>JBGSUG010000285.1:0-35042 GCA_041736225.1 Candidatus Aminicenantales bacterium | reverse complement strand
CCAGGCGGGCCGCCTCCGGCCCGACCAGAAGGCGGCCGCCCGGCGCGCCCGGGTCTTCGGTGACGGGGAAGGTCGCCCCCGTGACGATGTGGAGGAAAAGCGACAATTCCCCGGCGGCGAAGCGCTCCGTCTCCGTGGCCTTCGGCGCAACGACCACCCGGGCCAGGGAGCGGCCGTGGCGGGAGATGCCCACCGAGGCGATGAGCGGCGAAATGGCGAAGGCGAGAAGCCAGGCCGTCAGGACGAACGGGATCGGCTTACGAAGGGTCCGGAGGGAGCTGTTCATGGCCGCATTTTAGCATAGGGAACGGGTGAAATTGGGATATAATACCGGGCGGCGGGAAGGAATATCCGGAAGGGAGGGGCCCATGGGCGGCGAAGCCCGCGTCATCATCAAACAGAACGAGTACATGAGGAAGTTCCGGAACGCCCGGGCGCTTGACGCCACGACAGCCCGGCGACCGGACGAGCTGACGATCGAGCCCGACCGGATCTTCCGACAGATGCTGGGCAAGGACGTCTTCCGCCCGGGGCGGGCGCCGGGGACCTACTATATGGACCCGTCCGCGGCCGAGGGATTCGTGGAAGCCAGGCGGCGGCGGGCCTTCTATATAATGCTGCTGATCCTCATCGTAGCGGCCTTGATGTTCTTCCTGGGCCGCCGCTGAGCTCCGTTCAATAGCCGAGCTTCAAAGCCTGGGGCGAAGCGCCGTTCGCGAAGGAGTAGGGGAGCCGGGCCCGCCGAAAGTCGTTCCTCTCGAGAAGGATGTCCTTCGTCCCTTCGCCGGAGAACAGGAGGAAGGTCCCGGTCCCCGGTTTCGCCCGGCAGTCCCGGATGACGGCGGTGTCGACCTGGTTCAGGAGCACCGCGGGCGCCGACACGCTGCCGGGGGCCTGCCCGGCGGAAACGCCGTCGAGGACGAGGTCCTCGACCTCGTCGAAGGCGAGAGCGCTCTCCCAATTCCCGGAGCCCGGCTCCTCCCAGGCGACCTCGACGTCGCGCAGTCTCAGGTCGCGGGCCTGGCGGAAGAGGAGACCGTGGACGGCCCTATCGTAGGGCGCCTGCGGATCGTGGGCAACGGTGAGCTTGACGTTCTCGAGAGATACGCCCTCGAGCCACGAGTCGGGGTGGCCGTTGCAGACGCTCGAGCCGTGGCCGCGGGCGATGACGTTCTGGATCTTGATGTTGCGGATGGCCCCGGCCGGGCGGTCCTTTTCCGGCGGCCAATTGGCGTGGACCTCGCTTCTCTTTTTAATGTTGAAGTGGAGGGGCTCGCCGTCGCCCCACCAGAACCATTCGTAGCGGACGGTGTCGATCGTCAGGTTGGATAGGACGACGTTCTCGACGGCCCCGCCGTCGAAGGTCATGAAGGCGATGCCCCGGTTCGAGGCCGTGATGACGCAGTTATCGACGGTGACGTTGCGGATCCCGGCGATGTTACCATCGCAGAACTTGATCGCGCTCGAGGCCGAGCTGAGCCGGCAGTTCGTCACCGTGATGTTCTCGCACGGGCGGGCCGGGCCGAACCAGTCCATGGAATAGAAGACCAGGGCGTCGTCGCCGGTCTCGATCGTGCAGTCGGCGATGCGGACGTCGCGGCATCCGTCGGGGTCGATGCCGTCGGCCCAGACGCCGTCCCGGAGGCTGGTGCGGATGGCGACCCCGTCGATGACCAGACGCTCGCACTGGACGGGGTGGATCGTCCAGGAGGGTGAATCGACGAAGGAGACGCCGGCGATCCGGACGTCCGTGCAGCGGACGAGGAGGACCATCTTGCCCGTCCGGTCGGGCCTGGGGAATGAGCGCAGGAGCGGCAGGCCGAGCTTTTCCATCTCGATCTGGTTCGGCCGGATGAAGTCGTCCTCGTGGTCGCCCTTGAGACGCCGGTCGTAGGCGCCCCCGCCGTCGAATGTGCCGCGTCCCTCGATGGCGACATCGACGATATCCTCGCCGTAGAGCAGGGCGTCCTTGTCGAAGCGAGACTTGTCGTGCAGGGAATAGACCGTCGCCCCGCCTTCGAGGTAGAGCCTCACGTGGCTGCGAAGGTGGATGGTGCCCGAGGTGTAATCGCCGGGCGGAACGAGGACCGTCCCCCCTCCAGCCGTGGCGCAGGCGTCGACGGCCTTCTGGATGTCCTCCTGGGCCAGGTCCTCTCTGATCCCCGTCGCACCGAAGTCCTTGACGTTGAAGACTAGCCGGGCCGGCGCCGGCTCGTCGGGCGCGATCGGCTTCTTGCAGCCGGCGGCAAGAACGAACAGGCCGGCCAAGGCGACGGCCAGGACGGTTTGTTTCGGCATGGGTCTGTCCTCCCTCGGCCTTAGCGTTTCCTGAGCTCGGCGCAGCGGATGCCGCGCGGATTGAAACATTTGTTGCAGGAGCTGCACTCGGACTTCGACGCCACGCCTTCCCTGAAGCGCTTCGCCAGGAAGGGATCGCGGATGAGGGGCCGGCTGAGCGAGATGAGGTCGACCAGGCCGTCGCGGACGGCCCTCTCGGCCACGGCCAGCGTCCGGATGCCTCCCAGCCCGGAGACGGGGACGCGTACGGCCCGCTTGATCCTGGCGGCATTTTCGATGAAGTAGCCCTCCTCCGCCTCGTTTCTGAGACCCGGCCAGACCGAGCCCCGTCCGGCCTCGGCCATGCCGCCGCTCACCTCGATCGCGTCGATGCCATCGGCCTCGAGCATGACGGCGACGCGGACGGCGTCGTCGACCGCGAGGCCGCCGGGCAGGAAGTCCGTCGAGTTCAGTTTGACCATGACCGGAAAATCCCGGCCGCACGCGATCTTGACGCCGCGGAGGATCTCGAGGAGCGGGCGGGCCCTGTTCTCGACTGGGCCGCCCCACTCGTCCGTCCGGCGGTTCGTATGCGGCGAAAGGAAGCTCGAGAGGAGGTAGCCGTGGGCGGCGTGGAGCTGGACGCCGTCGAATCCGGCCCTTTTGGCCCGGACCGCGGCCGAGACGAAATCGTCGATGAGCGTCCGGACCTCTCCGGCCGCAAGCTCCCTCGGCATGACCTTGGAAACGGGGTCGTAGACGGCGGAAGGGGAGACGGGGGCCGAGCCGCAGTCGCGCTCTTTCGTCTGGCGGCCGGCATGGGCGATCTGGAGGAAGACCTTCGACGGGAACCGGTGGACGGCCGCGGGGATCCGGGCGAGGCCGTCGACGAAGCGGTCGTCGTAGACGCCCATCTGGCGCGGGCTGGCCTTGCCCGAGGGCTGGACGTTGGCGTGCCCGGTGACGATGAGCCCGACCTCGCCTTCGGCCAGGCGGGCGAAGAGCGCGACACCGGCGTCCCGGACATGTCCCTCGTCGTCGGACATGTAGTCGTGGGTGGCCGAGCGAACGAAACGGTTGGGGACGGTGACGCTGCCGACCGCGATGGGCGTGAAGAGGATGCTCATGGGTCCATTTTATCCGAATCCGCTTGCGCGTGTCAGTCCTTTTCGTTTATTGTGGAAGGAAGCCGAGGACGATTTACAGAGAGGACAGTCCATGCCTGTCGCGGACACCGAAAAAACGGTTCTTGAAACCCTGGACGGACTCGGCATCCCCTATGTCCGCCACGAGCACCCCCCCGTGGCGACGGTC
Source organism: Candidatus Aminicenantales bacterium (assembly GCA_041736225.1). Taxonomy (GTDB): domain Bacteria; phylum Acidobacteriota; class Aminicenantia; order Aminicenantales; family Saccharicenantaceae; genus RBG-16-66-30. Next base: position 31,451 of record JBGSUG010000285.1, on the reverse strand, counting down.
GAGGAGGCCGAGAAGCACTGGGCGGGTCTCCAAGGCACGCACTGCAAGAACCTGTTCCTGCGCAACTACAAGGGAAATCGACACTACCTCGTCATCGCCCCCGTCACCCGGGGGATCGATCTCAGGCGGCTCAACGCGGCGCTGGGCGAGGACAGGCTCAGCTTCGCTTCGCCGGAACGGCTGCGGCGCTGGCTCGGCGTCGAACCCGGCTCGGTCTCGCCGTTCGGCCTGATCAACGACGGGACGCATCACGTCCGGGTCGTCTGCGACGAGTTCCTCCGGTCGAGCACCGCCCTGGGCTTCCATCCGAACGTCAACACGGCGACCCTGGAGATCGCCTTCGCCGATTTCGAGAAGTTCCTGGCCGCGTGCGGCAATGCCGTTCGCTGGCTGGAGCTCTAGGTCAACGAGGAGGCCTTGCGCATGCGTTCCAAGCTCATCCCGGCCGGCATCTTGCTGATATCGGCCGCGGCGGCCGCCGCGGTCGTCCCCCGGGTCGCCGTCCCCCGGCCCAAGACCGCGTTCGCCCCGCTCGAGTATGTCTGCCGGCGCGCGGCCGGCCCGGTCGCGGTCGACGGCCGCCTCGACGAGTCCGCTTGGGCCGATGCGGAATGGACCGAGGTCTTCGGCGATATCGAGGGGCCTTCGAAACCGGCCCCGCGCCACAGGACCCGCGTCCAGATGCTCTGGGACGACACCTATTTCTACATCGGGGCCTATCTCGAGGAACCCCATCTCTGGGCCACCCTGACCGAGAGAGATTCCATCATCTTCCAGGACAACGACTTCGAAGTGTTCATCGATCCCGACGGCGATTCCCATAATTATTACGAGCTGGAGATGAACGCCTTGAACACGGTCTGGGACCTTCTCCTCGTCAAGCCATACCGCGACGGCGGACCGGCCGTCCACTCCTGGGACATCCAGGGCCTCAAAACGGGCGTCCACCTCATGGGCACCCTGAACGATCCGTTCGACGAGGACAAGGCCTGGACGGTCGAGATCGCGCTGCCCTTCGCCGTCCTCAAGGAATGCATCCCCGGCAAGCCCGAACGCCCGGTTCCGGGCGAGCAGTGGCGCGTCAATTTCTCCCGGGTCGAGTACCGGCTGGAGACACAGGGCGGGACCTACGCCAAAGCCCGGGATGCCGGGACCGGCCAACCCCTGCCGGAGGACAACTGGACCTGGGCGCCGCAGGGCGTCGTCAACATCCACTACCCGGAGATGTGGAGCTACGTCCAGTTCTCGTCGAAGCTCCCCGGGAAGGACAAGGAGAAGTTCCTGCGCCGTCCCGAGGAGAGAGTGAAGGCCGCCCTGCGGAAGATCTACTACGCCGAGCGGGCCCGCGACTTCGAAGCGCCGGGCTTCGTCGCCGGCCTCGAGGGCCTCGGCCTGGGGAAAGACGCGGCCCTGAAGATCAAAGGCTGGTCGTTCCCGCCCGAGATCCGTACGACACAGAGCCTCTTCGAGGCGGTCTATACGGCCAAGACGGGGGAGAGCTGGCACATCCGGCAGGACGGACTCGTTTGGAAGGAGGCCCCTCCCGGTCCCGCGGCCAAGTGAGGGGGACATCATGCGCAAGCTCGTCATCGGGGCCGGCCTGGCCCTTTTTGCCCTCTCCGCCGCAGTCCCGTCAACCGGGGCTGGCCTTCCCCCGGCCAAGCCGGAGAGCGTCGGTATGTCCTCGAGTCATCTGGCCCTCCTTGACGGATTGATCGAGGCGGCGCTCGCCCGGAAAGATTTCCCCGGGGCCGTCATCGTCGTCGCCCGCAAGGGCAAGGTCGTCTACCGGAAGGCTTTCGGGCTGTCCCAGACCGTCCCTGAGCCCCGGGCTCTCACCGCGGACATGATCTTCGACCAGGCTTCGGTCACCAAGCCGGTGGCGACGGCGACCGCGGTCATGCTGCTCGTCGAACGCGGCCGGATACGCCTGTGGGACCGGGTCAGCGCCTACGTCCCCGGGTTTGCGACCTGGTACGGCGAGAAGGGCGTTCCCGGCGAGGAAGCGCGGCTCTTCCACCTCCTGACCCACACCTCCGGGCTCCCGCCCTACACGGACGCCAAGGAAGCGGCGAAGAAGCTGGGCGATCCCTGCGCGACCGCCGATCTCGTCGGGCTGATCGCCGCGATCCCCAAAGAGCGCCCGGTCGGGACGGAATTCGTCTACAGCTGTCTCAACTACATCACCCTGGCCCATATCGTCCATGAGGTCTCGGGGATGAGCGTGGCCGAATTCGCCGAGGCGAATATCTTCAGGCCGCTCGGGATGACCCGGACGTTCTACCGGCCGCCGGCCGCCCTGATCGACGCCTGCGTCCCGACCGAGGTCGTCGACGGCCGGCCCCTCCGCGGCATCGTCCACGACCCCCTGGCCCGTCTCCAGGGCGGTGTCTCCGGCAACGCCGGCCTGTTCTCCACGGCCGACGACCTGGCCGTCTTCGCCCAGATGCTCCTCGGCAAGGGGCAGGGGAACGGCGTGCGCGTTCTCGCCCCGCTCACGGTCGAGCGGATGACCGAGATCTTTCCAATGTACGGGGAGTTCGGCCGCGGCCTCGGCTGGGACCTCGAGACGGATTACTCGACCAACGGCGGGGACCTCTTCGGGCCGCGGTCGTACGGTCACACGGGCTACACCGGGACCTCGATCTGGATCGATCCCGAGACCTCGACCTCGGTCGTCTTCCTGACCAACCGGGTCCACCCCGACGACAAGGGCGACATCATCGCCATGCGCAGCAAGGTCGCCAACGTCGTCGCCGCCGCGATCCGGGCCAAATAAAGGCTTTGACACGGCCCTGGGCCTGTGCTATCGTCCCGCCAAGGTTCACGGATCATGCAGGTCCAGATCGAACGCGAGATATATATCCGGGCGTCCCGTTCGTACGCCGTCCTCTCCGAAGCCATCCAGACCTTCAAGGGCTATCTCGAAAGCCACGTCGCCGCCAATGCCCCCGAATACTACAAGGCCCGCAACCTGCTCAAGGAGGGGAAGGCCTTTTACGACCGGACCATCCTGGACGCTAAGAAGCTCCTCGGCCCCATCCCGATCTACGCACCTCCGGACTTCGAGAAGCAGCGGACCAACGCCCTCGTCGAGAACAGGATCATCGTCAGGGGCCAGACGCCCGAAGAATTGCGTGAGGAGCTCCTCGCCGACGATTTCCTCAAGACCCTCATGTCGCCGGAGGAGATCGACGCTTACGTCCGGGACCGCTACGAGACCCAGAGATCGGGCAAGCGCAAGCTGGCCAACATCAAGATCCGCATGGCCCTCGACCGGCTGGCCGGCCTGGTCGCCGAGGGCCAGGAGCTCCAGAAAACGGCCCAGCGCAAGCAGCAGGGCCTGCCGGTCTGACCGCGCCTAACGCGCGATCCCTTTTTCCCGCCAGTATCTCATCTTTCCGAAGCCGCCGCGGTCCGGCAGCGCGTCGTAGCCGAGCCCGTGCTGCTCTTCCTCCGCCGCGACGAGCGTCTTGCCCCCGTAGAGCGCCTTGGTCAGGTTGACGATGGTATAGTCGAGGGTCTCGCCTCGCGCGGCCCCGAAAACGAAGTCGCCGTCCGTCTCGAAGGCGCCGAGCTCGATCCGGCCCGCTTCGTAGGTGTAGCGAGGACGTCTGTAGTCGCGGCTCATGTCCTGCCTGAGGTCGTTCTTGACACCGACGACGATCTCCCGGTCGCCGGCCTCGATCGCGACGCCGATCGCGTTCCGTGACGGCCCGGCGGGGAGGGCGGTGACGCGGGCGGTCCAGTCCGAGGCAGGTTCGCCGGCCCCGTGCGGGACGAGGACCGTGACGAAGGCGCAGGTCTCGCCGAGCTCGAAGTGCTGGGCCCAGGACTGGTGGACGAGCCATTCGTCCTGGTAGTGACGCTTTTCCGGCTCGACACCCTCCATGCGGGGTTCCGTCGACGGGAAGAGGATGAGCAGGCGCTTGTCCTGGGGCAGGACGGCGTTCTGGATGCGGTCGTAGCCCGTGTCGTACCAGTGCTCTCCCCGGGCGTGGACCTGCCGGGTGTGCCAGAAGGAGCCGAGCGTGAAATAGTCCTCGCGCAGCGCTTTGAAAACGTCGAAGACGACGTAACACTCCGGGTCCTTGATAGAGACGACGACGCGGTCGGCCTGGTAGCCCCAGCCGTCGTCGACGACGCGCGTCCGGCTGTAGTCGAAATCGTCGAAGGTCAGGAAGTCGACCTTCCTCGTCCGGACCGGGCGGTAGGACCCGGCGTTGCGCATGAACTCGAGCAGGGGCTGACCCGGGACGGCGTCCCGGACGCTGTAGCGAAACTCGCCCTGCCGCTGCCCCCAGAAGATCTTCTCCGGCCGGACGCAAAACCGGTTGTGGAAATAGTCCTGGCGGTAGGCCCCGTAGGGCCCCGACGGCATGAAGTCGCGGTAGCCGCCGTCGTGGAGAAGGACCGACCCGCCCGACATCAGCAGGACGAGGCTGTTCTCGTCGGCGTGGCCGTGGGTCATCTTCTCCTCCTCGACGGGGATGGTGTCGCGGAGGTAATCGCGGAAGTTGAGCCCGCCGTCACCCTCGTCCCGGTAGTTGAGCAGGAGGTAGCTCGAAAGCGGCGACCAGCCGTTGCGGAAGACGATCTTCTTGCCCTGGACGTCCTCCATGACCTCCATGGACGAGCCGGCGGGCGGAGCGGCCTTCACGGCATCCGAGCCCCAGCGGTAGGCGTCGAGGAGCATGGCCCCGAGCCCGGCGCTCGTCGGCTTGGCGAAATCGACGAACTTGGCCGCGATCGTCTCGGCCGCCCACTTGCAGCCGGGGTCGCCCAGCGCCGCCGCGGCGGCCTCGAAAAAGACGAGGAAGTGGTTCCAGTTGGACGTCCAGTGGGCGTCGCCGAGGTCGGGGACCATCCCGGCGGGACACATCAGGTTCACGTAATAGCGGGAGTAGTAATACATCTCCGGCGTCGCGAACATCGCGGCGATCCGGTCGAGGGCGTCGGCGTAGCCGAGCAAGGAGTAGAGCCAGACCCCGTTGTAGATGGTGGCATCCTCGATCTGCCAGTTTCCCCAGTTGTCGTCGCCGAGGGCCCGTCTCTGCATCTCCCAGCGGGCGGAGTCGGGGTGCTCGGGCAGGGCCCGTACGGCCCAGGCCAGCGACTCGGCCCGGAGCGCCGAGCGGTTCATGGGGCCCCATTCCGCGGTCCGCAGAAGGTAGCGCATGCTGGCGGCGATGAGGTCCGAGGCCTTGTCCTTTTCGGCGGGGGAGAGACGGCCGAGGCGGCGGAGCGTGTCGTAGGTCCGGATGTAGCGCATGGTCGTGAAGAAATCCGGCAGGGCCGGGACGCCGCCCCCGGCGTAGTCGGACCTGAGAGCGATCGACGATTCGGGGTAGGCGGCCCGGTAATCGCCGTAGGTCAGGAGGACCTCCTTGGCCCGGGCGGCGTATTCCGGCTTTTTCTCCCGTTCGTAGAGATAGGCGTAGATGACGGCCATTTCCAGGAGTCCGCCCGGGGCCCGGTAGCCGAAGACGTTGAGGGGATCGAACGTCTTCTTCCATTGGGCGATGAGCTCGTCCCTGTGGGCGTAGGTCCAGTCCGCGGACGACCGGGCGTACGCCAGGTACCGTGCCCGGGGGGCGGCAGGGAGGGACGCCGCCAGGAGCGGGATGATCAGGGACAGGGCCGCGATTACGGTTAGCGGGCGGGACCGGCGGACCGGGATATCTCTCATGGCTTCCTCCTCTCGGATCTCCTGATTTTTCTATCACAGTTGCCCGGCCGACGCCAATTCCGCCGGCCGCGCCGGTCCGTTCCCTCTTGCGTCCCCGCTCTGCGCTGTGAGAAAATGGTCTCCGATCGTTCACAAGGAGGGCACATGGCTCGCAAGATTGGCAGACGGGAATTCTTCAGGACCGGCGCACAGGCCGGGTTGACTCTGGCGCTGGCCCGGAAGCTCGCCGCGTCGTCCGGACGCCCGGTGAAGCCGGTCGACGTGGCCGTCGGCATGGGCGAAGACTACGGCAACGCGGCGGCCAAAGCCGTGGAAGTTCTGGGCGGCATGACGAAGTTCGTGCCCAAAGGAGCCAGGGTCGCCCTCCTGCCCAACGTTCAGAGCCGTCACCCGGGTTCCTTTACCAAGCCCGAGATCCTGCGGGCGGTCATCCTCCTCTGCCGCAAGGCCGGGGCCAAGGAGATCGACTGCCTGAGCTGGCAGACGGTCAAGCAGTGGGAGGATACCGGGCTCAAGGCCGTCGTCGAGGAGACGGGCGCCGGGCTGAAGATCTTCGAGAAGGACGAATCGCTCTTCAAGGCCGTTCCCGTCCCCGGGGGACAGTCCCTCCTCGAGGCCCGGATCCTGGCCGCGCTCTACGACCACGACGTCCTCATCAATATGCCCATCACCAAGGACCACGCCGGCAACAAGTTCACAGGGACCATGAAGAACCTGATGGGCCTGAACTCGCCGGTGAGCAACCGGACCTTCCACAGGCCGAACTGGAAGACGGACCCCGACGACGTCGCCCACCTCGAACAGTCGATCGTCGACCTCAACAAGGCCGTCAAGCCGGCCCTCAATATCGTCGACGCCACCGAGTTCATCGTCACCAACGGTCCCTTCGGGCCCGGTGAGATCATCAAGCCCCGGAAGGTCGTCGCCGGCACGGACCGCGTCGCCGTCGACGCCTATTGCGCCTCGCTCTGGGGCCTCAAGGCGCAGGACATCGTCCAGATCAAGAGGGCTTCGGAGCAGGGCCTCGGCGTGATGGACCTGCGCAGGCTCGTCGTCAGGGAAGAGGCGGTTTAGCGCTCCCCGGAGACAGGATGAAAGACAGGGGAATCACGGCCGGGGCCCGCTGGGCGCTCGCGGCCCTCGTCGTCGCGGGGCTCTTCGCGCCGGGTGCCGGGAGCTCGGAGGGCCGTTCGCCGAAGGGACCGCTCCGGATCTATCTTCCGGCCGACAACGCCGCTGCCGGCTGGACGAGGGACGGCGGTCCCCAGGAATTCGAGGGCGAGGACCTCTACACCTATATCGACGGCGGGGCCGAGATCTACCAGGAATACGGGTTCCGCCGGGTGGTCGTCCAGGACTACGAGGACCCCCGGGGCAAGTCCGTGTCGCTCGAGATCTTCGAGATGGAGACGCCGGCCGCCGCCTTCGGGATGTTCACCTTCAAGAGGTCGGGCGGCGGCAAGCCCTTGGCCCTGGGGGCCGGAGCCGAGCTCGAAGCCTACTACATGAACTTCTGGAAGGGCCGGTTCCTCGCGACCTTGACCGGTTTCGACGAAGCGGCGGAGACGATCGAAGGCCTCCAGGCGATCGGGCGGATCGTGGACGCCGCGCTCCCGAAGGGGGGAGAGGCGCCCGGCCTCGTCGCCGCTCTGCCCGGAGAAGGCCTCCGGCCCGGGAGCGTCAAGTATCTCCGGGGCCTCCTCGGGCTCAATAATATCTACCCCTTCTACACCGCCCGGGGCCTGGCCTTCACGGACGCGGTGCGGGGTCTCTATGATAGCGGAGAAACCCTGATCGTCCTGGACTATGGCTCGACCGAAGCCCGCCGCGCAGCCTGGCTCGAGCTCAGTGCGGAGTTGGACAGGTCGGACCGGTTCGAGCGGCCCGAAAATTATCTGGCGGATGCCGTCGTTTTCCGGGACGCGAAAGGACTCTACGTCGCCATCGCCGAGACCGGCACCCGTCTGGCCGTCGGGATCCACTCCACCCTGGGTTGGGCGTTGGCGACCGTCTCCCGGGTCCGCTGACCCGGCGCCCGGCCCTCTCCGCCCCGCTTTATTGCAAAACCTGCTTGACGATGTCGACGAGCCCCAGGGCGTACTCGATCTCGGTCATCGGGATCTTGCCGGCCGCGGCCAGCTTCGTGAACCGGCCGTCCTTGTTGCTGTCCTTGGTGACGACGATGTAGTCGGCCAGGGGGGCCACGGCGTCGATCATCCGCTCGTTGTCGCTGCCGGCCGGGCCGCGCTTCGACTCACCGCCGATGTGGACGGCCATGACGAAGATCTTCTTCTGCTTGCAGAGCGCGATGAGCTTCTTCAGGCGGGCCTCCTCGGCGTCGAGGGTCAGGCCCGACGCGCCCATGCCCTTCAGGCTCGCGCCGATGGCAAAGATGACGGCCTTATAGGGAGTTCCGGCAGGGTACTTGTCGAGGTCGGTCATGATCTCGACGTGGAAGCCGGGCCCGGACTCGCGGCCGCCCAAGCCGACTCCGTCAGCCACCATCTCGGGTGTCGGCACGTCGCAGTAGTCGTAGGTGATGGCGGCCTCGTCGAGGACGATGTTGAGGGTCGTGACGTCGGTGCTCTGCCCGGCCGAAGTCGTCAGGACCGGGAGGCCGGCCTTGGGAACGGCCTGGCCGGCCAGGAGAAGGGAGAGGCCCAGGACCGCGACGGCGGCCAGGACCAGAAGGATCCTCTTGTTCATGTGATCTCTCCTATTACTTTTTGTCGGGTTCCATGAGGATGTCGAAGGCCCGGACGGCCTTGATCCACCAGCCCGGATCCGCCGACGGGATGCGGCCCCGCTGCCGCTTCTGGGCATTGTACAGGCTGAGGTGGTTGTATTTCACCAGGAGGTCGTCGCCGAGCTTCCACCAGGCGGCGACGACGTTCTGGGCGTTGTTGAGCGAGTATCCGGTGACGTACTTGACCGCTTCCTTGGGGCTGCGCTTGTAAAGGTCGCCGGCCAGCCGGTCGATCTCGGCGAGGCGCGTGACGGCCCCGTCCTCCCACTCCTTCTGGGCCGCCTTGACGTCCTCGATGGCCGCATTGTAGGCGACCTGGACGTGGAAGTCGACGTAGTCGAAGGCCCAGCGGGCCGAGTCGCGGCTGAAGACGAAGTGGTCGCCGAGCGCGAACGACTTGGGCATCTCGGTCGCCCCGGCATAGAACGGGATATAGCAGGAGGTGTCCTGGACGCCCAGGGCGATCCAGACGATGCCGCCGACGGGGTCCGGAAGCCAGCCGCGGCACTGGGTCAGGCTCGTGTACTCGACGTTGGGCACGCTGATGAGCCGGGTCCCCTTGTAATAGTGCGGGTTCTGGAAAGGCCCGCCGCGGATGCCCAGGACGGGATCGAAGACGGTACCCTGGGACTTGTCGCGGGTCATGGCCATGACGTCCTGGACGGAGATCTTCCGGTCCGGCTTGACGGAGAAGGGGAAGTCCATGTTGGGCGTCTCGGGCTTGAATTTCTTCGACGGAGCGACGAGGTCGTAGAAGCGCCACATCCTCGAGCGGCGGCCCTGCGTGCTCACGGCGCTGCCTTCGGCGGGCGAGTAGGCCCTTTTCCAGTTGAACGGTTTGCCGCCCTTGGGGTCGTAGAAACCCATGTCGACGGCCAGCGAGACGACGTTCGGCGAGGCCATGAAGAAATCCTTCTTCTCGAGGTCGATCTCGCCGATGCGGGATTCGTTGGGACAGACGCTGATCTCGTCGTCGGGGACCCTCTGGGCGCACCAGACGGCCCCAGGCTTGCCGCCGTCGGGAGTCCAGAGGGGGCCGACGGGCATGATCTCGAACATCCAGACCTCTTTCGGATCGGCGATGGCCAGCATCTCGCCGTCGTCGTGGAAGCCGTAGCCGTACTTCTCGGCCAGCGAGCCGATGACCTGGATGGCTTCGCGCGCGGTCGCGGCCCGCTCCATGGCCAGGAGGGTCAGCATGGTCAGGTCGAGCTTGGCCGAGGGCGTCGGATTCTGCAACTTGCGCTGGCAGCCGATGGTCGACTCGCCGATCGCGACCTGTTTTTCGTTCATATAGCCGAACATGCCGTGGTGGTAGGCGTAGGTGTGGGCGACCTCGGGGATCTCGAGCCCGGCGAAATCCTTCTTGTAGATGTCCCACTTGAGGCCTTCCGCCGGCGGCCAGGTCTTGTACTGAGAGACGTGGTAGATCTTCCGGGTGGAGCCGGGCTTGTGGTCGGCCGCCGGGACGTGACGCCAGGTCCAGTCGCACGTGCCGCAATCGCAGGTGTGCGTGGTCATGGTCGACCCGTCGGTCGAGGCATCGCGCCCGACGAGGATGGACGTGCAGGCATCGGCGGCGACGAGGTCGGCGTCCGCCTGCGAGACCTGGCCCGCGGAGGCGGGACCGTGGCCGGCCAGCATGAGGGCCAGGACGATCGCGCCGAGGACGGCGCTCGATCGGAACGCGTTCTTCATGGACAGCTCCTTATTTTCCGGGCTCGTTCAGGACATCGAAGGCCCGAACGGCCCTGTTCCACCAGTCCGGATTGGCCGTGGGAATGCGGCCGCTCCGGCGCTTGGCGGCGTCGTATTGACCGAGGTGGTTGTATTTGACGAAGATGTCGTCGCCGAGCTTCCACCAGGCGGCGACGACGTTCTGGGCGTTGTTGAGCGAGAAGCCGGTGACGTGCTTGACCGCCTCCCTGGGGCTGCGCTTGTAGAGGTCCCCGGCCAGCCGGTCGATCTCGGCGATGCGCCCGAGGGCCCCATCCTCCCACTCCTTCTGGGCCGTCTTGACGTCCTCGATGGCCGCATTGTAGGCGACCTGGACGTGGAAATCGACGTAATCGAAGGCCCAGCGGGCCGAGCCGCGGTCGAGGACGAAGTGGTCGCCGGTCGAGAACGATTTGGGGATGTCGGTCGCGCCGCCGTAGAACGGGATGTAGCAGGAGGTGTCCTGGGCGCCCAGGGCGACCCAGACGATGCCCCCGATCGCGTCGGGCAGCCACGAACGGCACTGGGTCAGGGTCGTATACTCGACGTTGGGCACGCTGATCAGGCGGGTCCCCTTGTAATAGTTGGGATTCCTGAACGGGCCGCCACGCAGCCCCCGGACCGGGTCGTACACCGTGCCCTCGGACTTGTCCCGGGTCAGGCGCATGACGTCCTTGGGCGAGAGCTTCGCGTCGGGCTTGACGGAGAAGGGGAAGTCCATGTTGGGCGTCTCGGCCTTGAATTTCATCGACGGGGCGACGAGATCGAAGAAGCGCCACATCCGGGAGCGGCGGCCCTCCGTGCTTGCCGCCGATCCCTCGGCGGGCGAGTAAGCCCTCTTCCAGTTGAACGGCTTGCCGCTCTTTGGATCGTACAGGCCGGCTTCGACGGCGAAGGATTCGACGTGGGCCGAGGCCATGAAATGGTCGGGATCGCCGAGGTCGATCTCGCCGATGCGCGATTCGTTCGGGCAGACCGCGACATGGTCGTCGGGCACGCGCTGGGCCGCCCAGATCGCGCCGGGCTTGCCCGACTGGGGGGTCCAGAGGGGGCCGGCGGGCACGATCTCGAAGACCCAGATCTCCTTTGGGTCGGAGACGGCCAGCATCTCGCCGCCGTCGTGGTAGCCGTAGCCGTACTGCTCGGCGAGGGAGCCCATCAGCCGGATGGCCTCGCGGGCCGTCCGGCAGCGCTCCATGGCCAGGAGGGTGAGCATGGTGATGTTCGTCGCCGGCGTCGGCGTGGGATTGCCGAGCTTGCGGACGTTGCCGATGGTCGACTCGGCGATGGCCAGCTGCTGGTCGTTCATGTAGCCGAAGACGGCGTGGTGGTAGCCGTAAGTGTGCGCGACCTGGGGGATCTCTATCCCGGTGGGGTCCTTGAGGACCATGGCCCACTTGCCGCCCTCGGCGGGCGGCCAGGTCCGGATCTGGTCGATGTGGTAGAGCTTGCGCTTCTCGGCCGGCTTGTGGTCGGCGGCCGGGACATGGCGCCAGGTGAAGTCGCAAACGCCGCAGTCGGCGGCGTGGGTGCTCATGACCGATCCGTCGGTCGAGGCCTCGCGTCCGACCATGATCACGGTGCAGGCCTCGGAAGCCAGGCCGGGATCGGACCCGTCGGCCGCGGCGGCGGGACGGTCGAGACTCAGGCCTCCCGCGCAGACGAGCACGGCGGTAACGGCCAGAACGGCCAAAAACGCTTTTCTGTCGAACGACATAGACACCTCCCGGGGCGGGCTGGGGCGGCCCCGATCAATTCATGACGACGCCGCCGGGCGCGGCCTTGGCCGGGTCGGCGAGGTAGCGGCCGACCCCGTTCTTGACCACGTCGGCGTAGCGGGGGACGCTGCGGACGGCGATGGGCCGGTCCGCGGTCTTCTTGGAGAACTGGCGAAGGATCTCCAAAGTGACGGACAGGTTCTGGCCGACCCTCTTCTCGAGCGGCCAGCCGGATTCGTCGTAGGGGACGAAGAGCTTTTTCTTCTTCGACAGGCTGAGCAGGAACGGGTCCTTGCCGTCGAGGAGGAACTCGACCGTCTTGGGCCCCGTCGGCTGGTCGAGGAAGGGGATGGGCGCCTCGAGGAGGAAGGGGAGGGCCGGGCCGTGGTCGCCGATCTCCCGGTGGGAGAGGCCGCGGAAGCCCGCGGGCGACGCCTCGACGTGGTTCTCGAACCCCTCCATGGCCTTGACGGTAAGAGAGGCCAATGTGGCGATCTTGACCGATTTCTCCGGGGCGACGATGCAGTTGGTCACGGGGAACATCGTTTCGGCGCCGTGGACGTCGATCGCGACGTCGACCTTCTCCCGCCGCATGAGCTCCATGGCCCCGTAGGTCACCCTCTCCATGAGCGGACCGTCGGCGCGTCCGGGCCAGGTCCGGTTGGTGTTGCGGACGTCGATGTAGGAGAGGAGCTGGCGCTCCGGGTAGTGGATGTAGACGTCCGGATCGGGCCACTGGTCGAGGGGAGAGGCGTCGCGGTTGCCGTAGCGGAAACGCTGGGCGCCCCAATCCGTCCGGACGTCGAAGTAGAGCGGATAGCCGTCGCCCGCGCGGGTGTTGCGGCTGCCGCTGTTGTTGAAGAAGGGGATGACGTAGAGGGTCCCTTTCTCCACGACGGCGTTCTCGATGATGATCAGGGCGGAGAGCATGCCTTCGGGCTCGTTCGAATGGGTGTTGCCCATGATCAGGGCCTTGCCCCCGGGCTCCTTCCCTTCGAGCACGAAGACGGAAGTGTCTCCGGCCGTGCCCGCGAGCTTCGGCGAGAATTCGCTGAGGCGGAGGACCGCCGTCACGCCCGGGCCCTTGACGACGGGGACCCCGTGGTGCCGGTGATGAAAGAGCGGCAGGCCCCCCCAGAGGGCCAAACCGAGGGCGGCTCCCGACAGGACCGCCTTGAAAAGAGCGTCTTTTTTCATGGCGCGCCCTCTCACTTCCACCGCAGCAGCCTGAGGACGAGGGGGATCATGACGAGGAGGTACAGGACGAGTTCCTGGCGATCGGACTTCTCCCTCACAAAGTTCCACGCGGCGAGGACCAGAAGGAGCGCGGTGATGAGATAGTAGGCGATCATGATCATCGGAGGGTGCCTCGCATGCCTACATGCTCCACTTGACCAGGAAGGCCAGCTTCGCGCTGAAGACGATCATGGCCATAGCCACGGCCGTGACGACCAGCCAGGGCAGCCAGGTGGCCTTGAGGAAATCCGCGTAGGACCCCTTGTATCCGGAGACCATGTTGCTGAGCCGGCCGATCAGGGCCGTCGGCGGCAATCCGTCGCCGAGGGGCCAGAGCAGGCTCAACCCGGCGATGACCACGGTCGCGTGGAAGCCGATCGAGTCCAGGTACCAGATCAGGGGGATGCCGAAGATGGCCGCGGCGCCGTAGGTCAGGATCCCTTCGGAGAAGGGGATGATGACCGGCAGCAGGAAGAACAGGAGTACGAGAGGGATGGAGATGACAGCGAAGGAGACCAGGCCCCGGACGCCGGTCGCGGTCATGATCTGCTGCAGCATGCCGACGACGACCGTGGTCGCGAGCAGGGGCAGGAGCCTCTTGACCGTGCTTCGGGCCAGCGGCAGGACGGCGATCCTCTTCGGGCTGAAGAACAGGGCCGCGGCCGCGGCGATGACGAACTCGAGCGACAGCCCCAGGATCGGCGTGGCGAAGGGCCAGATCCGGTAGGCGGCGACGAGGCCGAAGAAGACGACGAAGGGGATGAGCACCCGCCACCAGGTCATGCCCGCCGGCGGCTCGGGGAGTTCGACGGGGCCGGCCGCGGTTCCGGCCTCCTTTTTGAGTCCCAAGACGAGCATGGTGAACGTCCCGAGGATGAGGACGGGGATACCCAGGGTGAATTCGAATCCGACGTAGGGGATGGCCGTGCCGGCGCAGAGGATCATGGCCCAGATGTTGACCGGGGGCGCGGCCGCGCTCAGTCCGGCGACGATAAAGAGGATGGCGGCCACCCTCTTCGGGCCGATGCCCAAGCGTCTGAGGGCCATGGCCACCGGGGCCCCGACGACGAGAAGCGAGACGCTCCCGGCCCCGGTCAGGGCGCCCGGGATGAGAACGATGACCATCAGGACGAGGAGGACCAGCACCCGCTTGTTTCCGAAGGCGCGCAGGGTCGCGCGGACGACGTAGACGACGCCGCCGGACTCGTCGACGATGGTCATGAAGAGCGTCGCCGTGAAGAAGACGAGCATGACGTCGAGGTAGGTGATCGAACCCTCCGCGAGATGGCGGCCGAGTTCCCGGAGGGGAGGCGTATTGAGGAAGGCGCCGGCCAGCCCCCCGGCCACGGCCGAAGCGAAGATACCCAGCTCGACGGACAACTTGGCGGCTTTGGCCGCGACATACGCCGCGACCATGACCGCGAGGATGATGACGATCTGCGTTGTCATGACCAGACAGGCATCTTACCCGAATCGCGGCGGCGAGGTCAAATGGCATTGCGGCCGATGCTGTAGACAAGCCGGGTCCGTTCGGCTAAGATATTCGAGGAAAGGGGTCGAAAGGAGTTTCGACCTATGGTTGTATCCGAACCTCCCGTCCGGGCGGGTATTTCTCTGCCGCCCCGTCTTCCGCGACAATATGCCCATCGAAGGAGGAAAACCATGCGGAGTTCCGCTTTGACCAAGATGCTCATCACGCTCTGCCTGACCGGGTTCATCGCCGGGATCGCGGCGCCGGACCTCGGCGCCCAGTGGTACGGCCGGAACAAGGTCCAATACCAGAAGTTCGAGTTCAAGATCATGAAGACCCGGCACTACGATGTTTACTACTACCTGCAAGATCAGGAAACGGTCAAGATGGCCTGCCTCATGGCCGAGCGCTGGTACGCACGCCTATCCCGGATGTTCAATCATGAGCTCAAGGGCCGCCAGCCACTCATCCTCTACGGCAGCAGCCCCGAGTTCCAGCAGACTACGGTCACCCAGGAGATCCTCGGCGAGGGCACGGGCGGCTTCACCGAGTCGGCTAAGCGCCGCATCGTCCTGCCCTACGGTGCGTCTCTGTCCGAGACCGACCACGTCATCGGTCACGAGCTCGTCCACGCCTTCCAGTACGACATCATGGCCATAGGTCATTCCGACCAGGCCCGGGGCAACGACGCCGCGCTGCGCATCCCGCTCTGGTTCATCGAGGGCATGGCCGAGTACCTGTCCATCGGTCCCGTCGACCCGAATACGTCGATGTGGATGCGCGACGCCGTCCGGCGCAAGGAGCTGCCTCAGCTCAAAAAGCTCGACAACTCCTATAAGTTCTTCCCCTACCGCTGGGGACAGGCCGTCTGGGCCTACATCACCGGCCGGTGGGGCGACGAGGTCATCGGCAAGGCGATGAAATCCGTCGGCCGAACCGGCGATTACGAGATCATCCTCGAGAGCGTGCTGGGCATCAAGCTGAAGCAGCTCTCGGCCGACTGGCACAAGTCGATGCAGGACGCCTACGCGCCGGTCCTGGAGAAGACCCAGCCGGTGGACAAGTTCGCCAGGGCCCTGTTCAAAGGCGCCGAGTCCAATCCCTACAACATCGCCCCGACCATCAGTCCCGACGGGAAGTCCATCATCTTCCTCTCGACGCGGGACATGTTCTCGATCGACCTCTATCTCGCCGACGCCGAAAAGGGCACGATCCGGAAGAAGATCGTCTCGACCGCCGTCGATCCCCATTTCGAGAGCATCCAGTTCATCAAGTCGGCCGGATCCTGGGACGCGACGGGGGAGAAGTTCGTCTTCGGCAGCGTCTCCAAGGGCCGGCCCGGGCTGACCATCGTCGAAGCGAAGAGCGGCAAGATCGACCGGGAGATCCCTTTCCGGGAGCTGGCCGAGATCCTCAGCCCGGCCTTCTCGCCGGACGGCCGCTACGTCACGTTCTGCGGCCTGGCCGGCGGCGTCTCGGACCTCTTCATCTACGACCTTCGCGACAACGTGCTCAAGCAGATGACGCGGGACGTGTTCGGCGACCTCCAGCCCGCCTGGTCGCCCGACGGCAAGACCATCGCCTTCGTCACCGAGAGGTTCTCGACCAACATGGAATGGGTCGACGTCGGCAATTACGAGCTGGCCCTCCTCGACGTGGAATCGGGGCGCATCCAGAAGCTGCTGGCATTTCCCAACGGCAAGAACATCAACCCGCAGTGGACCCCGGACTCCCGATCCCTCTACTTCCTCTCCGACCAGAGCGGCAAGACCGACATCTACCGGATCGACGTCGCCTCGGCCAAGATCACCCAGGTGACCAACCTGAATACGGGCGTCGCGGGCATCACCGAGCTCAGCCCGTCCATCTCCGTCGCCCAGGAGACGGGCCGCCTCGTCTTCTCCGGCTATCTCGACGGCTACTATACGGTCTACGCCCTCGACGATCCGGCGACCCTCGAAGGGCAGTCCTTCCTGGCCCAGTTCGAGCGCGACCCCGGCATCCTGGCGCCCCGCACCGAGCCCGAGGGGTCCCTGCTCGGCCTCCTGAAGAACCCGCTCTTCGGCCTGCCCAAGGACCAGAACTTCACGATCGCCGACTACAAGCCCAAGCTGGGCCTGGATTACGTCTCGCCGCCCAACATCGCCATCGGCGTCGACCGCTACGGCACCTACGGCGCGGGAGGGCTCTCGGCCTATTGGAGCGACATGCTCGGTTACCACACCGTCGTCACCACGGCCTTCACGGGCTCGCGGCTCATCGACACGTCCGGCGTCCTGGCCTACCTCAACAACAAGTCCCGCCTCAACTGGGGCGCGGCGGCCCAGCGCCTGGTCTATCCCTATCCTTATTATTCTTTCTACCAGGACGGCGAACTCATCTACGAGGTCGAGGATGTCTACCGGCTCATCAACTACGACGTGTCTGTCTTCGGCCAGTACCCGTTAAGCCAGGTCAGCCGCTTCCAGCTCAGCGCCGGGTACCGGATCCAGGACTTCAACCACACCGTTTATCAGCGCATCTACGACCTCAACGGCTACCTGCTCGACTACCAGAAATACAAACCCGGGGACACCCCCCCGAGCATGAACTACGCCTACCTCACCGCCGGGTATTACTACGACACCGGGATGTTCGGCGCGACGAGCCCCATCCTGGGCCAGAACTTCGGCGCCTCGATCAGTCCGGCCATCGGCAAGATGACCTTCAACACCGTGAACATCGATTTCCGGAAGTACATCATGCCCATCCGGCCGTTCACCTTGGCCTTCCGGGCCATGCACCTCGGCCGCTACGGAAAGGACTCCGAGGACACCCGGTTCTATCCCCTCTACATCGCCTACTGGGACCTCGTCCGGGGCTACGAATCCTTCAGCAACGAGGAGCTGACCGCCTACGATGCCGATCCCTCGAGCGCCTTCGACTTCGGCCGGCTCTACGGCAGCAGGATGATGCTGGCCAACGTCGAGCTGCGCTTCCCGCTGCTCGGCCTTCTGGGGATCGGCAAAGGCTACTTCGGCGCCTGGCCTCTCGAGTTCTACGGCTTCTTCGACTGGGGCCTGGCCTACGCCTCGAATCCCAACTACTGGTGGGGCGGCTACGACGAGGAGGGGAACCCCGTCCCCGAAAAGGTCAAGCCCTGGTTCGTCTCGGGCGGCGAGCGCAAGCCCCTGCGCAGCTACGGCATCGGCCTGAGGACCAACCTTTTCGGCTACCTGATCCTCGGGCTCAACTACGTCTATCCGATGGACAGGCCTGTCCGCGGCTGGCATCTCCAGGTGAGCATCAGCCCCGGTTTCTAAGCACGAAGACGATCGTGAGGGCGGGAACGTCCGGAGGGCGTTCCCATCCCTTATTTGTGTCCTCATTCACGTGTTCGGGATATGGAAGAGGGGAGGAGTGAGATGAGAAAATCCGGAGCGGCGGTCCCGATCATTCTGTCCATCCTGGCCCTGGCCGCCCCCGCTGCGGCCCAGTGGAGCTTCGACGCCGAGGGCGGCGCCGCTTGGAGCGGGTACAACGACGTCCGCATCCCCGGCGACGCCGGCACGCTCTTTTCGCTGTCGCGGGAGCTGGACGCCGCGAGCCGGGCCTTCGGACGCTTGCGCTTGAGCTGGCAATTCCACCCGCGCCATACCCTGTCCGTCCTCTACGCCCCGCTTCGCTTCGCCTCGACGGGGGCCATCGACCGGGACGTCGTCTTCGTGGACCGGGTCTTCCCGGCCGGCCAGGCGCTTCAAGGGACTTACGTCTTCAACTCCTACCGCCTGACTTGGCGATACGGCCTCGTGCGCCGGCCGCGCTTCGAGTTCGGGCTCGGGCTGACCATCAAGGTCCGCGACGCAATCATCCGCCTGGAGAGCGCCGGGCAAAGCGCGGAGAAGACCGACCTGGGCGTCGTGCCGCTCGTCAACTTCCGTCTGCTCTGGCGGCTCGGCGCGGACTGGGGATTGCTCTTCGACGGTGACGCTCTGGCCGCGCCCCAGGGGCGGGCCGAAGACGTCGCGCTCTCCTTCTGGGCGGACCTTTCGAAGTCGCTCCGGCTGAGAGCGGGTTATCGCCTCCTCGAGGGCGGCGCCGACAACGACAAGGTCTACACCTTCGCCCTGGTCAACTACGCCTTCGCCGGCCTGACACTAAGCTTTTAACGGACGTCCCTGTATTTTTAGTTCTTCTCCCATTTCCGGGATTCCCTCTCGAGGCGGCGAGCGGCAGGGAGCGTATTCCGAGTAGCGACCATCAGCGCCGCTTCGGAGCGACTCGGAGGTGCGGCGCTGGGAAAATATCGGGAGAAAGCCCTTTCTCATGATATTTCGCAGGACCGGGACTCCGGGTACTCCGTCCCGATCCTGCCTAATCCGCTCACCGGGGTTCGCTCCCCGTTCCCCGGGGGGCCGGGGAGCAAGAGGCATATCCCGAGCCAAAGCCCGAGAGAGGGACTTACCGGGTTCGGGAGAAAAACCTTATTTTTTCGGGAACCAGGGAATGAAGGCGCTCGTGCGGCGGGCGTAGGCCTGGAAGGCGGCGTTCCCGGCGTACCGTTTCTCGAGCAGCGGGATGCCGGAAACCTTGACGAGCAGGAAGGTGATGAGGAGCGGGCTGACGACCGTCGTCCAGCCGTAAGGCACTTCCAGGGCGATGAGCCAAATCCCGACCCACATCAGCGATTCACCGAAGTAGTTCGGGTGCCGGGTGTACTTCCAAAGTCCCCGGTCCATGATCCGGCCCTTGTTGGCCGGATCGCGCCTGAAGCGGGCCAACTGGGCGTCGCCGACGGACTCAAAGAAGAAACCGGCACACCAGACTGGCAAACCGGCCAGCCACCACGGAAAGCCAGAGTAACCTATCCAAGCGGTGTTGACGAGGATGACCGGTGAGGCGATGACGAGAAGGAAGAAACCCTGGAGGAGAAAGACCTGGAGGTAGCTCCTCCAGAGGAACGAACGGCCCCACTTTACGCGCCAGGCGGCGTAGCGGGGGTCCTCGCCGCGCTTTCTGTTCCGGACGAGGATGTGGAGGGCGAGCCGCGCGCCCCAGGCGACGACGAGCGCCGTGACGAGGATGGGCGGGAAGAGCGAGGCTCTCCGGAAGAACGTGAAGACCGCGATTAGCACGAACCCGAGGCCCCAGGCGATGTCGGCTATGGAATTATCCTTCCTGGCCAGGGCCAGGGCGAACCAAGCCGTCATATAGAGCGCGACCAGGACCGCGCAGGCGGCCCAAGTGCTCAAGAATCCGGTCATGATCGGTCTCCTTGCCTTCCCGCCGACTTGCGGGGCCCGGGCTAATCGAAGGTCAGAGCGATCCCGACGACGCCGATGCCGTTGTGGGCGCCCACGACGGGCGAGATGTCGGAGATGAAAGCGGCCTTCTTCCCCAGCATTGCCTCGAGGGCTTCGGCATAGTGCAGGGCCCGGAAGGGGTTCTGGGCGTGGGTGACGGCGTAGTTCCAAACGGGCCGGCCGGCCGTCGCCGCGCGGATGAGGCCGAGGATCTTCTTCATGTTGGCACCGCGGCTGAAGGACTTGCCCAGGATGGCCGCCTTGCCGGCGGAGTCCAGCGTGACGATGGGCTTGATGTTGAGCGCAGCGGCCAGAAGGCCTTTGAGCGGGCTGACCCGGCCGCCGCGGACCATATATTTCAAGGTCTTTACGTCGACCCAGATACGCGTGTTGCGGACCCAATCCCCGGCACCGCGGGCGATCTCGGCGAACGGGACGCCGGCCCGGACGGCTTCCGCGATCCGAAGAACGATCAGGCCCTCCGAGACCGACAGGTGCCGGGAGTCGACGACGGCCAGGCGCGAGGCGTCGAGCCCGAGCGCTTCGCGGGCCTTGAGCAGCTGATCGTGGAATCCGGTCAAGCCGCCCGAGATCGACACGGCGACGATCGCTTCGTAGTGGCCGGCCAGGAACTCCAGGATCCTCTGGACGTTCGCCTGGGACGGCTGGGCGCTCCTGGGCACGTCCCGTCGCGTCCGGAGGAGATCGTAGAACCGGTCGGGCTCGATCGTCACTTTGTCGAGGAAGAGGCTGTCGCCGAAGAAGAGGTTGAAGGGCACGACGTGGACCTGGTGGTCGTCGATGACGCTGCGGGGCAGGTCGCAGGCCGAATCCGTGAGGACGGCGACCCGCGCCTTGCGCTCGTGGGCGGCCTCGTACTGCCGGAGCATGTCGTCGGCTTTGATGTCCTGGATCGTGCCGTACTTCTGGAGCTCGAAGAAGACCGCGGCCGCGTCGTCGGTGTGGACGTGGAGGCGGAGCTTGCGCGGCGAGCCGGCGACGACGGCCGATTCTCCGGCCCGGCGGACGATCGCCTCGACCGCGGCGACGTCGATCGCCTCGCCGACGAGCAGGGCTTCCGAACAGTACCGTTTCGTCACCGTCGTGCGCGCCGCCGGGACTTCCCGGGGCAGGGGCAGGTCGGCGGCCTCGGCCGCTCGGATGTCCTTGATGCTGCCCTTGCGGATGAAAGCGACGACGCCCTGGAGAAAATCGAAGAAGCCCCGGGCGCCGGCGTCGACGACCCCGGCCCGGGCCAGGACGGCCAGCTTCTTGGGCGTGTCGGCGAGCGATCTTTCGGCGACGGGCAGGGAGTAGGCCAGCAGCTCGGCGAAGTCGGTCATCTTCTGGCGCTGTTCGTAGAGGGCTTCGGCCCAATCGTGGAGAACGGTGATCATCGTGCCCTCGACGGGCGTCATGACGGCCCGGCGGGCGTGCTGGACGGCCCGCCGCGCGCTCTCGGCGAAACGGTGGACCGTCAGGCGGTGCTCGCCGCGGACCTCCTGGCTCAGACCGTAGAGGAACTGGGCGAAGATCAGGCCGGAATTGCCCCGGGCCCCGACCAGGGCCGCGTCGGCGATGGAGCCCATGGCGGCTGTGGCGGACCGGTCTGGCTTGGCCTTCTCTGCGATCGCCCGCATCGTCGAGGCGAGATTGGTCCCGGTATCGGCGTCCGGCACGGGGAAGACATTGATCCTGTTGAGATAGGACTGGTCGCGGATGACCGCCTGGCCGCCGGCGAGGAAGGCGTAGTAGAGGCGGTTGCCGTCGAGATAGCGGATCTTCATCGTTGACTCAAACTGTCTCCCTTTCTGCCGGATCCATTCTATCACATCCCCCGGCCCCGCCCCTAGTCGTGGTCGTCCGGGTCCGGTCGGATCAGAGCCGGCCCTGATCCGTCTCGACCGGGGCCGGCGGCTTGAAGGCCACGGCCAGGACGATCGCGGCTCCGAGCGCGGTCAGGCAGGGGAGCAGGAACATCGACCGGAAGTCCGTGACGCCGCCCGCGGTGAAGACGGATTGGATCAGCCACGGGCCCAGCGTGTTGGCGGCCAGCACGCCGAGGCCGAGGATCATCACGTTGAACAGCCCCTGGGCGCTCGAGCGAACGTCCTTGGGGAAGTAGGTATCCACGAAGATGTAGACCGTGGCGAAGAAGAAGGCGTAGCAGATCCCGTGCAGGACCTGGATGGCCACGATCATCCACGGCTCCGAGGGGAAGAAGGCGTAGACGGCGAACCGGGCGGCGTGCCCGAGGATGCCGATCAGCATCGTGAACCGCCATCCCAATTTCTTCAGCACCACGCCCAGGACGAGCATGGTCAGGATCTCGGAGACCTGGCCCAGGCTCATGACGGGCATGATCCAGTTGCCGGCGATGCCCACGCCTCCGGCCTCGGGGCCGGTGCCGAGGAACGTGCCGGTCCAGTTGAAATAGAGGTTGTGGACGAACGCGTCGACGAACGTGATGAGCCAGAGGATCAGGACGAAGGGATGCTTGAGCAGCTTGACCGCTTCGAGCCAGGCGAAGCGTTCCGCGGACGAAGTCCCCGCCGTTCTCTTCTTCGGGGGCGTGTGAGGGAGAAGCAGGCTGTAAGCGGCCAGGACGACGGAGACGATCCCCGCCACGATGAACGTCCAGCGCGTCGCCTGTTTCAACGCCTGGCCCGTCAGCCCCGAGGCGAGGGCCGTTCCCAGCCAATCGACCAAGCCCTTTGGCGCGGCGGCCTTGACCCGGGCCCAGTCCACGAAGATGAACGTGAACGGCCAGGCGGCGAGGATCCAGCCGAAGGTCCCGCCCATGCGGACAAAGCCGAATTCCTTCTTCGAGTCCTTCATGTGGGCGAAGGCGATCGAGTTGGCGATCGAGATGGTCGGGACGTAGAACAGGCAGTGCGCGAGCATCAGGATGAAGAAGGGCCAGAACTGCCGGGTGAACCCCAATCCGAGGATCGCGAGCCCGCCGACGAGGTGGCTGAACCCGAGGAATTTTTCGGCGGCGAAATGGCGGTCCGCGAACTGGTTGCTGAAGAACATGCCGACGATGGCGGAAAGCGGGAAGGCGTTCAGGATCCAGGCTTGCTGGACGGGCGTGAACCCGAGGCTGGGCAGGTAGCCGAAGATGAGCGGCAGCCAGGCCCCCCAGATGAAGAACTCCATGACCATCATGAGGAACAGCTTGTTGCGCGGGCTTTTTGTCTCTGTCATGCTCGGGTCTCCTTAAGACGCGCCGCTCCGGGGCCGATCACAGCTCCTTGAGATAGACGTTCCGGAAGAAGGGCGGCGACTGGCTGTCGTGGTTCTGGAGGCCGATGAAGCCTTCGGGGGATAGGTCGCGGACCTTTCCGCCCGGGCGGGCTTCCCAATCCAGGGCCGTCCGGCCGTTGAGGTCGACCTTCAGGCGCATGCCCTTGAACTCGATCCGGAGATGGTTCCACTCGCCGGTCGGTTTGGAGGCGAGGACCTGGGGCGCCTCGATGTCGTAGGCGGCCCCGGTGTGGTGGATGCCCGTCGACGTGTCGTCGATCTGGACCTCGATGGCATGATAGATGTACCCGTCGCTCACGGGGACGGAGGGCACGCGGAGGAAGATGCCCGAGTTCGTCGTCGGGGTCGAGCACTTGAACTCGCACTCGAGGACGAAGTCCTTGAGCTTCTGGCCGTACCAGAGCAGGCCCATGCCGCCTTGGCCCTTGAGGACGCCCGTTTTCGGATCGCACTCGAAGTGACCCGGGCCGTAATGGTTCCAGCCGTGCTTCTCGTAGCCGCTCCCGCCGCGTCGGAGGATCTGGGTCCAGCCGTCGTAGTACGTGACGCTCTTGACGTAGGCCATGCTTTTGCGGAAGGCGGGCATGGGATCGCCGACCTCGGACTCGTTCTCGTACTCCATCGTCAGGTAGCCGTCGTAGTCCTGGAGCGTCAGCTCGGCCAGGAGGTCGCGGATGCGGCCCTTGCCGGAGCCCCAGGCGACGTCGTCGACGCCCTTGGCCGTGCCGAAATCACTGCGGTCCTTGAGGTGGACGTCGAGAATGCGGCCCTGGAGCAGCTTGAAGGCTTCCCGCGGATCGTTCCGGCCGCGCATCCAGTGCCCGGTGTCGGCGCAGGAGCCGATGCGGGGATCGCGGCCGTCGACGTGGCTGAAGACGGTCTCGGGCAGGTTGTACTTCGAGGGCGCGGGGTGGTTGTGGATGGCGATCCTGATGCTGTATTCCTTGACCAGCTTCTCGAGCAGCGTGAAGTCGTCGTCGGCCGGCTCGCAGACGATGATCCGGATGCCCATCTTCCGGGCGAAATCGAAGACCTTGCGCATGCTCGCCTCGGTCGTGCCGATGTCGACGACGCCGTAGCCGTAGAGCGTGACGCCGCTTTCTTTCAGGGCTTCCTTGGCGAAGGCCACCTGCTCGTCCGTCATGGCTTCGTCGAAACGGGCGCCGGGGAATTCGGCGGCCAGAGCCTGGCCGGGGAAGGCCTCGACCGCGGCGACGCCGAGCTCCTTGAGCTTGGCGAGGGTCTCGACGAACGTGAACTTGCGGAAAGTCCAGGCCTCGGAGGCGAAGGGGAAGCTCTTGATGCGGACGCTCCCGTAATCGGTCTCGGCGACCGCCTTCTGGAGTTCGGGAGAGATATGCCTGATCTGCGGGGCGGCCTGACAAGCCGGCCCGGCGGCCGCAGCGGCGATGGCGATCAGGGCGAGGACGGCGATCGTGCGTTTCATGGGACCTCCTGGTCTCTCACTTGGACTTCGGGTTCCATTTCCCCTGGGCCACCGGGGGGACGTAGCTCTCGAGGCCCTTGAAGGGAAAGGGGATGGTCTTGCCGAGCTCGGCGCTGCGGTAGGCGGCCATGAGCAGCTCGGCCACGGCGACGCCGTCGGAGAAGTTCTCCTCGGGCCGGACGCCCTCGAGGAAGGACCGGACCATGTGCCGGTTCTCGGCCGTGTAGCCGTATTCGCCGGCCTCGTCCGCGACGACGGGCATCAGCCCGATCTCGGCGTTCTGCTTCTCGACCAGGTCCTCGCCGGCCTTGCCGCGGACCGCGCGGCTGAAGAAGACCTTCAGGGCCGCGTCCAGGGTGTTGATCTGGAGGGCGTATTCCGGGCCGAGCAGCTCCATGCTCAGGCGCAGGCCCGCGCCGACGTAGCACCAGCTCGTCGTCGTTTCGACGACGAGGGTCTTACCGGAACGGTCCTTGTACTCGACGAGCGAGCGGGCGAAGTCCTCGGACGGCCGCGTCAGGTAGTCGGTCCTGCCGCCGCTGTTCTTGGCCAGGATCGCGGCGTACTTGGGCTCCTGCCACTTGAGGCAGTTGGTGTAGGCCGTGACCGAGACCGGGGTCAGGACCTCGCGCGGGGCGCCGGGAGGGGTGAGCATGTAGCGGGCTTCCTCGACGGAGTGGCACATCATGTCGTTGAGGACGCCGCCGCCCTGGAGCGTGCCCTCCCAGAACCAGGGCATGTGCGGCCCGCTGTGCTCCTCGGCGGCCCGGGCCAGATAAGGGGGGCCGGAGAGAGCCGCGCCCCGGGCCCAGACGATCTCCTTGCCCCGGACGACGGCCGGCGAGAAGACCTGGTTCTCTAGATAGCCGTCGAGGAGCTCGGCCTTGCGGACGAGCTCGAGCATCTTCCGGGCTTCGCGGGCGTTGCGCCCCAGGGGCTTTTCGCAGGTCACGCCCGTGAGCTCGGCCCGGCCCTCGACGACGGCGTGGGCGATCTCCTCCATGACCTCGCCCCGGGTGAAGTTCGGGGCGCAGATCCACAGGGCCCCGATGCGCGGGTCGGCGGCCATCTTCGTGATCGAAGCGTAGGGTTCGGCCTCGCCGACGCCGAGCGACCTCGCCAGCGCGCAGGCCTCGCGAGCCCGCTTCGCGTCCGGATCGAAGACGCCCAGGATGTCGGCGTCGCGGACGCCCACCCAGGACCTGATGTGGAAGCGGGCGATGAAGCCGCCGCCGATGAGGCCGATGCCGAGAGGTTTGGCCTTCTTGGTCATGTCGCGGATCTCCTCGAAGGATTAGGGTTTTAAATATCCCAAATATCGCCGGGTTGTCAATTTGTCAGGCCGAGTCGTCAAGGCGGGATACGATCGTCCGGTTCGGGGGATTGTCGATCGTCTTGGCCTCGGGCGTGAACAGGTAGTCGAGGCGGTTGCGGTAGAAGTCGGTGATCCGGCCCCGGACCATCTTCATCGACGAGTTGAGAAAGTGGTTCTGTTCCGTGAAACCCTCGCCGAGGACCGCGACCGCGGCTGGCAGCCAGCGGGCCGGGAACATCCCGGCGTGCCGGCCGCCTTCGCGGAACGCCCCGATCTCGCTCTCGAGCAGGCGGAGGGCGGCCTCCTGCCCTTCGGGCGTCTTGAGGCCGAGGCCCTTGGCCCTGAGCCAGGCCAGCAGCGCTTCCTTGTTGGGCACGAGCAGGGCGACCGTGAAGGGCGACTGGTCGTTGTAGAGCATGATCTGATCGATGTACGGCGAGGCCTCGCCGATGGTCTCCTCGATGGCCTCGGGGCTGTACTTCTCGCCGTCGCCCGCGATGAGCAGGCTCTTCATCCGGCCGAGGACGTAGAGGAAGCCGTCGGGGTCGAGGTAGCCGAGGTCGCCCGTGTAGAGCCAGCCGTCGCGGACCGTCTCGCGGGTCGCCTTTTCGTTTTTCCAGTATCCGGCCATGACGTTCTCGCCCCGGACGACGATCTCGCCGGTCCGGCCGGCCGGGAGCTCGGCGCCGCGCTCGTCGCAGATGCGGAGATCGATCCCCGGAGCGACCGGGCCCGAGGAGCCGAGCTTGTGGGCCCGGAGACTGTTGGCCGAGATGACGGGGGCGGCCTCGCTCAGGCCGTAGCCTTGGAACATGGGCATGCCGATGGCATAGAAGAAACGCTGCATATCGATGTCGAGCAGGGCCCCGCCGCCGACGAAGAATTCGAGCCGGCCGCCGAAATTCTCCCGGATCTTGCCGAACAGAAGCTTGTCGGTGAGGGCCAGGAGGGGCTTTTTCAGCTTCTTCAGCCCCTGCCCCCTGTTCCAGCCTTCGGCGTTGTAATCGACGGCCAGGGCCAGGGCCCGCTTGAACAGGGCATGGGCCAAAGGCCCCTTGTCCCGGACGCCCTTTTCGATGCTCTTGCGGAAGCTCTTGGCCAGAGAGGGCACGCTCAGGAGAAGGTGGGGGCGGACCTCGCGGATGTTCCCGGGGATGTTCCGGAGCGTCTCCATGAGCGTCCGGCCGAGCTCGACCGAGGCCATGGCCGCGCCGCTCTTCATCATCGAGTAAATGCCGCAGGTGTGGCAGAAGCTGTGGTCCCAGGGCAGGATCAGGAGGGACACGTAGTGCTCGGGACAGTCGACCAGGGCCTTGGACTGCTCGATGTTGGCCGTGTAGTTCCGGTGGGTCAGGACGATGCCCTTGGGGTCGGCGGTCGTGCCCGAGGTATAGCATATGTTGGCGGGATCGTTCTCCCGGACGGCGAGCCGGGCCGCCTCGAACTCCGCGGCCCGGGTCGCGAGGAAGGCGGCCCCCCGGCGGAAAACTTCGGACGCCGCGATCTCGTCGCCGGCCGGGGACTCGACGTCGTCCAGGACGACCGTCAGGGCCAGATCGGGCAGGTCGTTCCTGACCTGTCGGACCTTGCCCAGCTGGGACTTCGAGACGACGGCCATGCGGCAGCCGGAGTGGGCCAGCCGGAACTTGAGGTCGCCGAGCTCGTCCACTTTGACCGAGATGGGCACGTTGACCGCGCCCGTGGAGAGGATGCCGAGCTCGGCCACGATCCAGTCCCGGCGGCCCTCGGAGATCAGGGCGGCCCGGTCCCCGTGACCGAGGCCGAGGTCCAGAAGGCCGGCGGCGAAGCGGCGGACGAGAATGCGCATTTCGGCGAACGTGGTGGGTTCGTACTTCGGCCCGGTCTTCTCCCAGATGAGGACGTTGCCGGGGAAGGCGGCGACGCTCTCTTCGAAGAGCTGCGGCAGGGTCCTTTCGGGCATGGGCGGCCTCCTCGTCCGGTGCGATCGCCCCATGGTATGCCGGTCCAGGGGCAAAGTCAAAGTCCGTCCGCCGGGGGCGCCGTCCGACTAAAGGTTACGAAAAGTTGCGGATAGGTCCGTCCACACCGAGGGAGCTGATGAACGAGCGGAGAGGGAGCCGGCGCCCATGAAGGACCGCCGCCGGGACGTCCGCGTCGTCGAGGAGAACAAGGTCGTCATCTCCCTGATGACGGGCGAGGTCCGCCCCGGCGCCCCGACCGTTTTCTATTCCCTGACCCGGGACGTCTCCGTGGGGGGGCTTCGGGTCATGACCTCGGCCCGGCTCGCGAGCGGAGACCGCGTCCGCCTGGATCTCACCTTGGGGCGGTCGCGCAAGAGGATCCGGGCCGTCGCCGTGGTCTGCTGGGTCCGCGAGATCTACGACGGCGAGGTCTTCGAGATCGGCCTGGAGTTCACCGCTTTGAGCGCGGAAGCCGAATTCGCCCTGATGGACCATGTCTTCGGCGTCCGGCACGGCTCCGGGACCTGACGCCGGCGGACGCGTCCTTGTATTTCTCCCCGACCTGGGCTAAAAAGGAAGGACCGCGTCCGGTCGCAAGGAGGCTCGCATGGAATGGTGGACGGAAGCCCGCTTCGGATTGTTCATCCACCGGTGCCTCTATTCCCTCGCCGCCGCCGCGCTCGTGGCCGCGGCCGCTCTGCCCCGTTCCGCCGGGGCCGCCGAGAAGGATTATTATTTCCCCGAGGTCCGGATCGAGGTCGCCGTCGAACGGGACGGATCGTTCCTCGTCGACGAATTCCGGACCTTCGAATTCCAGGGTCAATTCAGCTACGCTTTCATCGTCGTCCCCTTAAGGGTCGAACGCCAGGGCGTTGCCCGCGAAGTCTCCGTTTCGGAGTTCGCGGTGACGGACGAGCAGGGCTCGCCCCTGGTGACCGGGATCGACAGCGACGGCGAGCGACTGAAGGCCAAATGGTCGTTCACGGCCCGGGACGAACGGCGGACCTTCCACATCCATTATCGCGTCTCCGGCGGGATCACGAGCTACTCGGATGTCACGGAGCTTTACTGGCAGGTCATCGGCGACGGTTGGGACAAGCCGGCGCAGAACGTCCGGGCGACCGTCGTTCTGCCGGAGCCCGTCGCATCCAAAGAAAACCTCCGGGTCTGGGGTCACGGCCCGCTCTCGGGCTGGGCGGAGGTCCTTGACGAGCGGACGGCCCGCTTCTCGTCGCCCGAGCTCGGATCCGGCCAGTTCTTCGAGGTCCGGGTGGTTTGGCCGTCCGGGCTCGTCTCCGGCGTCCCCTCGGAGAGGCTTACCCTCGAAGACATCAAGACCGAGGAGGAGGGCTTCGTCCGGGGCACGATCGAGCGGGTGGAAAGCGCCCGGGCGGAGCAGGCGAGGCACGAGCGCAGAGAAGCCGAAAGGGAGAGGAAGCTGCTGAAGGGCGTCAGCGTCTGGGGTTTCTGGCAGATCGCCGGCCCGCTCCTGTGGCTCGTCGTCTTTCTGCGGGTCTGGTCGTCCAAGGGAAAAGACCATCGTTTCGCCGGGATCCCCGACTACGTCCGCGAGCCGCCCTCGGACCTCCCCCCCGCGATCGTCCAGATCCTCATGCGGGAGGGACGGACCGTCACGCCGGCGGCATTCACGGCGACCCTGTTCGACCTGGCCCGCCGGAAAGTCCTGGAGATGGACGACCGGAGCGTCACCAAGCGGGGGCTGTTCGGTTCCAAGGACGCCGTGGAGACGTCGATCACCCTGAAGGAGCATCTGGCGGGGGCCGGCGGTCTGCGGCCCTACGAGCGGTCGCTGCTCGACTTCCTGTTCGAGGAGGCTATGGGCGCGGGTTCGGCCAAGGGCGCCTCCTTCACAGTCGACGGGCTCCAGCGGTTCCTGAAAAAGAAACCCCAGAAGTTCCAGGCCTGGTATAACAAGTGGACCAAGGCGGTCCGGAACGAGGCCGCACCGCTGGGATTCCTCGAGCCGGAAAGTCTCAAGGCGAGGAACATCTTCTACGCGGTGTCGGTGCCGGCGGGCATCCTGACCCTCAGCCCCGTGCTGCTCATCCTCTCCCTGGCCCTCATCCCGAGCCTCAAGAGACGGACGATGGCCTGGGCCCGGCAGAACGAGGATTGGAAGGGCCTCAAGCGGTTCCTCGACGACTTCTCCGATTTCAAGGAGATCCCGGCGGAGGCTTACAAGCTCTGGGAGCACTATCTCGTCTACGGCATCCTCTTCGGCAACGCCAAGAAGATCCTGAAGATGCTGCCCGTAATCCTGCAGGACGAACGGGCCGTCGCGCCGGTCTGGTACGCCGGGCTGGCTCATGCCGGGCTCGGCCAGGCCGGGAACCTGGCCGTCATGGATCTCTCCCAGGTCATCAGCAGCATCGAGCACACGGCCACGGCCATCCAGGACGCCAGCACCTCGGCGGCCCACTATTCTTCGGGCGGCGGGGGAGGGTTCAGCGGCGGCGCGGGAGGAGGAGGCGGCGGGGGAGGCGGAGGCGCCGGCTGATGCGGACGAAAGCGGCCCGGCCCCTATCTCTTACGGTGCTCCTCGGCGTCTGCCTCCTGGTCCACGCCTGCGGCGGGCCCTCCGCGGAGGCCCGGATCAGGGAAGTCCTGAAGGAGTCCGCGGCCAAGGCGGAAAAGAGGGACCTCGCCGGGTTCATGGAATTCCTGGCCGCCGATTACGTCGACGGGGATGGGCGCGATAGGGAAGCCACAGCCAGGCTCGTCGCCGGCTACCTCGACCGTTTCCGGGGGATCGTCGTCCACGTGCTGGGCGCCCGCGTCGGAGAGCCCGGCCCGGACGGCCGGATCGGGGTCGCATTCGAGGTCGTCCTCTCCCACGGCGCCGCCGAGGTCCTGCGCAAGCTCATCCGCGTCACCGGCGAATATTTCCGGTTCGAAGCCGAGCTGCGGCAGGACCCGCGCGGAGCGTGGCGCTATACCTACGCGGCCTGGGAACCGATGGGCCTCGCCGATCTCTTTCCGGAATCGCTCGCCGTCCTGAAGGAACTCTTCCCGGGACTTTAGCGTAATTTAAGAGGAATGCGGTCCCGCCCGTTCCGACGAGCCGGCGGGGCGATCATCTCATAAGGAGGCCGGACATGACGGAAGAGAACAAGGACTCGAAGTCGAAATTCGAGGAATTCAAGATCAACGGCGGCGAGCTCCTCGACAAGATCAAGGACATCCTGCACGAGGGCAACGTCCGGCGGATCATCCTCAAGGACGAGCACGGCAAGACCTTCATGGAGATCCCGCTGACCGTGGGCGTCGTCGGGGCCGTGTTCGCGCCCGTCCTGGCCGCCCTCGGCGCCGTGGCCGCCCTGGCTTCGAACCTGACCATCGTCGTGGAAAAGACCGGGGACTGAGTCCGGGGCGGGCGGACCGTTCTTTTCCGCGCCCCTCCTCTGTGCTATAAAGGGGCTTGCCATTTCCGTGCACGGAGGAGTGATCATGGACCGTCTGGCCCGGCTTGCAACGGCCTTTTCCCTAGCTCTGGCCCTTTTGGCCCTCGGGAGTTCCGCCGGCGCTTTTCCCGCGCCGCGGACGCCCGCCGCAGGCCCGGCCGGCCTCCTCGCGCTCATGCCCGTTCCCGAGAGTGTGACC
>JBGSUG010000233.1:0-7719 GCA_041736225.1 Candidatus Aminicenantales bacterium | reverse complement strand
CGTCGCCCCGGTCCCGCCTCCGCCCCCGGCGCCGGCTTCGGGCCCCCGGACGACCGCCGAGGCGACCGACTACGACGCGACGTCGGCATACGCCGATGTCCTCGCCTTCGTCCGCGAGCTCCAGAGGCTGTCGCCCCTCGTCCGCGTCGAGACGATCTGCACGACGACCGAGGGCCGGGACGTTCCCCTGCTCGTCGTCGGCAAGCCCCTGCCCCGGGACCCGCTGGCCCTGCGCTACGACAAGCGTGCCGTCGTCTACTTCCAGGCCAACATCCACGCCGGTGAGGTCGAGGGCAAAGAAGCCGCCCTCATGCTCGTCCGGGACATCGTCCTCGACCCCAAGCTACCCTATCTCGACAAGGTCGTCCTGCTCGTCGCGCCCGTCTTCAACGCCGACGGCAACGACAAGATGGACCCCCGCAACCGCATGGGCCAGGTCGGCCCGGAGAAGGGCTCCGGCGTCCGCCACAACGGCCAGAACCTCGATCTCAACCGGGACTCGATAAAGCTCGAGAGCCCGGAGATGCGGGGTCTGGTCCGCAACGTCCTCCTGCGCTGGGACCCCCTCCTGCTCGTCGACTGCCACACGACCGACGGCTCGTTCCACCAGGAGCCGGTGACCTACTCGTGGCCGCTCTGCCCGAACGGCGACCCGGCGGTCCTCAAGTACGCCCGCGACAAGATGCTGCCGGCGATCGACGCGACGCTCGAGACGAAGTACGGCACGCTCTCCGTCCCCTACGGCGACCCCATGGATTTCCGGGACATGGAGAAGGGCTGGCGGACCTTCGGGCACCAGCCGCGCTACATGACCAACTACATCGGCCTCCGCAACCGCCTCTCCATCCTCGACGAGAACTACAACTACGCCGACTTCCGGACCCGCGTCGCCGGCAATTATCACCTGCTCAAGGCCATCCTCGACTACTGCGCCGCCAATACCGCGGAGCTCCAGAAGCTCGTCGCCGACGCAGACGCCCGCACCGTCCAGGCCGGGCTCGCGCCCGCCGCAACCGACACCTTCGGCCTCGACATCGACGTCCAGCCGCTCCCGGGCCAACTCTCCATCCTCGGCTACGAGATGGAGGCCCCGTCCGAGCCCGCGCCCGGCGGCCAGGGCGCCCCGCCCTTCCCCCGGATGCGGCCGACCGACAAGACCAAGACCTACGTCATGCCCTATTACGCCGATTTCGTCCCGAAGCGCTCCGTCCGCCTGCCCTTCGCCTACCTCGTCCCGCTCGCCGGGACCGAGGTCCCCGAGAAGCTCCGCCAGCACGGCCTCTCCGTCGAGCGCCTGACCGAGGCCGCGACGCTCGAGGTCGAGGCCTTCCACCTCAAGGAGATCAAGGGGGCCGAGCGCCTCTACCAGGGTCACCGGACCAACACGGTCAAGGGCGAGTACGCCGTCGAGAAGCGGGAGTTCCCCAAGGGCACGTTCGTCGTCCGGACGGCCCAGCCCCTGGGGCGACTGGCCGCCTACCTTCTCGAGCCGGAGAGCGACGACAGCCTGCTCGTCTGGAATTTTTTCGACCGGGACATCGTCAGCCAGTGGGGCCGCGGGGCGCAGACCTACCCGGTTTACAAGCTGTTGACCCCCGTGAACCTGGCTGCCGTCAGCGCCGACTGATCACTTTTTTTTCTTCCTGGCCGAGACCAGGTACTTGCCGCAGTTCTCGCAGACGTAGATGTCGTTGGAGTCTTCCATGGCCGAGTACATCTGGGTCGAGATGTTGATGTTGCAGCCCTGGCAGACCCCGTCGATCGCGTCCGCGACGGCGAAGCCGTAGCGCTCCATCAGCCGGTCGAACCGGGAGACGAGGTCGCGGTCGAGCTCCTCCCGGATCATGACCGCCTGCTTCTGGAGCTCCTTCTGCTGATCCTTCGTCCCCTTCTTCTTCCGGAGCTCGAGCTCCTGGAGCTTCTTGAGCAGGCGGGCCCGGCTGACGATCTTCTCCTCGTGGACGAACTTGAACTCGATCGCGGACAGGAGCTCGTAGAGCTCGGCCTTGTCCTTGGCCGTCTGGATGCGGCCGCGGTTCTCGGCCCGGATGAGGAAGCGGGCCAGCCCGGCGAAGAGGTGGTTGAACAGGCCGGGCAGCGTCGGGTTCCAGACCACGAGGATGATCAGGTGGACCTTCTGGCCGTCGTGGGCGTCGAAGTCGATGCCCTTGTCAGACCGGCCGACGGCGACGGCGATCTCGCCGCCGGTGTCGACGCGGGCGTGCGGCAGGGCGACGCCCGAGCCGATGGCCGTGGAGACGAGGTTCTCGCGGTCGATGATGCGGGTCAGCAGGAGCTTCTTGTTCTCGATGAGCTTCTGCTTGGCCAGGACGTCCAGAAGCTCCTCGATGGCCTCGACCTTGTCCTTGCTCTTGAGGTCGAAGACGACCTGGGCGGGGGTGAGATAGTCCGAAAAACGGGAATGACCGGAAGCGGGTTTGATCTCCATGACCGCCGGAGTTTAACACACTCCCCGAAAAAATCCAACCCCTAGATCCGGTTGAATTTGTCGACCGTCCTCCGGTCGCGGACGTTGCCGGTGTGGGTCGTGCCGAGCGGCTCGACGACCAGGACGTGGACCTCGTCGTCCGGGCGGGTCCGGGGACAGTGCTCGACGCCCCTGGGCACCAGGATGATCTCCCCTTCTTCGACCTCGGCGGTCCCGTCCTTGAAGCGCATCTCCATATGGCCCTTGACGACATAGAACAACTCGTCTCCGTTGTCGTGGGCGTGCATGGGGAATTCGCCCTGGATCTTCGACAGATAGACTTGCAGACTGTCCCCTTCCGCAATCAGGTGCGGATGCCACTGTTTCGTGAACAGCGCGAGCTTGTGAGTCAGGTTGACGGCTTCCATGGCGATGTCTCCTTAAGGCCTGCAGGCCTCATTTTTGAAGCTCCTTGATCATCTTGGACGCGTTCCGGTTGCCGGGGTCCAATTCGAGGACCTTCCGGAAATATACGAGGGCGAGCGCCGTCTTCCCTTGGGACGCACAGACAGACGCCAAAATCTCGAAAGCGGTGAACGACCCGGGAAAGAGCTCGACGTTCTTCTCGAGTATGGCCAAGAGCATCCGCTCGTCCTCAGGGGCTTGGAAGTTGTAGGCGAAGACCCACATGAAGAACTCGCTCGCGAGACCGGCCGCCCGGACTTTCCCCACCAGCGATTCCAGGGCCGCCGCTGCCTCGCGCTCCTTCCCCTCCCTATAGAGCCGGGCCGCTTCGTCGGCCAGGATCTGCATTTCATCGACGGCCGTCTTCAAGCCCGCGTCCTCGGCCTTTCCGAAGGCCTCGGCCGCTTGGCGGGCCTCGACGAGGGCGGCGTCCATGGCCGCGGCGGCGGGAACGCGGGTGTCGGGGATGACGCCCCCCTCCTCCCAATTCCTCCCCGTCACGGGGCTGACCCCCCGTTCGGTCGAGATGTAGAATTCGAATTGGTCGTCGATGCCGAAGACGTCGGTGGAGTGGGCCCCGCCTTTCGTCGGCTCTCCTACGAGTCTCGCCCTCTTCAGTGCCTGCATGTCGTAGGCGAAGGCTTCGGAAGCCGAGAAGGTGTTCGGTCCGGTCAGGATGAAGAGAGGCACGTCGAGCCGCGGTTCCGTGCCGATGTCGCGGCGGGTCCAACTCTCGGTCAGCGTGCCGGTCCGACGGGCATAGGAGCCGCTCAACTGGGTCGGGTACGGCAGGAAGTAGCTGCTCAGGTAGTCCCCCGAGCCTCCGCTGTTCTCCCGGACGTCGATGATGATGGCCCGGGCGTTGGCCAGGAAGGTCATGGCGGCGACGGCCATGTCCCTGGCTTGGTCGAAGGAATAGAACCGCCGCAGATCGATATAGCCGATGCCCGGCTCGATCCATTTGAGTTCGTAGAAGCCGGCGTTCTCCTTGAGCCTCAGGCGATGATACCGGATGGGATGATGCAGCGTCCCTTCGGCCTTCTCGCCGACGTCGGAGGGCACCATGACGCGGAAATTCATATGTTTGTCGTGGGTGATAGCGATGAGGTCGGCGGTGACCTTTTCGGCGAAGTCCTTGGGGTCGGTCAGCGCGCTATAGGCTCCGGCCGCGCATTTCGCCCGGAATTCGTCGGCGTATCCCTTGGCTTTCTCGGCCAGGACGTATTTGCTCTCGACGATATCGGCGATCTTGCGGAGGACGCCATCCTTGTAGGACTTGTCCGCGAGACCCTGATGGGGCTGGGCCGAAAGGAG
The DNA here is from genome assembly GCA_041736225.1 of Candidatus Aminicenantales bacterium. GTDB lineage: Bacteria > Acidobacteriota > Aminicenantia > Aminicenantales > Saccharicenantaceae > RBG-16-66-30. The sequence continues at coordinate 3,512 of JBGSUG010000233.1, read as the reverse complement.
GACCGGAAGGCCGATGACGATGGTGGAGAACATGAGGCCGAGGTAAAAAAAGCGCTTGGGCATAGATCGACACCTCCGTGCGAGCATTAAGGCCGGCTGGTTCGGGACTCCTATGTTCCACCCCATTTCCCCTTCAGCACTAAACGTGCCATCGGGATCTCCCAGGTCAAGGGATCGAGCCGCAGTAAATTTATTTTACGGGCTCACGCTTGAACGAGCTCGTCGGGACGAACTGGGGCAGGTCCGCGCGCTCCTGGAGCAGCGCGACGATCTCCACGGCCCAGCCGGTGATCTGGAGCGTCCCCCGCAGGTCCCAGTCGGGCTGGATCTCGTCGGTCACCTTGTGGTATTTGGTCGCCCGGTAGTCCTCGAACTTCCTCCGGACGAGGCCCTTGTCGGCTCCCCGGGAGACGATCCCCTGACTGAGCCAGGCCGCGGGGATGCCGGCCCGGGCGAACGAGATCTGGTCCGAGCGGTAGAAGAAGCCGAGTTCGCCGTTGCGCTCCGCCGTGTAGCGCAGTCCCCGCTTCGCGGCCGCCTCCGCGGCGATCGCATCGAGCTCGGAGTGCCGGGCCCCGATGGCGTAGACGTCCTCGGTTTCGCCCCAGACGTTGGTCATCTCGTAGTTGATGTTGGCGACCGCCGCGTCCTTGGGGAACGGCAGGTGCCGGGCGAAATAGGCCGAGCCGAGGACGAGCTGTTCCTCGGCGGTCACGGCGACGAAGCACAGATCGTTCTTGAGCCTGTCCGGGCGCTGGGCGAAATAGCCCGCGGTGGCCAGCAGGGCGGCCGAAGCCGCGCAGTTGTCGACCGCGCCGTTGTAGATCTGGTCGCCCCTGAGCGTCTCGTCCTTGCCGAAATGATCGTAATGGGCCGAGAAGACGATCGTCCGCTTCACGGCGTCCGGGTGTCCGGCCCGAAGGATGCCGGCGACGTTGACGCCGTCGACCGTCCGGTAGACCCGGTGCTGGCGGACCGTGGCCTCGAGGCCGAGCGGGACGGGTGCGAATTCCGGCGTTTCGGCCCGGTCACGGAGGACCTTGCGGTCGAGCTTGGCGGCGGCCAGGATGCGGTCGGCCGTCTCGCCGCCGATCCAGCCCTCGAAGAGGAGCCGGGGGTTCCGGTCGGGATCGAAGAAGCTCTCGTTCGCCCAGGACGCCCGGAGGACGTCCCAGCCGTAGGCCGCGCCCACGGTGTCGTGGATGATGAGGACGCCGGCGGCGCCGAGCTCGGTCGCCTTCTCGTACTTGTAGGGCCAGCGGCCGTAATAGGTCATGTCCTCGCCGTCGAATATGCCGCCCGGGCGGTTGCCCGGCTCGTTGACCTCGACGAGCAGGACCTTGCCCGCGACGTCCATCCCCTTGAGGTCGTCCCACTGCCGTTCCGGTGCCTGGACGAGGTAGCCGCAGTAGACGAGCTCGCCCGTCGCCTCGGGCGGGCAGTCCTCCCGCTCGGTCCGGAGAACGACCTCGTCCCAGAGGGCCGGCGCGAGCGAGACGCCCGGGCCCGCGATCCCGAGCGACGCCTGCGGATCGGGCCGCGAGCCCTTCAGCGGGAACGTCTGGCGGTAGCTCGTTCCGAACGCGGGCTGGAGGCCCATCCTGCGGAAATAGTCCTCGTGATACTGGGCGGCCAGCTCGATCCCGGGCGTGCCCACGGCCCGGCCTTGCAGCTGGTCGCTCGAGAGGTAGCGGATGTGGGCCGCGATCTCGTCGACCGTGATGGCCTCCATCCGGTCGCGGGAGCCCTGGCATGACCCGAAGGCCAAAAGTGCAGCCGCTCCGGCGAGGCAGGCGGCGCGGGCGGAATTGATCTTCATCGGTCCCTCCAAGCGAGGATTGACGTCCTGCCGGGACTATACCATATAAAATGGGGACACGTATCCGGGGTACAGCCCTCTTGGGCAGCCCCGAGCCGCGAGGGATGTGTCCCCATTATTCCCCGGTCGTTATGCCCTCGTTCGCTCCCCCGCATGCGCCCCCGCTTCCGGAAGGTTGACCGGGGCGCTCCTTTGGCCTAACATGGGTTCTTACGGCCGGAAAGGCCGGAGAAAGGAGCCGTCCATGTCGTATCTTCATAGATCCGCCGCGGTCCTCGCCGCCGCCGTCCTCGTCCTCCTCCCCGTCACGCTCGCGAGCCAGACCTTGGAAGCCAAAGCCGAACTCCCCGTCCTAGTCACGTCCTGCGGACAGAGCATCGGACCGACGACGATCAAGGTCGTCATGCAGCGGCTCAAACTGGCTTACGACATCGACCCGCTGGCGACGCCGGAAACCCTCCAGGCCAAAGCCAAGGCGGGCACGCCCTACAAGTCGCTCATCATCACCATGGGGGCGAGCCTCAAGGGCATGGGCGCGGCCGGCATCGAGATCGACGACGAGCTGGCCCGGGCAACCGCCCTCATCGCCGAGGCCAAGAAGCAGGGGATCAAGGTCATCGGGGCCCACATCGAGGGCATGAAGCGGCGCTCCCAGGGCGCCGCGGCCGGCGACACGACCGACGAGCAGTCTATCGACGCCGTGGCCCCCCACTCGGCCATCCTCCTCGTCCTGAAGGACGGGAACTCCGACGGCCGCTTCACCGTCATCTCCGAAGCCAAGAAGATCCCCCTCGTCGAATTCGAAAAGACGGTGGATCTCATTCCCGCCCTGGAGAAGCTGTTCGCGAAATAAGCGCCCATTTTTTTGTTCTTCTCCCATTTCCGGGATTCGCTCTCGAGGCGGCGAGGGGATTGTCCTCGCAGATCCCCGTTGCTGGAGGAGGGGACCCGCGCAGCGGGGGGGAACCGTGCGAACTGGTTCCCCGGGGGGCCGGGGAGCTAGAGGACATCCCCGAGCTATAGCCTGAGAGAGGGACTTCCCGGAATCTGGAGAAGAACCTACCTTTTTCGGATGGTGACGAGTCCGACCTTCTCCTGGACGCCCACCCATGTCTCGACCTCGAGGAGGTCGAGCGGCTCGAACTCGGCCGAGGCCGCGTCGCGGATGTCGAGGATCGAGCGCTTCCCGTCGATGAAGTTCCGGAGCTCCATCTCGGTCATCTGGATGGACGGAGGCGCCTGGTAGCCGAGCTTCCTGAACTCCTCGCGCAGGCCCCACATCGCCATCATGCCTCCCATCTTCTCCGTCCGGACGGGCACGAGCCCGGCCAGCCGGATCTCGTCCTTGGTCGGCGACGGCTTCCCGGCCGCGACGCCCAGGCTCAGGCAGCGGGCGGCGTAGAGATCGTCGAGCGTCCTGAGGTGGCTCGCCCGGACGGCGTCGAGATCGGCCAGGCGGCCGGCCAGGATCCGTTCGGCGGCGGCGTCCTTGCCGACGAAAAAGCGGACCGAGGCCAGGGTCTCCTTCTCCCGGACGAAGCCCTGCTCGACGATGACGCGGGCGTTCCTGTAAGCGGCGGAAGCGGCCTTGGCGTCGGATCCCGACATCAGCCGCTCGGCCCGGGCCCGGTCGGCGCCGAGGCGGCCGCCCTGGCGGGCGGAGATCTCGGCCATCATCCGCACGGCTTCTTCC
>JBGSUG010000156.1:0-5935 GCA_041736225.1 Candidatus Aminicenantales bacterium | reverse complement strand
GGACTGGGCGAGTGAACGCAGTTACATCCGGGAGGACAAGGCCCTTGGATCCTTGGACAGGCTTCGTGAGCTAACGGCTCAAGCGGCTAACTGAAGAGGTTTATATGGCCCCGAAGTTGCGAACGTCAGTTGACACGGCCTGATCGGGTCAAGCGGAGATATAAAAGGGAACTAAGGAACGGGGATAGGTATCGCGGCTACGTGTCCCCGCTTGATAAATAAAAGGGCCGGGGACCTGTGTCCCCGGCCCGGGTGAGCCGTCGAGATCAGGAGCGGCTTAGAACAGGAACCGGAAACCGACGCCGCTCTTGTAGTTGGCGTTGAAGTTGCGGCCGAGCGGGGCGCGGAACTCGAAGAACAGCTGGCCCTTGCTCGTCCACTTGTCGAAGACCTGGAAGCCCAACTGGAAGGGCAGATCGACGCCGAACTTGTGCAGGTCGTCCTTCGGCTGTGTCGCCGAGCTGACGCCGATGCCGGTGCCGATGAAGAAGCTCTGGAAGTGGCCGTTGATCAGCGCGTCTCCGGTAAAGACGAGCTTCCAGGGGTCGCCCTTGAACGGGATGCCGCCGCCGCCGCTGAGCGTGAAGCTCCACTTGTCGGGGGTGATCCAGGCGAACATGCCGGCGCGCAGGAACCCGTAGAGGGCCGTGCTGCCGCCGTAGAGGCCGAGGCCGCCGCCGACGGTCCAGAAGAGCTTCTTCTGGGTCACTTCGAAGGTCAGCCGGCAGGGATCGGACGCCGGCGACTGGGCGCCGTCGTTGTCGAAGACGGTCGTGGCGATCGTGTAGGTCCCGGCCTTGGTGAAGACCTTCTCCCAGGTCCAGGGGGCCCGGGTCGTCACGCAGGTGTCGATGACGTTGCCCTCGGAGTCGAGGAGCTCGAAGACGACCTTGACGATCTTGCCGTCGGGGTCGCTCGAACCGGTGGCATCGAAGGTGATGGGCCGGCCGACGTAGTCCTCACAGGGCATGCAGGAGGTCCAGAGCTTGCAGATGGGCGGGAAGTTGATGGCGACCTTTCCGGCGCAGGGGTTCGTGGTGGGCTCTCCGGCCATGTTGAAGGCCACGCCCTTGAAGGAATATTCGCCGGGCTTGTCGAACTTGGTCTGCCACTTGGGCGAGGCCGGGGTCAGTTCCTGCGTGGCCAGCTTCTGTCCCTGGGAGTCGAAGACCTCGACGGTCATCGACTTGGCGTTCAGCGAGCCGCTCATGTCCACCGTGATCGGGTCGTTGGCGTTGGCCCTTTCGGGGGTGATGACGAGCGCGCAGGAGGCCGGCTTGATGGCGTCGACCGGAGGCTTGCCGCTGAGGGCGATGTTGCCGCAGCCCTTGGGGATGACGAATTCGTAGATCTTCCAGTCTTTCTCGACGTTGACGAGGAAGACCGGCAGGGACTCCTTGCCCGCCCACTCGATGTTCCGGGCGACCTTGACCTGGTTGTGCGACTTGAAGAGCATCCAGGGCAACGCTTCACCGACGGGCAGGGTCGTGTCGATCCAATCGGCCGTCTTCATCTGTTCCATGAAGGGCTCGTAGAGATCGGGGTTCCCGGCCAGATCGAAGCCGGTCTTGATGTCTGCGGAACGGGCCTCGAACAGTCCCTTCATGGTGGCCTGGGTCGGATCCTGGCCCTTGACCGTGCAGAAAGTGTAGAGACCGATCCTTTTGAGCTTGGTGGTCTGGGCGAACGAAACCGCCGTGAACGCGACGAGCGCCATCACGACGAAAAGAACTGCGGATTTACGCCATTTCATATAAATCCTCCTGAATTTTTTATAAGGATACACAACTTCTAAACAATTATATGTTCCAACGGGGGCTATTTGTCAAGCAAAATCAACGATTTCCCCCCTAGAGGTGACCCCCGGCCAGGAAGGATGCGACGACCCTGCGGACGAGCCCGGAATCCCGAGGCTCTTGTTTCAGGGCCTCCAGGCAAGCCTCTCGGCCCCGGGAGCCCCGGGCGGCGAAATCCCGCAGCGTCCGGGTCCCGTCGGGGATGTCGATCTCTGGGTGGCTCTGCAGGCCCCAAATCGGCCTGTCCCCCACTCGGAAGGCCTGCACGCGGCAGGCCTCGGTCGAAGCCAGGACCTCGAAGGGGGCCGGCGGGTCGCGGACCTCGTCGAAGTGGACCGCGAAGACGTGATGGACCGTTCCCGCCGGGCCGAGCAGGTCGCCGTCCTTGTCCACACGGACGGAGATCCAACCGATCTCGGGACACGGACAGCGCGCGACCGAGACCGGGCCGGCCAGGGCGTAGGCGATGAGCTGGTGACCCCAGCAGCTGCCCAGGACGGCGGTCCCCGCCGCGGCCGCCCGGCGGACGAGCTCCGCCTCGGTCTCGACCCAGGGGTCCCTCTCCAGGATCGAAGCCTCCGAGCCCGTCAGGATGATGTGACCGAACTCGGCCGGATCGGGGAACTCCCCTTCCCGCGCGATAAAAGCCCGCCAGGGCCTCCCTCCGAGATACCGGCTCCAGTGTCCGACCGGGCTGTAGATCTCGGGGTCGATGGAATTGTCGACGATGGCGATCATTCTAAGCTCCGCGGGACATTATACCGGCCCCTCTAAAAATGACAAGACGCCTTGTCGCGGGACTCGGGAATCTGGTATAATGAGGCCCCTAGGAGAACGACCGTGACATCCGTGAGCGAAGACACCGAACTGACCGTCACCACGCCCGACGAACCGGGCATTTTCGGTCGGGTCCTGGGGACCCTGGCCAACGCCGGCGTCAACGTCAAGGCTTTCTACGTCTATTCCGAGACCGAGCAGGGGCACTTCCATCTCGTCACCTCGGACGCCAAGAAGGCGGAGACGGCCCTGAGGACCCTCGGCTACAAGGTCAAGGCGAAGAAGGTCCTGACGGTCAGGGTGACCGACCGGATCGGCGCAGGCGCCGAGATCGGCGCCCTGCTCGGCAACGCTGTCATCGACATCTGCTACGCCTACGGAACGTCCTCGGGCGAAGGCAAGACCCTCCTCGTTTTCCACACGAGCAATAACCGCAAAGCCCTGGACACCCTGAAATAGAAAAGGCCCTTTAATTTCGTTGACAAGACGACCGAGTTGTCTTAGAATATCCGCCTTGGAGTTGTCTAAAGGAGGCCACCGTGTCTAAAGCCGAGCCTAACGTCGTTCCTCTCTGCGACGTCCTTCTCGTTCTGCTCATCATCTTCATGGTCATCACGCCCCTCGTTCAGAAAGGCATAGATGTCAAGCTGCCCGAGACGTCAGACTCCTCGAGCGGCGGCGGTCAGCCGACCGGCCTCATCGTCCTGACCCTCCAGGCCCAGGACGCCGTCGAGATCAACGGCATCAAGTACGAGCTCCGCGGCCTGCTCGAAGAGCTCCGCCGGCTCTACAGCACGCGCCAGGACAAGACCATCTTCATCCGCGCCCTGGCCAAGCTGCCCTTCGCCAAGGTCATGGAAGTCATCGACATCGCCCGCGGCGCCGGGGTCGAGACGCTCGCCCTGATCCCCGAATACATCGAGTAGGATCGGTCCGCATCAAGCCGCGGGTCCGACCGTGCGCAAGTCGATCCTGTTCCTTTCTTTCCTCTCGGCTCTGGCCGTCGTTCCCTTCCTCGCGGCCGAAGAAGAGCTGACCGGCCCCGTCACGCGCGAGGTCCTCTTCGAGAAATTCCCGGAATGGCAGGCCGTGGCCGCGGCCTACCGGCCCCGTCCGGATTGCATCGACAAGCTCCGCGCCTTCGGCCGGGAGGTCCGCGTCGAGATCTACCTCGGGACCTGGTGTTCCGACAGCCAGGCCCACGTCAGCGAATTCTTCAAGGTCCTCGAGATGGCCGACACTCCCCTCTTCCGGATTGCCTGCATGGCGATCCCCCGGGACAAGGACAAGAGGGCGCCTTTCTATCAGGGGAAGGACATCGTCAGACTGCCGACCTTCTTCGTCTTCGTCGACGGCCGGGAGATCGGCCGGATCGTCGAAACGCCGGAGAGATCCATGGAAGAGGACCTGGTCAGGATCCTCGGGCTTTAGGGAAAAGCGGCCGGCTCAGCGGCTCTTGATCGGGCCGATCACATCCCGCGATATCACCAGGCGTTGGATCTCGTTGGTCCCCTCGTAGATCTGAAGCAGCTTGGCGTCCCGCACCAGTTTCTCGACCGGGTAGTCCTTCATGTATCCGTAACCCCCGAAGATCTGCAGGGCCTCGAGGGCGTTCCTCATGGCCACGTCGGAGCCGAGGCACTTGGCCATGGCCGACTCTTTCCCGTTGGGGCGGCCCTTATCCATGAGCCAGGCCGCGCGCCAGACGACGAGGCGCGCCGCTTCCACATCCATGGCCATCTGGGCGATCTTGAAGGCCGTGGCCTGGAATGCGGCGATGGGCTTGCCGAACTGAACCCTCGTTTTGGAGTATTCGACGGCGTGTTCGAGGGCCGCCCGGGCGATGCCGACGCCGGCCGCGCCGACCGCGGCCCGGGTCTTGTCGAAGGTCCGCATGGCCACGATGAATCCGAGGCCCTCACGCCCGATGAGATCGGCCGCCGGCACCCGGACGTCCTCGAAGAACAGCTCCGTCGTGTTCGAGGCCCGGTGGCCGAACTTGTCCTCGACCTTGCCCACGGAGACCCCCGGCGTGTCGCGGGGAACGGCGAAGACGCTCAGGCCGCGCGGCCCCTTGTTGGGCGCCGAATTGGCGAAGACGAGGTAGAGGCCGGCGACGCCTCCGTTGGTGATGAAGCACTTGGACCCGTTGATGATGTAATCCGATCCGTCCTTCCGGGCGGTCGTCTTGATGGCCGAAGTGTCCGAGCCGGCCTCGCGCTCGGTCAGGCAATAGGAGGCGAAGGCCATCTCCTTGAGGAAGGGCGCGAAGAGCCGCTTTTTCTGCTCGTCCGTGCCGAAGAGCAGGATGGGCGTGAAGGCCAGCGAATTGGCCATCATCGTCGTGTACATACCGGCGCAGCCCCAGGCCAGCTCCTCGCTGACGATGGCCGTGTCGAGGTCGCCGAGGCCGACGCCGCCGTATTCCGCGGGGACCGTACAGGTCAGGAAGCCGACCTCGAAGGCCTTGCGCATGACGGCCTCCGGGAACTCGTGGCCCCGGTCGAATTGCGCGGCCTGGGGCCTCATCTCGTTCGCCGCGAAATCGTGGGCCATCTCCTGAAGGGCGATCTGGTCTTCGGTCAGCTGGAATTCGATCACGTCTCACTCTCCCCTGCGAAAATCACGCGGAGTTTACCGGATTCCACCGGCCCTGTCAATTTAGGAGGCGGACCTCGTCCCTGCGGATGAGGAAGACCGGGTCCTCGACGCCGAAGACCTCCCGGACGATGTCCTGCGCCCGGATCCCCCGCGGCGGAACGGGCGGGAGGCGGAGCACGAGGCGCCGGCCGCGGAGCTCGTAGCCCACCTTGTCGCCGCCTTCCCGGCCGGCCGTGAAGGCTTCGAGGGCGGCCCTGAGCTCCCGGGCGCTCTTGACGGCTCCGAGCTCGCCGTTCCGGCGGTCGATCGAATAGACCATCCCCGCCGTGGCGTTGGCGAGCGACGGCGAGCCCGGCGGGACGGGCTCGAGCCGGGAGAACCGGATGCCCGGCGGCACCGACCGGTTGACCCGGGCGAGGAACTGCGCCGCTTCGATCCGGCGGGGCGAGCGGAATTCCAGGACCTCCCGCAGGGCTTCGATCCCCAACGGCAGGGCGGGGCCGTAGGTGAAATCCATTTTCGGGTGGAAACCCTCGGTCTTGCGGACCTCGATCCCGGCCCGGCGAAAGCTCCTGTGGATGACGTGGATGAGGTCGATGTGGGAGAGAAAGCGGGCCTTCCCCCGCTTGGAGTAGACGGCCCTGTACCGCAGGATCTCTCCGGCAGGCTCGCCGGCAGGGGCGGGGGCCGCGGCCGGAGGACCGATCTTCGCCGGCCGGGCCGGCTTCTTCCAGGCGCCGCTCGCGCACCCCAGGCACTCC
>JBGSUG010000140.1:0-19076 GCA_041736225.1 Candidatus Aminicenantales bacterium | reverse complement strand
GGTGGAGGCGGAGGAGGAAGCTGGGGCGGAGGAGGCGGTGGCTTCAGCGGCGGCGGGGGACGCTCGGGCGGCGGCGGCGCCTCGGGTTCCTGGTGACGGAGGGAGAAGGATGACCGTACACAGCCGGCCCGAGCTCATGAGGACGATCGACGTCGACCGGATCAAGGCGGCCATTGCCGCGGCCGAAAGCGCCGCAACGGGCGAGATCCGGGTCTCCGTGTCCCGGTACTTCTGGGGGAGCGTTCAGCGGGCAGCCGAGCGGGCGTTCCTCCGGATGGGCATGAACCGGACGAAGGACCGCACCGGCGTCCTCTTCTTCATCGTCCCGGCCCGGAAAAAATTCATCGTCCTCGGCGACGAGGGCATCCACGCCAAGGTCGGTCAGGAGTTCTGGGAGTCGCTGGCCGCGCTCCTCTCCGGGCGTTTCCGCAAGGGCGAGTTCACCGAGGGGCTCGTCGAGGCGATCGGCGAGGCCGGCCGGCAGCTGGCCGCCCATTACCCCTGCGACCCGACGGTCGACGTCAACGAGCTGACCGACGACGTCGATTTCGGCGAAAACTGAAAACGGCCCAATTTTTTTCGGCTTCCGATTTGTGGTATAAACGGCTTCGTCATTCCGATGGAGGTCCAATGAGAAAACCCATGCTTACGCTCGTCCTTTTCGCTCTGGTCCTGGCGTTCGCCGCCTGCAAGAAGGAAGAGGCCCGGCTGGCCTATCCCGAGACGAAGAAGGTCGATCAAGTCGACGATTACTTCGGCACGAAGGTCGCCGATCCCTACCGCTGGCTCGAGGACGACAACGCTGAGGACACAAAGGCCTGGGTCGAGGCCCAGAACAAGGTCACTTTCGGCTACCTCGACACCATCCCGTACCGGCCCGCCATCAAGGCGCGGCTGACCGAGATATTCGACTACCCGCGCTACTCGTCCCCCTTCCGAGTCGGCGAGAGCTACTTCTTCTATAAGAACGACGGGCTCCAGAACCAGTCGGTCTGCTACGTCCAGAAAGGGCTCGACGGGACGCCCGAGGTCTTCTTCGATCCCAACGCGCTCTCACCCGATGGGACGGTCAGGGTCGGCATCATCGGCCCGTCGACCAACGACAAGTACCTGGCCATCAGCCGCGGCGAAGCGGGCTCCGACTGGTCCGAGATCCGCGTCATGGACATCTCCACGAAGCAGGAGCTGCCCGACCGGATCATGTGGAACAAGTTCTCCGGCGCAGCCTGGCACGGCGACGGCTTCTACTACAGCGGCTACGACAAGCCTGCGGCCGGCGACGAGCTCAAGGCCAAGAACGAGTTCCAGAAGGTCTTCTATCACAAGCTCGGCGACCCGCAGGAGAAGGACGTCCTGGTCTGGGAGGACAAGGAACACCCCCTGCGCTACGTCGGTGCCGGCACGACCGAGGGCGAGGAGTGGCTGATCCTGGCCGTCTCGGAAGGCACGAGCGGCTCGGAGATCTGGGTCAAAGACCTGACCGGAAAGGACGCTCCGTTCATCATGCTCTTCAAGGGCTTCGAGTTCGATGCCTCGCCCCTGGAGATCGTCGACGGCAAGTTCCTGGTTCATACCAATGCCGACGCCCCCAACTTCCGGGTCGTGTCCATCGATCCGAAGGACCCGGCCCCCGAGAAGTGGCAGACGGTCATCCCCGAGAAGCCCGAGGTCCTGAGCGGGGCGGGGACGGCCGGCGGCTTCCTTTTCGCGAACTATCTCAAGGACGCCAATACCAAGATCTTCCAGCACAAGCTCGACGGCTCGCCCGTCCGCGAGATCGAGCTCCCGGCGCTCGGCTCGGCGGGCGGCTTCGGCGGCAAGCGCGACGAGAAGGTCATGTTCTACACCTTCACGTCGTTCACCTACCCGTCGACGATCTACAAGTTCGACCCGGCCACGGGCGCCTCCGAGGTCTTCCGCAAGCCCGAGGTCAAGTTCGACCCGTCCGCCTACGAGACGAAGCAGGTCTTCTACGCCAGCAAGGACGGCACGAAAGTGCCGATGTTCATCGTCCACAAGAAGGGCCTCGCGCTCGACGGCAAGAACCCCACCTACCTGACAGCCTACGGCGGCTTCAACATCAGCCTGACGCCCTCCTTCAGCCCGGTCTTTGTGCCGCTGCTCGAGAACGGAGGCGTCTTCGCCCAGCCCAACCTGCGCGGCGGCGGCGAGTACGGCGAGACCTGGCACAAGGCCGGCATGCTCGACAAGAAGCAGAACGTCTTCGACGATTTCATCGCCGCGGCCGAGTACCTGATCCGGGAGAAGTATACGTCGACGCCGCGCCTGGCCATCGAGGGCGGCTCGAACGGCGGCCTGCTCGTTGGCGCGGTCATGGCCCAGCGGCCCGACCTCTTCGGCGTGGCCTTCCCGGCGGTCGGGGTTATGGACATGCTCCGCTTCCATAAGTTCACTGTCGGCTGGGGCTGGGCCGTCGAGTACGGCTCGAGCGACAAGGAAGATCAGTTCGGCTATCTCTATAAGTATTCGCCGCTCCACAATCTCAAGCCGGGCGTCTGCTACCCGGCCACGATGGTGACGACGGCCGACCACGACGACCGGGTCGTGCCGGCCCACTCGTTCAAGTTCGCGGCGACGCTCCAGGCGGCCCAGGCGTGCGCCAAGCCGGTCGTCATCCGCATCGAAACGCGCTCCGGCCACGGCTCGAGCAACCTGAGCAAGGCCATCGAGGACCTGACGGACCAGTGGTCCTTCATGTTCTTCAACATGAGCGTCAAACCGATCTATAAGTAATAAAGAAAGAAAAGAAGGGACCGGGTCTTCGCAAACGCCAATTTTCCCCTGGCGCTGCGAAGACCTGGTCCCTGATATACGTTGGGGACACGTACCGGAGGTACATGTCCCCGGCCGGCCGGCCACTACCGGCTTCCCCCCGAACTGTACCCCGCTGGCTACTTCTCCGCGAGCGCCTTCTGCAGCAGGCCCCGGTACTTCTCCATCAGCTCCTTGTTGAGGTCGTTCGGCGGCGTCGCGTCGGCCGGCAGGAACGGCTTGTAGGGGTGGATCTTCGTATACTCCTCGAATTCCTTCCTCAGCTTCCCGAGTTCCTCCGGCTTGGTCAGGAGGTCGATGGCCGAGGCGGCGATGACCTTGGCCCCGGCGTTCAGGCCTTTCCAGGCCGTCGACCCGTACCAGCAAGCGACGTTCGACCAGTGGTGGCCGATCGAGCCGGGCACCGAGCCGGGGAAACCGACGGTGGCCGTGGGCGCGATGAGGGTGACGTCGCCGACGTCCGAGGAGCCGCCGCCGAAGCCGGTATCCCTCGGTACTTCGAGCTTCTCCACGTCTTTGGGCATCCCTTTCTCCTCGGCCTCGAGCTCTTTCTGCAGGGCCTTGGCGAAAGCCTGCTCCTCCTCGCTCCAGGCAGGCATGCCGACGAGCTCGATATTCCTCTGCAACAGCTCGGCCGCGGCCTTGTTGGCGTGGCGCTGGTGGATGGCGCTGACGACGCGCATGCCGGCCAGCTCCACCCCGGCGGCCAGGGCCCCGGCCTTGGCGCAGTTGACGACCCGGGCGTACATGTCCTCGAGCCGCTCGTCCGTGTTGCGGACGTAGTACCAGACGCTGGCCTTGTCGGGGACGACGTTGGGGGCCTCGCCGCCCTCGAGGACGACGTAGTGCATGCGCTGGGACACGTGGAGGTGCTCGCGCAGATAGTTCGTCGCCACATTCATGATCTCGACCGCGTCGAGGGCGCTCCGCCCGACCCAGGGCGCGCCGGCCGAGTGGGCCGTCTTGCCCTTGAAGGTGAAGATCGTCGAGAACAGGGCGTTGCCGTCGACGCCGTAGCCCGTGCCGAAGCCGCTCGAGCTGTGGTTGTCGATGACGGCGTCGACGCCCTCGAACAATCCGGCCCGGATCATGTAGGGCCGGCTGGCCACGATCTCCTCGGCGGGGGAACCGAAGACCTTGATCGTCCCCTTGAGGCCGTGGGCGGCCATGGCCTCCTTGACGGCGATGGCGGCCGACGCCGCGGCCACGCACATCGCGTTGTGGCCGCAGCCGTGGCCCGGGGCGCCTTCTACGACGGGGTCCTTCTTCGCGACGCGCCCCTTCTGCGAGAGCATGGGCAGCGCGTCGAACTCGCCGAGAAGGCCGATGACCGGCTTGCCAGAGCCGTAGGTCGCGACGAAGCAGGTCGGCATCCCGGCCAGGCCCCGCTCGACCGTAAAACCGGCGGCTTCGAGCGTGTCGGCCAGCAGCTTCGACGAATTAAATTCCTGGAGGCCGAGCTCGGCGTATTCCCAGATCGCATCGGAGATGCGGCCGAACTTCTCGACGGTCTCGGTGCGGCCGAGCCAATCGAGGACCGTCTGTTTCTCTTTGGCGATCTTCCCCCTCGCCTTGGCCGCTTGACCGGCCGCCTGCCCGGGGACGAGGGTCAGGGCCAGCAGGACAGTGAGCGCTATCGGGCCGAGCTTCTTTCTCATGGAACCTCCTCTCCTGTACTTCCGGAGAGGCTGATATACACCACTCCCCACCGCCGGTCAACACGCGGGCGCTCCCTTGTTGGCGCTCGACGGCTTTGCTATAGTCGGGTCGACGGGCGCGTCCACCTGGCCCGTCCGCCGGGCACGCCCGCGCCTGACCGCCCCGAAAGGAGTCGACCGTGAACAAGACCCGCCGGAACTCGATCCTCGCCGTCCTCCTCTCTCTTCTGAGCCTCCCGGCCCTCCCGCTCGACGCGGCCGGGCTGTTGTTCGAGAAGTCGGAATACGCCGCCCGGCGCGCGCGCCTGATGGAGGCCGTCCCCGACGGGGCCGCGGTCCTGCTCGGCGCCCAACCCGTCGCCGGCTACCATCCCTTCTTCCAGAACAACGACCTCATGTACTTCTCGGGCGTCGAGATCCCCGGCGCCGTCCTCGTCATCGACGGCCGCCGCAAGCAGACCACGCTGTTCTTCACCATGAGCGAGCGCGAGGCCCGCGGGGAAGGCCTGCCGGCCGGTCTCGTCACCAACGCCCGCGACTTCACCGGCATCGAGCAGGTCGCGCCGGCCGACCAGCTGGCCTCCGCCCTTTCGCGGCTGGCCGCCCAGGGATATGTCCTCTACACCTCCTTCAAGCCCGAGGAGCTCATGCGCGAGGTCTCCTCCGAGAAAGCGGGGACGCTACAACGCGCCATGACCTTCAACCTCTGGGACGGGCGCCTGCCCCGCGAGCTCCAGTTCGTCAAGCTCCTCCGGGAGCGTTTCCCGGAGGCCGTGGTCAAGGACTGCTCGCCGGTCCTCTGGGGCCTCCGGGCGATCAAGTCGCCGGCCGAGATCGACGTACTCCGCCGGGCCGGCCGGATCGGTGCCAAGGCCATGACGGAGATCATGCGGGCCACCCGTCCCGGGACGGGGGAGTGGGAGGTGGCCGCCCTGTTCGAGTTCGTCTGCAAGAAGGAGGGGGCCCAGGACATCGCCTACAACACCATCATCAGCTCGGACGAGAACCACCCCTATCTCCATTACTACAAGCACGACCGGACCCTGCGCGACGGCGATTTCCTGGTCGTCGACGCCGGGCCCGATTTCGGCTACTACGACGTGGATATATCCATCTCCTATCCCGCCAACGGGAAATTCACGCCGCGCCAGCGCGAGATCTACGAAGCCGCCTTGGCCATGGAGCGGGAGAGCGTCGCTCGCTACCGGCCCGGCGTGACCTACGCCGAAGTCGCCGCCGAGGCCCTGGCGGCCGTCAAGGCGCGCGGCTTCGACGTGGACGGGCCTCTCTTCAAGCCCCGCAGCATGCGCGACGGGGGCAGCCATTACGTGGGCCTGGCGGTCCACGATGTCGGCGGCGCGCCCCAGGGGCCCCTGAAGCCGGGCATGGTCTTCGCCTGCGACATCTACGCCGTCTACCCGGACGAGAAGCTGGGCGTGCGGGTCGAGGACACGGTGGTCATCACCGAGAAAGGCTGCGAAAACCTGACTCCCGGGATCCCCCGGACGGTCGCCGAGATCGAGGCTTTGATGAAAAAGCCCGGCGCCATCCAGGTCCTCAAGGAGAAAGGCCTCTACTGACCCGGACGGTACCTGGTCTTCGCGACTCTCGGGGGAATTTGGCGTCTGCGAAGACCTGGTCCCTTCCTGAGGGCGGCTTGCCGCTATCTCCCGCATATGATATAAATTACGCATGGTTAGAGTCCGCTTTGCCCCCTCGCCGACGGGCTTCCTCCACGTCGGAAGCGCCCGGACGGCCATCTTCAACTGGCTCTTCGCCCGCCACTCGGGCGGCCGTTTCCTCATCCGGGTCGAGGACACGGACCTGAAGCGCTCGGAAACCCGCTTCCTCGAGGAGATCCTCGAGGACCTCAAGTGGCTCGGCCTCGACTGGGACGAGGAGCCCATCTTCCAGAGCCAGCGCTTCGGCGTCTACCGCGAGAAGGCCGGGGAGCTCGCCGCCGCCGGCAAGGCCTACAAGGACGGCGACGCGGTCCTGTTCAGGGTCGAGCCCGGCCGGACCATCGCCTACGACGACCTCGTCCACGGCCGCATCTCCGTCGAGTCCGAGACGATCAAGGACCAGGTCCTGATCAAGTCGGACGGCTCTCCGGCCTACAACTTCTCCTGCGTCGTCGACGACGCCTTCCTCGGCATCACCCACATCCTCCGGGGCGACGACCACATCAGCAACACCCCGAAGCAGATCGTCTTCTACGAGGCCTTCGGCCTGACGCCGCCGCGCTTCGGCCACATGCCGCTCATCCTCGGCACGGACGGAGCGAAGCTCTCCAAGCGCCACGGCGGCGTCTCCGTGGAGGAGTACAAGCGCGAGGGCTTCCTGCCCGAGGCCCTGGCCAACTACCTCGTCCTGCTCGGCTGGATGCCCAAGGACGGCCGCGAGGTCATGCCGCCCGAGGAGGCCGTCCGCCTCTTCGAGATCTCGGAGATGAACGACGTCCAGGCCAAGTTCGATCTCCAGAAGCTCCGCTGGCTCAACGCCGAATACATCATGGCCGCCTCGAACACGCGCCTCATCCCGCTCGTCAAGGAGCACCTCGCCGCCGCCGGGCTCTCCTTCGCCGGCGTACCCGACAGCTACATTTCCAGGGTCCTCGACCTCTACAAGATCCGGGCCAAGACGCTGGCCGAGTTCCCGCCCATGATCGACTGTTTCTTCCGCGAGGACTTCGCCTACGACGAGGACGGAAAGAAACATCTCGAAAAACCCGAGAGCCGCGAGTACTTGACCGTTCTCGCCGACCAGCTGGCCGGCCTCGGCGATTTCACCCACGCCGCGATCGAGGAGGTCTTCCGCCGCTTCGCCGAGGAGCGCGCGATCAAGGTCGGCCCGATCGTCCACCCCGCCCGCATGGCCGTCAGCGGCAAGACCAAGGGGGCGGGCCTGTTCGAGATGATGGAGGTCCTCGGCCGCGAGCGCGTCGTCGCCCGCATGAGGAGAGCCGCGCATGCCTGATGACGCCCCCAAGCCCAAATCGAACTTCGTCCGCGACATCGTCGACGGGCACCTCCGCTCCGGACGCTTCGACCGGGTCTGTACCCGCTTTCCGCCCGAGCCCAACGGCTACCTCCACATCGGCCACGCCAAGTCCATCCACCTCAACTTCGGGCTGGCCCGCGACTACAAGGGCCTCTGCAACCTGCGCATGGACGACACGAACCCGGAGACCGAGAGCATGGAGTACGCCGACTCCATCAAAGAGGACGTCCGCTGGCTCGGCTTCGACTGGGCGGACCGCGAGTTCTACGCCTCCGACTACTACCAGAAGCTCTACGACTACGCCGTCGCGCTGGTCCGGAAAGGCGTCGCCTACGTCTGCGACCTGACCGTCGACCAGGTCCGCGAATACCGCGGCACCGTGAACAAGGTAGGCAAGCCTTCCCCCTACCGCGAGCGCTCCGTCGAGGAGAACCTCGATCTTTTCGCCCGGATGCGGGCCGGCGAGTTCCCCGACGGCTCGAAGACCCTGCGGGCCAGGATCGACATGGCCTCGCCCAACATGCTCCTCCGCGATCCCCTCATGTACCGCATCCGCCGCGAGCACCACTACCGCACCGGCGACGACTGGTGCATCTACCCGACCTACGACTGGGCCCACGGCCAGAGCGACTCGATCGAGGGCGTCACCCACTCCATCTGCACGCTCGAGTTCGAGGTCCACCGGCCGCTCTACGACTGGTTCCTCGACCAGCTCGGCGTCCACCACCCCCAGCAGATCGAATTCGCCCGGCTCAACCTCAGCCACACCGTCCTCTCCAAGCGCCGCCTGCTCGAGCTCGTCGAGGCGAAGCTCGTCGATGGCTGGGACGACCCGCGCATGCCGACCATCTCAGGCTTCCGGCGCCGCGGCTTCACGCCCGAGTCCATCGCCGTGTTCTGCGACACGATCGGCGTCGCCAAGGACAACAGCATCGTCGACATGCCGCTCCTCGAGATGTGCGTCCGCGAGCACCTCAACCGCACGACGTCCCGGGTCATGGCCGTCCTCCGCCCTCTCAAAATCGTCATCACGAATTACCCCGAGGACACGATCGAGGAGTTCGACTGCGTCAACAACCCCGAGAACCCGGCGGCCGGCACGCGCAAGGTCCCGTTCTCGCGCGAGCTTTGGATCGAGCGCGACGACTTCATGGAAATCCCGCCCCCGAAGTTCTACCGCCTCTCGCCCGGCAAAGAAGTCCGCCTCCGCTACGCCTATTTCGTCCGGTGCGAGGAGGTCGTCAAGGATGCTGCCGGCAACGTCGTCGAGCTCCGCTGCACCTACGACCCGGCGACGCGCGGCGGCGACTCGCCTCCCGACGGCCGCAAGGTCAAGGCCACCCTGCACTGGGTGTCGGCCCGCCACGCCATCGACGCCGAGGTCCGCCTCTACGACACGCTCTTCACGGTCCGGGACCCTGCGAGCGTCGCCGAGGGCGTCGACTGGAAGGCCACCCTCAACCCCAAGTCGCTCGAGAGGGTCGCGGGCGCCAAGCTCGAGCCGGCCCTCGCCGCAGCCACTCCCGAGAGCCGCTGGCAATTCGAGCGCCTAGGCTACTTCGTGGCCGACCGGCGCGATTCGAAGCCCGGCGCCCCCGTCTTCAACCGGACGGTGACCCTGCGCGACGAATGGGCGCGGCTCGTCAGGGCCGGCAAGGACGCCACTTGACCCCGTCCGCGCCGAAAGGCCCGAAGGTGGACGTCCTCCACGGCCCGAGCCTCCTCACGGAAGGGGACATCTACCTCTTTAAAGAGGGGAACCACTTCAAGCTCTACGAAAAGCTCGGGGCCCACCTCCTGAACGTGAACGGCCAGGACGGCGTCCAATTCGCCGTCTGGGCGCCCAACGCCTCCCGCGTCTCCGTGATCGGCGACTTCAACGGCTGGAAAGCCGGCCGCCACCCGCTGGAGGCCCGCTGGGACGGGTCCGGCATCTGGGAGGGCTTCATCCCCGGAGTCGAAAAAGGCGCCCTCTACAAGTACGCCATCGCTTCGAAGGCCGACGGCACCAAGTCGGAGAAGGCCGACCCCCTGGGCTTTTATTCCGAGGCGCCGCCGCGCTCCGCCTCCGTCGTCTGGGACCTGGACTACCGCTGGTGTGACGCGGACTGGATGGCCCGCCGCAAGAAGGCCAACGCCCTGGATGCCCCCCTCTCGGTCTACGAGGTCCACCTCGGATCGTGGCGGCGCGTCCCCGACGAGGGCAACCGCTCCCTGACCTACCGGGAGATGGCCCCGCTCCTCGCCGAATACGTCCGGGACATGGGCTTCACGCACGTCGAGTTCCTGCCGATCATGGAGCATCCGTTCTACGGGTCCTGGGGATACCAGACGATCGGCTACTTCGCGCCGACGAGCCGCTACGGAACGCCGCAGGACTTCATGTACCTCGTGGACATGCTCCACCACTACGGGATCGGCGTCATCCTGGACTGGGTCCCCTCGCACTTCGCCACCGACGGACACGGCCTGGGCCGCTTCGACGGCACCTCCCTCTACGAGCACCAGGATCCGCGCAAGGGTTTCCATCCCGACTGGAAGAGCGCCATCTTCAACTACGGCCGCAACGAGGTCCGCGAGTTCCTCATCAGCAGCGCCATGTTCTGGCTCGAGCGCTACCACGCCGACGGCCTGCGGATCGACGCCGTGGCCTCTATGCTCTACCTCGACTATTCCCGCAAGGCGGGGGAGTGGATCCCCAACCGCTACGGCGGGCGCGAGAACCTCGAGGCCCTGAGCTTTATCCGGCGCCTCAACGAGGTCGCCTACGGGGCCTTCCCCGACATCCAGACGACCGCCGAGGAGTCAACCGCCTGGCCCATGGTCACCCGGCCCGTTCCGCTCGGCGGGCTGGGCTTCGGCCTCAAGTGGAAGATGGGCTGGATGCACGACATGCTGGCCTACTTCAGCCAGGACCCCCTCTTCCGCAAGTACAGCCAGAATGACCTGACCTTCAGCATGTGGTACGCCTACACGGAGAACTTCATCCTGCCCCTGTCGCACGACGAGGCCGTCCACGGCAAGGGCTCGCTCGTCGGCAAGATGCCCGGCGCGGAGATGGAAAAGTACGCCAACCTCAAGGCCCTCTACGGGTACATGTTCACCCACCCGGGCAAGAAGCTCCTCTTCATGGGCGGGGAGTTCGCCCAGTGGAAGGA
Source organism: Candidatus Aminicenantales bacterium (assembly GCA_041736225.1). Classification (GTDB taxonomy): domain Bacteria; phylum Acidobacteriota; class Aminicenantia; order Aminicenantales; family Saccharicenantaceae; genus RBG-16-66-30. Next base: position 8,467 of record JBGSUG010000140.1, on the reverse strand, counting down.
GTGGACCCACGAGGAGAGCCTGGAGTGGCACGCCCTCGAGCACGAGACGCACCGGAACGTCCAGCGCTGGGTCAAGGACCTCAACGACCTCTACCGCCGCGAGCCGGCCCTCTACGAGCTCGATTTCGAGCCGGCCGGTTTCGAATGGATCGATTTCAACGACGTGGACCACAGCATCGTCAGCTACCTGAGGAAGGGCCGGAAGGACGAAGACGTCCTCCTGGTCGTCTGCAATTTTACGCCCGAAGCCCACGGCGATTACCGGGTCGGTGTCCCCGCCGGAGGCCGCTGGCGCGAGGTCCTGAACAGCGATGCGAAAGAGTACGGCGGCCGCGGCCTGGGCAACCTCGGCTCGGCCGAGGCGGTCGCCGAGCCGCTCCACGGCCGGACCCATTCGCTGCGACTGACCCTGCCTCCCCTCGGCGTCCTCGTCTTCAAGAGGGAGGGATGAGCCGCTTCGTCTGCATCCACGGCCATTTCTACCAGCCGCCGCGGGAAAACGCCTGGCTCGAGGAGATCGAGGTCCAGGACTCGGCCGCGCCCTATCACGACTGGAACGAGCGCGTCTCGGCCGAATGCTACGCCCCGAACACCGCAGCCCGGATGCTCGACGACAAGGACCGCATCGTCGATATCGTCAACAACTACGCCTCGATCAGCTTCGACGCGGGCCCGACGCTCCTCTCCTGGCTCGAGAGGGCGAACCCGGAAGTCTACCGGGCCATTCTCGAGGCCGACAGGACGGCCCGGGACCGGTTCCGCGGCCACGGGACCGCGATGGCCCAGGCCTATAACCACATCATCATGCCCCTGGCCACGAGCCGCGACAAGCGGACCCAGGTCCTCTGGGGCATCCGGGACTTCGAATCCCGCTTCGGCCGCCGGCCCGAGGGGATGTGGCTGCCCGAGGCGGCGGTCGACCTCGAGTCGCTCGACGTCATGGCCGCCGAAGGCATCCTGTTCACGGTCCTCGCGCCGCGCCAGGCCTCGGCGACGAGGCCCCTTGCGGGCGGGGAGTGGCGGGACGCGGGCGACGGCCGGATCGATCCGAGAAAGCCCTACCTTTGCCGGTTGCCGTCGGGCCGGACGATCACCCTCTTCTTCTACGACGGCCCGCTCTCACACGATCTCGCCTTTGGCAACCTCCTCAGGAACGGCGAGCAATTCGCGAAGAGGCTCGTCGCCGGATTTTCGGGGAAGGACGATCGTCCCGAGCTCGTCCACATCGCCACCGACGGCGAGACCTACGGGCACCATCACCGCTTCGGCGAGATGGCCCTGGCTTACGCCCTCCGCTACATCGAGAAGAACGGGCTCGCGGAGATCACCGTCTACGGGGACTACCTCGAACGGTTCCCGCCGGCCGACGAGGTCAGGATCGTCGAAGACTCGTCCTGGAGCTGCTGCCACGGCATCGAGCGCTGGAAGAGCGATTGCGCCTGCTCGTCCGGTGCCCACGCCGGTTGGAGCCAAGCCTGGCGGACCCCGCTCCGGGAAGCGATGGACTGGCTGGGCGAAAAGGCCGCAGCGGTCTTCGAGTCGGGCCTGGGCGCCTACGCGCCGGACCCGTGGGCCATCCGGGACGACTACATCTCGGTCGTCCTCGACCGGTCGCCCGAGTCGGTCGATGCCTTCTTCGTCCGGAACATCGGGCGCCGGCTCGCCGAAGAGGACAAGATCACGGTCCTCAAGCTCCTCGAGCTGGAGCGGCACGCGATGCTGATTTTCACGAGCGACGGCTGGTTCTTCGACGACATCTCCAACGTCGAGACCGTCCAGGTCATCCAGTACGCCGCCCGGGCCCTGCAGCTTATCCGCGAGGTCGGCGGCGTCGATCTCGAAGCCGAATACGTTGGGATGCTCGAGGCGGCGCGGAGCAACGTGCCCCGGCACAAGAACGGCGCCGTAGTCTACGAGAAACTCGTCCGGCCGGCCATCGTCGATTTCCTCCGCCTCGGCGCCCATTTCGCGGTGTCCTCACTTTTCGAGACCGATCCCGGAGGCGTCAAAACAGGGCACTACACGGCGGACGCGGACGTCTTCGAAAAGAAGGAAGCAGGGCCGCGGAAACTGGCCCTGGGCAAAGTGAAGCTGACATCCACGGTCACGTGGCAGGAGCGGACCGTCGATTACGCCGTCCTCCACCTCGGCGACGAGAACATCACGGCGGGCGTCCGGGGCCACGACGGCGAAGCCTCCTACCGGGCCACCTGCCGGGCGATCGGCGGGGCCTTCGACAAGGGCGACATGGCCTCGGTCGTGCGCCTGATCGACCAGGAGTTCGGGGGAGGGATATACACGCTCTGGCACCTGTTCACGGAGGAAAAGCGCAAGATCCTGTTCAAGGTCCTGGAGGGGAACCTGCGTGGTATCGAGGCGGACTTCCGCCAGATCTTCGAAACGAATTACCCGATCATGCAGGCCATGCGGGAGATGCTGATCCCCCCGCCGGAGGCGCTTTCGGCCCCGGCCCAGTTCGTCCTGAACACCGACTTCCGCCGGCTGATGGAGGGTCCCGATCTCGATCCCGGGCGGCTGCGCAAGCTGGCGAAGGAATACGAGGCCTGGGATTTCGTTCCCGACGGCGGGGCCCTGAGCTATATCGTCAGCAACAGGGTCGCGGCGCTCGTGGCCGATTGGGCCGGGAAGCCCGACGATGTCGCCGCGCTGGAGAAGATCGAGGACGTCCTCTCCGTGCTGAAGCGGCTCGGTCTCGGCTTCGACCTCTGGGGGAGCCAGAACGTCTACTTTTCGACCGCGAAAACGCTCTTCGGCCCGGGCCGGGCGAAGCGGAGCGGGGGACCGGGTGCGTCAGAGGCCTGGACCCGACCGTTCAAAGCCGTCGGCGAGCTGCTGCGCGTCGACCCGTCCGTCTTCTTGCCTTGACCTTCGATCCATGCCCTGTAGCGAAGCAGCGCGGACTCGCCGGACCGCTCATCGAACTTGTCTTTTTGCCGGCTTTCCGCTATAACTTAGTGGCTTTTAAGGCCGGTGCGTGCCTGTAGCTCAGCTGGATAGAGCGTTGGACTCCGGATCCAAAGGTCGGAGGTTCGAATCCTCTCAGGCACGCCACGTTTCCCCCCATATGGCGAGCGAAATCATCGATTTAGGCCAGGTCCCCGCTTAAGCCCAATTTGCCTGCGCTTGCCCGGATTTGCCCACGTTTACCCTCTGATGTGGCACAAATATGACCCAAATGTGACCCACATTATTTGGCCCAAAATATGGGGCTGAGAGGGCCTCCTGAAAACCAGAGATGGCACAAATAGTCTATCTGTGCACTGCGGCATGTCCCATATCTGAACGCCTGATGATGTAGGTTTGCAGCCAACTGCAAAACCTCATCCCATTCTTTGAAAATAATTAGCGAAAGGACAACTCCACAATCTTGAGGTCGTCGGCCAGAGTCCATCTTACCTAAGTTCGCCCTGATTCGGCATTGCCACATTTAGCCTCTCAACGGCTCAGATAAGACCCGCCGTTTCAATTGCTCCCCGGCATTCGCAACCCGGTCAGCGGCCTGAAAATTGGCTCCCTCGGCCGCCTTATCCAAAGGTCTAGAACGGCGCCCCGGCCCGGGGTTCCAGAAAGGGCTTGACAACCATGCTGAATTAGCATAGTATGTTGACAAATAGTCAACTTACTATGAAGAATTGACAGGAAACAGCCATGCCCGTCGATGTCCGAGAGCGAATCCAAGCCGAGGTCTTCGACTATCAGACCCTGATCGACGCCTTGAAGGGGTTGGCTTACCCCAGGAACAGGATCAACGACCTGCTCCGCCAGGGCGTCGTCGTGAGGGTGAAGAAGGGGATTTACGTCTTCGGCGATCGCTATCGCAGGCGTCCCTATTCGAAGGAGCTGCTGGCCAACCTCGTCTACGGCCCTTCCTATGTCTCGCTGGATTACGCGCTCGCCTATCACGGGCTGATCCCCGAAAGGGTCGAAGCCCTGACGTCGGTCACGCCGAACCGCTCGCGCCGGTTCGCCACCCCCGTGGGCCTTTTCGTTTATCGGCAAATCCCGGCCCGCGCCTACGAGGTTGGCGTGGTCCGGGTGGAGGCGGAGGACCGACAGGCCTTCCTGATCGCCTCGCCCGAGAAGGCCTTGGCCGACAAGGTCGTCTCGGCGCGGGGCGGGCGCGTCGCGTCGATCGTGGAGATGGGCCGGTTCCTCGAGGCCGACCTGAGGGTCGACGCCGGCGCCCTCCGGTCATTGTCCGCCGAGAGGATCGACGATTTCGCTTCTCGCTACCGTTCGTTGAAGCTAAGGCATCTCAGCGGGCTCGTGAGGCGCGTCCAGAGATCTGAAAAGGGAGAGAGCCAATGAACGAGGCCGTCCGTCAGATGCTGGCGACTTACGAGATCCACTCGGTTCAGGACTCCCTCTGGGCCTTGAGGGAGGTCATGCAGGAGATAGCGCTCCTGGGACTTTGGCGCGGCAAGTTCTTCGAGAAGGCGGCGTTCTATGGGGGAACCGCCCTCCGCGTGCTTTATGGTCTCGACCGGTATTCGGAGGATCTGGACTTCTCGCTACTCAAGAAGGGCGATGGCTTCGATCTCGCCGACTACAGCGAGTCCTTGAAAAGGGAGCTCGCTTCCTTCGGTTTCGCGGTCGAGATCGAGGGCCGCAAGAAGCAGGCTCCAACGGCCGTTCAATCCGCCTTCCTCAAGGCTGACACGCGGACCCAGATGATCACGGTCGAGTTCGAGCGGGGCCTCGTCCAGCAGGTCCCCCGGAACCAGGTGCTGAAGATCAGGCTTGAGGTCGACACGGACCCGCCACCGGGGTTTTCAACGGAGGTCCGCTATCTCCTCCGGCCAGTCCCGTTCGCGCTCAGGACGTTCAGCCTGCCCGATCTTTTCGCGGGAAAGATGCACGCCGTCCTCTGCCGGCAATGGAAGAGCCGGGTCAAGGGGAGGGACTGGTACGATCTCGTCTGGTTCGCGGCCCATCACCCCGAGCTCCACCTGTTGCATCTCGAGCTGAGGATGCGTCAGACGGGGCATTGGGAGGGACCTGCGCCTCTGACTGAGGCGGAGCTCCGGAAACGCATTGCGCTGCGGATCGATAGCGTCGACATAGGCGAGATCCGGCGCGAAGCGGAGCCTTTCGTGAAGGACCCTGGGGCGCTGGCGATCTGGTCGAAGGAGTTCTTCCTGGATGTCACGTCCCGGATAAGAGTCGTATAGGGATCGGATAAGCGGGAGACACGCCCGGCCCTAGCGCGCCTGACGACTGCTCCCTTTCCCCATCGCCCCCTCGGCTTCATACCCCAGCCCCTTATACCCCCCAAGCCTGCGCCTGAACATTCGCTCGAGCATCGCGACCCTAAGGTCCGCGTAGTCGTAAATCCGGACCTCGCGCTTGTTATAATGGAGGCGGTGAAGGCGCCCGGCATACTGAGCGAGTGTCCCCTTCCACGAGATCGGGAGCGTAAGGAAGAGGGTATCGAGACGGGCGTCATCGAAGCCCTCGCCGAGATAACGGCCGGTCGCAATAAGAAGCCGGTCCTCGTCATCGCCGATCGCGGTGAGCCGCTCCCGAAGCTGCTCCCTCTGCTTTTGCCGCATCCCGCCTTTGAAGACGACCACGTTTCGCACGCGTGGCCGGAAGCGCTCGGCGAACATCTCGAGATGATCGCGACGCTCTGTGATCAGCACGGGCGAGCGCCTCTCGCGCGCGATGGCCTGCACAACGTCTTCGAAGATGAGCTCGTTCCGCGCCTCGTCGTTGATAAGGAGATCGTAGATCTCCTGGATCGTGAGTTTCTCGGGAGCAGTTCGGGGCAAGTCGAAACTTGTAGGGCGCACGATGACCTTATGGTTAAACGGATGGGCCTGGGCACCCTGCTTCGCTCCGACGCGAAATCGCGCCGGCCCGCACTGCATGAAGATGATCGGGTGGTGGCCGTCCTTACGCGTCACCGTCGCGGATAGCCCGAGAACGTACCTGCCCCCGAACCGGCGCGCGATCTGCTCGAAGGACACGGCCGGAATGTGATGACATTCGTCGATAACGAGGTGGCCGTAGCCCTGGACGATGTCGTCGACGAAGCCCTTCCGGCATAGGCTTTGGATGAGAGCGATGTCGACGCATCCGCTCGGCTTGCGCTTTCCCGAGCCAATAGCGCCGATGTCCCCCGTGGCGAGGCCCAAGAACTCCTTGAGCTGTGCGGCCCACTGATCAAGGAGTTGGCGGCGGTGGACGAGGACGAGCGTGGGCACGGCGCGGGCGGCTATCATACGGGCGGCAACGACGGTCTTCCCAAAGGCTGTGGCCGCGGCAAGGATCCCTGTGTCGTGGGGGAGGAGCGCCGCGACGGCCTGTTCTTGCTCGGGACGGAGGGTGCCCATGAAACGAAAATGGATAGGCGGAGAACCGGGGGCCCCTGAAATGCGCTTATCGTCGATCGGAGCTTCGATGCCGAGGGACGTTAGGAATTCGATCGTGTCGTCGAGGCATCCGCGCGGCAAAGAGATATGGCGGAGGTAATCCTCGGCGCATGAGATGATCCGAGGCTTTCCGAACGTCGAGAGGCGCAGGGCCTGAGCTTTGTAGAACTCGGGGTTCTGGAACGAAGCGAGCCGGATGAGACGTGCTTGGAGGGCCGGGGTGAGGAGTGCCTTATCGATGTAGATCGTATTGGCGAGGACGAGCGGGATCCGGGGCGGGAACGGCACGCGCAAGGCGCGATCGGCGTAGCGGGAGCGCCGCGAGGGAAGCGCATGCCAGGGCTCGGCCTCGTCCTCAGCATCGTCAGACACGGGGAGACGAATTCCGATGACATTGCCCTTGCGTGCGGCTTCTTCGACGAGAGACTCGATCTTGGCGCGGGTGATGCGTTGGGAAGCGAGGGACGAGAGATACGCCCACTGATCGGCGATGGGCGTAAGGCCCTCATCAATAAAAAGGCTGTTGCCCGAGGAGGCGGCGCGGTGTTGGAGCGGGAGAGCGATGAGGTTGCCGAATCCTCCGTCGGGCATGATGTCCTGGCTTGGGAACAACCGGTCGTAGGACCCGAGGCCGATCTCTGGGCTGAGGTCGATGGCCTCTGTGAGAAGGAGGCAACCCAGGCGCCGCGCCAAGGCGGCTGGGATGGGCTCAGCAAAGAAAAGCCAGGCGTGAGCGCCATTCCCCGAGCGGGAGCGCTCGAAGGCGACGAGTACCCCAAAGCGCAGGCATGCTTGGCGGAACGCCGCGATGTCTGTGGGCCAGTGCTTCTTATCGAAGTCCGCAGCCAGGAACCAGCACGTTTCGTCCTCGAGAAGCGGATAGACGCCCATGACGAAGTCGCGTTTGGCGTAGCCAGGCGGGCGAGACGCGCCGGACGATGTCCGGGCGAGGATATGCTCGTCCGGCATTTCAGCTCCGAACAGATGTCGGCCTATGGCCCGATCCGTCACCGGCACGAATTCCCGGTTCGGGCATGCTGCGCACCTGACCTGTGGGCGTCGGCAGAGCCCCCGGATCCAATCGTTCTTGCAGACAGGCTGGTAGCCGGATTTTCCGGTCTTCAGACTCTCCCAGCGGAGGGCATAAATGTCCTCACGCCCCCGGAAGAGCGATCTGAAGAGTGCGACCTTCTCTATAGGCCGAGATGACGATGTGACCGGCCCGACGTCCCTTGCTCGTTCTGGGGATGCCGCTGCGGCAGCCGAAGCAGCCTGTAACGCTGAGACGAGTTGCGGCGTGCTAGGCGGCTCGAACAGCTCGGGAATGACCGCTTGTTCTGGCCGCTTCGGTGCTGGCGCCGCGGCCTCAGCCACCTTAGGGGCCTTGGCTCCCGTTCCCAGCCCAAGGCTCTCGATCTGCCCGATAATTTCCTTGCGCTTCTCTTCGAGTTCTTGAAGCTGCCGATGGAGCGCTCGAAGCTTTGCTTCGGCTTCCTCATCGAACATTCACGGACTCCTGGCCTCATTCCCACAGCCGAGTCTTGCGTTGCATGGGCGCCGCACAAGAAACGTTGTGTTGCATATAACTATAAATATTATTCACAAAATGGGAATCGTGGCTTCCCTGCAATATAATGCTATTCCCTGGTGATCCGGAGCAGTTCTGGAAACACGGCAACTGCAGCCCGCCTTCCTTTGCCGGGACGAATCTCGTCAATGAAGCCTTTCGCTTTCAGGCCGCGGAGAATTCGCAGGGCGCTGTCTCTCGGGATCTTTGACTGAGCTATGAAATTCTTGCTCTGAAATACGGGGCGCTTGAAAAGAGCATCGATCGCAGCCACCACGTATTGGGATTTCACAGCCTTGGGAATTTCCACCTTCATCTTCTCATAGAGTGAAATGATAAGTCTCGCTTTCTCCGCGTTCTCTACGCTGGTGTATGGTGATGTTCGCAACTTGGCATAGGAGGTGGGCCATCGTAAACTCTCTTCGAGTGCAAAATCGAATGAGAGGAGGACTTTTACTACGATGGCCCAGCAGCATTATAGGACACACTTCAAGAAGGCGCTATT
>JBGSUG010000092.1:0-2494 GCA_041736225.1 Candidatus Aminicenantales bacterium | reverse complement strand
GGCGGCCCAGGCCACGGCCAGGGCGGCCGGGTCAAAACCCCGCTCCCGGGCGAAGGCGGCGAAGCGGTCGGCCACCTCGTAGTTCAGGGCGTCGGCGTAGCGCGTCCCGTAGATCCTGTTGTCGATGAGCCGCCCCGAATCGGGCCGGCGCGAGACGCCGTACTTGCCGCTGAGCAGCCCCCCGGCGAGAGGGCCGTAGGGGAAAACGCCCAGCCCTTCGGCCTCGGCCATGGGCAGGATCTCCGATTCCGCCTGGCGCTTGACCAGGTTGTACATCGGCTGGATGCAGGCGAACGCGGACAGGCCCTCTTTGGCCGAGATGCCCAGCCCCTTGGCCACCTGCCACGCGGCGAAGTTGCTCGCGCCGGTATAGACGACCTTGCCCTGCCGGACGAGGTCGTCGAAGGCCCGCAGGGTCTCCTCGAGCGGGGTCCGGTCGTCGAAACGGTGGATGTAGTAGATGTCGATGCGGTCGGTCCGGAGACGGCGCAGGCTGGACTCGACGGCATACATGACACGGCGGCGTGAGGCGCCCATGGCGTTGACGTCCGGCCCGGCCGGGAAATAGACCTTGCTGGTGATGAGGACCTCTTCGCGGCAGCCCTCGATGAGCCCGCCGAGGATCTCTTCGGCCCGGCCTCGGGAGTACATGTCGGCGCAGTCGAAAACGTTGACGCCGGCGGCGCGGCAGGCCTCGAAAAGGGCTTTCGAGCCCGCTTCGTCGGCATCCCCGCCGAAGGACATCGTCCCGTAGGCGACGGTCGAGACCTTGACCCCAGTCCTGCCCAGGAATTTATAGATCATGACGTTCTCCTTTTGAGTTCGATCCCGTGCCCGACCGGGTAGAGACCGGGGATGGAGACGGGCAACCGGCCGGAGACGTCCAGCTCTCCCGCGATGGCCCGTACGGCGACCGCCTGTGCTTCCGGCGTCCCCCGGTACAGGCAGATGTAGGCGTCGACCTCGGGGACGTGGCGGAGGAGATAGGGGCTGCCGAAGGACACCGCGACGACGGGCGGGCCGTCTGCGGCCGAGGCGAGTTTGCGAACGAGCTCGATGTGCCCCGGCTGGAGGCCCACCGTGCCCTTGCCGTCGCTGAGCCGGGAGAAGAGGGCGATGACGACGGTGTCGGCGGCCGAGGCTCTGGTGAACGCTTCTTCGAGCGCTTCCCGCCCCGTGTCGCCGTCGGCGAAAAAGGCTTCCGCCGCCGGGAACCGCTTCTTCATGGCGGAGACGAAGGCCTGTCCGGCAAAATAGTCGCCGAGGTCGCTGCTCAGGGAGAGGACGGCGATCTTCCCCGGCACGTCGCCCGGAGGAAGCGGCAGGACGGAGCCCTCGTTCCTGACCAGGGTCGCGGAACTCTCGTAGGTCCTGACGGCCTGATCGAGATAGGCCTTCGAGGCGATGCGGCGCTCGAGCTCTTCGACCCGGACGAAGCGGTCCCGGTCGAGGCCGAGGGCGGCCTTGACCTCGAGGATGCGGCGGACCGACTGGTCGATCCGGGGCACGGAGATGCGGCCGTCCCGAACAGCACCGGCGAGGTAAGCGATGACCTTGGCCGGATCGGGCGGGAGAAGGAGCTGATCGATCCCGGCCTGGATGGACTTGAGAGCCGCTTCCTCTGTGGAGAACGACCTGGTCACGCCGGCCATCTCCAGGGCGTCCGTGACGACGAGGCCCCGGAAGCCCATCTTCTGCCGCAGGAGGCCGGTCATGATGGGCGCGGACAGTGTCGCCGGCAGGCCGGGCGTCGGGTCGAGCGCCGGGACGGCGAGATGGGCGCTCATGACGGCCCTGACGCCGGCGTCGACGGCCGACTGGAAGGGATAGAGCTCGACCTTCTCCAGGCGCTCGAGACTCGCCTCGATCGTCGGCATGAGGCTGTGGGAATCCTGACTGGTGTCGCCGTGGCCGGGGAAGTGCTTGGCCGTGGCGATCATGCCGTTCTCCTGGACGCCCCGGATGAAGGCATTGGCGATGCGGCTGACGAGGTCCGGGTCCGCGCCGACGGCCCGGGTGTTGATGATGGGATTGTCCGGGTCGATGTTGACGTCGACGACAGGGGCATAGGTCATGTGGATGCCCATGGCCCGGCCTTCGAGGGCGGTGATACGTCCCATGGCGTAGGCCAGGTCTTCGGAACCGGCCGCGCCGAGCGACATCAACGGCGGGAAGAGGGTCGGGCCGGTGACCCGGTTGGCGGCTCCCCTTTCGAAATCGGAGGCCATGAGGAGGGGGACCTTGGCCAGCTTCTGGAAGGCGTTGGCGAGCCGGGCCGTCTCGCGGACCTCCGCGGGGGCGAAGAGGATCATGCCGCCGACGCCGGCATCGACGACGAGCGATTCGAGCTCCCGGAGGTAGGCACTGTCGGCGTTCCGGAACTCGGCCGTGAACCGGATGGCGACCATCTGCCCGATCTTCTCTTCGACGGTCATCCCGGCCAGGGTCCGGGCGACCCAGCCGCCGTGGGGCGCGACGAGGCGGGGGGCCGCGC
>JBGSUG010000078.1:0-2756 GCA_041736225.1 Candidatus Aminicenantales bacterium | reverse complement strand
CGAGGATGGCCGCGGCGGCCTCGAGGTCCTCGAGACGGCCGTTCGTGCACGTGCCGATGAGGACCTGGTCGACGCGCTGGCCCGCGACGGCGGAGACCGGTTTGACGTTGTCGACCGTGTGCGGGCAGGCGACCTGGGGTTCGAGCGCCGCGAGGTCGTACGCGAGGACGGATTCGTAGGCGGCGTCGGGGTCCGAGGCGACGGCGGTGAACGGCGCGCGGGCCCGGCCCTCGAGCCACTTCAGGGCCTTGTCGTCGGGGGCGAAGTAGCCGTTCTTGGCCCCCATCTCGGCCGACATGTTGGCCAGGGTCAGCCGCGCGCCGACGCTGAAGTCCCCGGCCGCGGGCCCGGCGAACTCGACGGCCTTGTAGTTGGCCATCTCGGCGCCGCGGTCGCCGATGAGCTTCAGGCTGAGGTCCTTGGCGAAGACACCCGGCCGCATCCGACCGGAGAGGTCGATGCGCATGGTCTCCGGGACGCGGAGCCAGATCTCGTCGGTCGCCCAGGTGCAGGCGGTCTCGGTCCGTCCGATGCCGGCGGCGAAGGCCCCAAGCGCGCCGTAGCTCGGCGTGTGCGAATCGCTGCCGACGATGACGAGGCCCGGGAGGGCGAAGCCCTGCTCGGGCAGGACCTGGTGGCAGATGCCGGCGTTGATGTCGAAGAAGTTCGGGATCCCCTGGGCGGCGACGAACTCGCGGATCGACTTGTGGTTCTGGGCGTACTTCTCGTCGGCGGCGGGGACGATGTGGTCGAGGACGATGACGATCTTCCCGGGCGCCCGGACCTTCGCGACGCCGAGCTTCTGGAATTCCTTGATGATGGCCGCCGAGTTGTCGTGGGACAGGACGTAATCCGGCGAGACGGAGACGACTTCGCCGGCCTGGACGTCCTTCCCGGCCTTGCGGCCCAGGATCTTTTCCGAAAACGTTTTACCCAAGGGGGCCTCCCGGACCCCCATTTTATGGGGCCCCGGAGACCTTGTCAATCAAGCGGCGACCTTATTCTAACCAGACCTTGATGACGGCGCCGTCGTCCTGGATCTCGATAAGGGCCATGGGGCCGGCCTTCTTGAGCTCCATCCAGAGCGCCTTCAGGTCGACCTCGCACCGGCTCCCGTCGACCTTGACGTGGCGCGCCGCATCGGAGCTGAGGATGAGCTCGATCAGGGCGATGGGCAGGGTCACCTTGACCTTGGCTTCGCTCGACTTGCTGTCCGTGATCAGGACCTTGAACCAGCGGACTTCCTTCCCCTCCTCGTAGGCCGGGTTCTGCTTGACGGCCTTCTGGATGGTCCGGAAATCGTTCCGGGTGGCCGCCACGGCGGGCGCGGCCAAGAGCGTGACGGCCAGGACGGCGATGAGGGCGATGATCGTTCTTTTCACGTTCGTTCTCCTTGGTGTCGTCATCAGTCGATCCATATCTCGATGATCGAGCCGTCGTCGCCCGCGATGCGGAGGATGCTCTCCTTGGACTTCGAAAGCTCGCTCATGATCCTGTTGAGGTCGTAGCCCTTCTTGCGCATGGCCGCCTTGTCGTCGTCGTCCATGGCGCCGAGGGCCAGGTCGGCCAGGGCGAAGGGGATGTTGAGCGAGAAGGCGGGCTCTTTCATGCCCGCCTTCCGGATGCGGATCCTGAGCAGCCGGGCCGAACCGGTCCGGGGAGCCCTCTCGTCGGCGGACTTCAGGCTCTCGGGCGAGACGCGCAGCAGGGCGATCCGGGCCCGGTCGAGAAGCTCGGGGTCCTTTTCGGACTCGACGACCCCCTTCAGGACCGGCGCGGCCTTGGCCGCGAGCTTCTTGTCGGCGACCATGCTGAGCTTGTAGGCCGCGTAGTAGCGGACGACCTTGTTGCCGTGGTCCAGGCGGCTCTCGACGTCGCGGATCGCGGCCGCGTCCCCGTCCTCGTAGAGGTCGAAAGCCAGGTCGATGATGGAGCCTTCGGATTCCTCGACCAGACTGGGCTTGGCGTCGTCGAGCCTGATGTAGCCCTTGTAGGCCCGCAGCGCGTCCCGCTCCCGGCCGCCGAGGCCGCTCAGGCACTCTCCCTTATAGAAGAGGGCCTGGCCGGCGAGCGGGCTTTCGGGGAACCTGTCGGTGAGCTGGTCGAGCTTCTCCAGGGCCGCCTTCCAGCTCTTGTCGAAGACGAGGAGCTTGGCCTCGCGGTAGAGGCTTTCGTCCGTCCCGGGCTTGTCCTGAGCCGAGACCGGGAGGACGGCCGCCTGCGCCAGCCCCAAGGCCAGCGCGAAACAGATCGTCCAAGTGGTTTTTTTCATGTCAAACCCCGCTTTGCAGTTCCTTTTTGACCAGATTGATCTTGAGGAGGAGTTGGCGCTCCTCGACGAAGCCGCGGAGCCGCCCGAGCTCGGCGGCGGGTAGCTCGTCGCTGACCTGGGCGAGCTCCCGGAAGAGAAGCTCGATCTGGTCGCAGATGGACTTGGCCTTGGCCATCTGGTACCTCTCGAGCTGGGCGTTGAGGTATCTCTTTTTCTGGACGAGGTCCCGGGCCCGTTCGGCGCGGATGGCGGGCGGCACGACGGGGCCCTGCTCGGCCGAATCGAACATGTCGAGCAGCATGTACTGGCTTTTCTCCAGGTAATCGACCGTGTTCCGGCGGGCCTGCTCGAGCTCGGCCCGGTCCAGGAACTCCCCGGAGGCGAAATAGCCCACCCCCGGGTCCGGCCGGGGCCCGGGCGCTCTCAGAGCGAGATACATGACCACGGCGCCGACGACGAGGCCGGCGGCCGCTCCGGCCAGGAC
>JBGSUG010000070.1:0-4962 GCA_041736225.1 Candidatus Aminicenantales bacterium | reverse complement strand
CGGCGGCTGGAGAGGCAGGACGCGCCTCTGTCCGCGGCGGCGAAGGGCGGCGAGGCGTACACGCTGGCCAAGCTCGACGAGGCCGAGCGCCACTACGAGCAGGCCATCAAGGCCCTCGGGGAGGCCTTCGCGGCCGATAAGGACGGGCTGGCGCCGGCGGTCGTGGAGCTCTTCGACCGGAACCTGTCGGTCGTCGATGCCACCATCCAGGCCTGCCGGGCGGCCGTTCGGACCGAGCCGGACGACCTCGAAGCCCGCGATTACCTGTTGGCCGCTTACACGCGGAAGATCACGCTGCTCGATGCGGCCCTGGACCTCCGGAGGGGGGACCGGGACGCCGCGGTCGGGAAAACGATAATCTGACGGAACGATTAGGAGGACCGATATGATGAAAAAACAGGAACGGACAGCGACGACCGTCCTCATCGCGTTGGCTCTCGCCGTCGCCTTCGTCGCGGCGCCCGTGCTGGCCGAGCAGAAATTCGAGGAGAAATTCTCGAAGACCGAGGCCCTGGCCGCGAACGGCAAGCTCTACCTGAGCAACATCTCTGGAGAGATCTCGGTCGCGACTTGGAAGGAAGCCCAGGTCAAGATCGAGGCCGTCAAGACCTCCAAGGCGGGCTCGCTCGAAAAGGCCAAGGAGAACGCCGGGCTCGTGACCATCGAGGTGACGAAGGAAGGCGACCTCGTCCGCGTCGAGACGAAATACCCGAAGAAGAGCGGCGGATTCTGGGGCGGCAATTCCATCAGCGTCTCCGTGGACTACAAGATCTGGGTGCCCGAGATGGCCGCGGTCGAGCTCCATTCCGTCAGCGGCGACGTCGACGTCGCGCCCATCGGCGGGAAGGCCAAGATCGACTGCGTCAGCGGCAACGTCGACGTGCGCGGCGCGGCCGGGGCCGAGGTCAAGCTCGTCAGCGGGGACCTGGTCCTGGAGAACATCGCCGGGGACGCGTTCATCAAGGCCGTCTCCGGGAACATCGGCGTGACCCGGATCAAAGGCTCCCTCGAAGCCGACGCGGTGAGCGGCGACATCCGGATGACGGACGTCTCCGGGGCCCGGACCGTCGACGTCAAGACCGTCAGCGGCAACGTCACCTACATCGGCGCGATCGAGGCCGGCGGACGCTACGAGCTGAAGACGCACAGCGGCGACGTCCGGATGTCCATCCCGGCCGACGCGGGCTTCGACTTCGAGGCCAACACCTTCAGCGGCGACATCGACAGCGATTTCGAGATCAAGGTCGTCGGCAAGATCTCGCCGAAGGAGATCCAGGGCACGGTCGGCAAGGGCGGGGCGACCGTCGTCCTCAAGAGCTTCAGTGGCAACGTCGACCTCAAGAAAAAATAGCGGGAAAGGCTGTAGAAACAGACGGGGGCGGCGGCGACGCCGCCCCGTTTTTTTTCGCTTTTTCCTCACACGGCTCATCGACTCGAATAAATTCGGAAATGAGTATTGTGTCCCCGATTTAATTTATAATGGCGGGCATGCGGCGTGTCCACCTCATCAACTTCGTCCGCACGATGGCGTTCACGACCGTGGTGTTCCTGGCCCCCCTCCAATTCATGAGGCTCGGCTTCGACGGCGTCGGGATCGGCCTCGTCGTAGCCATGCTCGCCGCGGCGCCCATCGTCTTCGCCTTTCCGACCGGCTGGCTGAACGACCGGGTGTCCATGAAGAAGGTCATTCTCGGCGGTCTGCTGGCGATGGCCGCCCTGATCGCCGCGGTCGGGTATATCCGGAGCGTCGCGCCGATGGCGGCGGCGTTCCTTCTCCTGGGGATCGCCAACAACGCCATCAACGTGTCCATCAACAGCTTCTACTACAAGCACGATTCGGGGGGCGACCCGAACCGCAAGTACGGTCGATTCGTCGGCTGGCTCTCCCTGGGGCCCCCGGCGGGCCTCGTCCTGGGCAGCCTGATGATCCGGATCGCCGGCTTTCGCTCGCTTCTCTGGGCCATGGCCGCCCTAGCCGTTCTCGTCATCCCGGCCGTACGCGGCCTGGGCGAGGAGCGGTTCGCGGCGATCTCCCTGAGGGAATACCGGTTCGGCATCTTCAACAAGCGGACGCTCCTCTTTTCGGCCTTCCTCGTCCTCCTGGCCCTCCACTGGGGCACCGAGGGGACCGTCTACGGACCATTCCTGCGGTCCCGGTTCGGGCTCGGCGATGCCGGCGTGGCCTTCTATATGGCCGGGGCCTACCTGGCCCTCGCTCTGGCCGCGTTCCTCGTCGGGCGGCTGGCCTACGATCCGGTCCGCAACCGCCGCCTGTTCCTGCTGGGCATGGTCCTGTCGGGCGCGGGCCTCGTCCTGATGACGGTCGGCGACCTCCGGCTGTCGTTCCTGTTCCGCTTCCTCCACGAGGGCGGCGACGGCCTCATGGGCGCGTTCGTCGTCCTGACCATTTCGCGGCTCTTCGAGAAAAAGACGATCGGCGGGAGCGCGGGCATCCTGACGACCCTCCAGACCTCGGGTCACGTGGCCGGTAGCTTCGCTTTCTCCTGGCTGGGCTTCCGGGCCGGGCTCCAAGTGCCGATGATCATCGCCGGGATCATCCTCCTGGCCAACGCCGCCTTCGGGCTCTACGCCATCCCCCGGGAATACCGATGATCGCCGCGAAGGGAACGGGTTTCGACGTCATCCTCGTGAGCGGCGAGCCCTACGCCGACCACCCGCTCTCGCCGGTGGGCATGATCGCCCGCGTGCTCGACGCCGAGAGTCTCAACGTCGGCGTCATCGCCTGCCCGGACTGGAAGAAGAAGGACGATTTCCTGGCGCTCGGCCGGCCACGGCTCTTCTTCGGCATCACCTCGGGCTCGATCGACTCGATGCTCGTCAACTACACGCCGCTCAAGCGGGAGCGGGCCATCGATCCGAACGCGCCCTTCCAATCGCGGATGCCCGACCGGGCCGTCATCGTCTACGCCAACCGGATCCGGGAGCTCCACAAGGGCGCCCGCATCGTCCTCGGCGGCATCGAAGCCTCGCTCCGCCGCTTCGCCCACTACGACTACTGGGGCGACGATGTCCGCCGCTCCATCCTCCTCGACACGCGGGCCGACATCCTCGTCTACGGTCCCGGCGAGCTCCAGGTCGTCGAGATCGCCCGCCGGCTCGACCGCGGCGAGGGCCTCGACGGCATCCGCGGCACTTCGATCGTCCGGGCCGAGGCGCCCGACGGCGCCCTCGTCATCCCCGCGTTCGAAGAGGTCCTGGCCGACAAGGACAAGTTCTGCGAGGCCCAAAAGCGCCTGACGAACCGGAGGACGATCGCCCAGAAGCACGCCAACCGCTTCGTCGTCCAGTACCCGGCGCCCGACTATACGACGGCCGACCTCGACCGCGTCTACGGCCTGCCCTTCACCCGCCGCATCCCGGAGGGCTTCCCGGAGCTCGGCATGGCCCGCTTCTCGGTCCAAACCCATCGGGGCTGCGTCGGCCGGTGTTCGTTCTGCTCGCTCTCGCTCCACCAGGGCGACCGTATCGTCTCGCGGAGCGAACGGTCCATTCTCGAGGAGGTCCGGCTCATGACGAAGCATCCCGAGTGGAAGGGCTTCGTCGACGACCTCGGCGGCCCGACGGCCAATATGTACGGCCTGGACACGGCGGGGGTCGCGCCCGCTCACCGCCGGCTCATCGCCCTGATGCGAGCCGTCCGCAAGGTCCCCGGCGTCAAGAAGGTCTTCGTCCGCAGCGGTATCCGCTACGACCTGGCCCTCGAATGCCCCGATTACCTCCAGGAGCTCGCCCGCTACCACGTCTCCGGCCTGCTCAAGATCGCTCCCGAGCACGTCTCGGACAAGGTCCTGAGGCTGATGGGAAAGAGCGGCGGCCGTCGCCGGCTCGACGAGTTCCGCAAGTTGTTCGAGGCCGTCACGGCGGGAACGGGCGGCCGTCCCCAACACCTCAAGTATTATTTCATGGTCGCCCATCCCGGGACGACCGAGAAGGAAGCCCGAGAGCTCGCCGATTTCCTCGCCGAGCTCGAGCAGAGCGGGGAGAAGCCGGTCGAGGGCGTCCAGATCTTCACGCCGACACCCATGACCCGCTCGACCTGCATGTATCACACGGGCAAAGACCCCATAACCGGGGAGGACGTCTACGTCCCCCGTCCCTACGCCGAGAAGAAGGCCCAGAAGCGGATGCTCGTCCGCGGCGCGAACGACTGATCGCGCGCGAAGACCGAAGAAAGGAAGGGACCAGGCCTTCACAAGTCCAGGCGGCAAACCGGGTTTGTGAAGACCAGGTCCCCTATCTGACCGTCAGGGCGCCCTTCAGCTTGATGTCCCGCGACGAGCGGCCGACCAGGATCTCGAATTCCCCCGGCTCGACGACCTTCTTCATCTTCGCGTCGAGCATCGACAGCTCCTCGGGCCCGAGGTCGAACGTTACCGTGACCGACGCGCCGGGCTCCAGGAAGACCTTACGGAATCCCTTGAGCTCGAGAACGGGGCGCACGACCGAAGCCAGCTTGTCGTGCACAAAGAGCTGGACGACCTCGGCCCCCGCCCGCTTTCCGGCATTCGTGACCCGGCACGAGACCCGGGCCGTCCCGCCGGACGGGATCTCCTTCGGTTCGACGGCCAGATCGGCGTATCCGAACTCGGTGTAGCTCAACCCGTACCCGAACGGGAAGAGCGGGTCGCCGGGAAGATCGAGATAGCCATCGAACCGTCCCGTCGGCTTGTGGTTGTAGACGAGCGGCAGCTGCCCGGCGGCGAGCGGGAACGTGACCGGCAACCGTCCCGCCGGATCCGCATCCCCCCACAGGACGTCGGCGATGGCCCGGCCGCCCTCCTCGCCGGGATACCAGGCCATGAGGACGGCGTCGGCCGCGTCGATCCATTCGGACATCGCGACGGCGCTCCCGCCGTAGATGATGACGACCGTCGTCGTGCCCGTCGCCGCGACGCGACGGATCATTTCGGCCTGCCGGCCCGGCAAGCGGATGTCGGCCCG
>JBGSUG010000068.1:0-22182 GCA_041736225.1 Candidatus Aminicenantales bacterium | reverse complement strand
CCGTCGGCCACGACGCCGCCCTCGGGGACCGCTCCAACATGGCCTACGCGTCGACCCTGGTCACGTACGGCCGGGCGACGGGCCTTGTCGTGGCGACCGGGGACGCGACGGAGGTCGGGCGCATCTCCCGGCTCCTGTCCGAGGTCCGCGTCCTCGAGACGCCCCTGGCCCGGAAGATCAACAGCTTCAGCCGGGCCATGCTCTTCGTCATCCTGGGCCTGGCGGGAGTCATCATCGGGGCGGGGCTTCTCCGCGGCCGCGATCCCCTCGAAACGCTCATGGCCGCCATCGCCCTGGCCGTCAGCGCCATCCCGGAGGGCCTGCCCGCGGTGATGACCGTGACCCTGGCCATCGGCGTGACCCGTATGGCCCGCAGGAAGGCCATCATCCGCAAGCTACCGGCCGTCGAAACGCTCGGCAGCCTGACCGTCATCTGTTCGGACAAGACAGGGACGTTGACGCAGAACCAGATGACCGTCCAGCGCCTCTACGCCGGCGGCCGGCGCTACGAGGCCACGGGGTCCGGGTACGACCCGGAGGGCCGCATCCTGCTCGAGGGCGGCCGGGAACATCCCGGGCTGACCGATGATGGGCCCCTCCTGGAGACCCTGACGGCCGGCCTGCTCTGCAACGACAGCGCCGTCGTCGCCGTCGACGGGCGCTGGACCGTCGAAGGCGATCCCACCGAAGCCGCCCTCATCGTCTCGGCCCGCAAAGCCGGGCTGTCGGCCGCGGAGGCGGACAGGGCCCGGCCCCGGCTCGACGCCATCCCCTTCCAGTCGGAAAATCAATACATGGCCACGCTCCACGACAACGGCCCGGGCCGGCCGCGGACGATCTACGTCAAGGGCTCCGTCGAGGGGATCGTCGCCATGTGCGCGTCTCCCCTGCCGCTCGCCGAGATCACGGCCGAGGTCGAGCGCCTGGCCGAGAGCGGACTGCGGGTCCTGGCCTTCGCCAAGGGGGAATTGCCGCCGGACAGCTCGACCCTCGAACACGGGGACCTCGGCGGCCGGCTGGCCTTCCTCGGCCTCCAGGCCATGATCGACCCGCCGCGGCCCGAGGCCGTGGCCGCCGTCCGGACTTGCCAGGACGCCGGCATCCAGGTCAAGATGATCACCGGCGACCATCCTCTGACGGCGGCCGCGATCGCGGACCAGGTCGGACTGCTCCGGCCCTGCCGGTCCAGGAAGGTGCCGCGGACATGCGTCCTGACGGGGCGGCAGCTCGAGGCCTTCAGCGACACCGAGTTCCTGGACGCCGCGGAGGCTACCGCGGTCTTCGCCCGGGTCAGCCCCGAGCAGAAGCTCCGCCTGGTCGAAGCCCTACAGGCGCGGGGGCAGATCGCCGCCATGACCGGCGACGGGGTCAACGACGCCCCGGCCCTGAAGCAGGCGGACGTGGGCGTGGCCATGGGCCTCGCCGGGACCCAGGTCGCCAAGGAGGCCGCCGACATGGTCCTGACCGACGACAACTTCGCCTCCATCGAGGCCGCGGTCGAGGAGGGCCGCGGCGTGTTCGACAACCTCGTCAAGTTCTTCACCTGGACTCTGCCGACCAACGTCGGCGAGAGCCTCATCATCCTGGTCGCCGTCCTGGCCGGGCTGGCCCTGCCCATCCTGCCCATCCAGGTCCTCTGGATCAACATGACCACGGCAACGCTCCTGGGCACGACCCTGGCCCTCGAGGTCCGCGAGCCGGGCCTCATGGACCGGCCGCCGCGCGATCCCCGGACGCCCATCCTGACGAAGCCCCTCGTCCGCCGCATCCTGCTCGTCGGGATCATGATCCTGGCCGGGGCCTTCGGGCTCTTCGAGTGGGAGCTGGCTCTGGGGTCAGGGATCGATCAGGCCCGGACGGTCGCCGTCAATCTCGTCATCGTGGCCGAGGTATTCTATCTCTTCAACTGCCGCTCTCTCCGCGTATCGCCCTTCCGGCTGGGCCTGTTCGGCAACGCTTGGGCCCTGGGCGGCGCGGGCGTCATGATCGCGGCCCAGCTCCTCTTCGCCTACGTCCCGTTCATGAACCGGTTCTTCCGGAGCGCCCCGGTCAGCCTCGGGTCCTGGGCCCGGGTCGCGGCTTTCGGCCTGGCCGTGTTCCTGGCCGTCGAGGCCGTCAAGACGCTGGAACGAAGGCGGGAAGCGGCCGTTGCCGCTCCCTTGCCTAGGGGCCTTTAGACCGGACGGAGGGCAAGCCGCCCTCAAAAGGCAAGAGAGATCGTCAGCAGGAGCCCGCCCCGGGGCACCGGCACCAAGGAAACGACGGGGGGCCGAAGGACCGCACCCCGCCAGGGAACGGCGCTCCATCGGCGGGTCAGGGCTCCGATCATGGCCCCGAGCAGGCCGCCGCCGGCCCCGCCGATGGCGGTGACCAGGACGACCTGTGCGGGCGTCGCCTCGCAGAACATGTCCATCCAGCCGCTGCATTCCCGGGTGGAAGCCAAGCCTAATACGAGCCCCAGGGCCGCACCCGTCCCGGCTCCAATCAAGGCCCCTTTGCCTAAGCCGCTCCGGCGGACCTGCAGCCCGCCGACATCGGCCCACGGGATGACAACTGGTTTTGCTTCGCCGCCCGAGTAAGCGAAGCCGGTCAATCCCTCGTCCGTCACCGCCGGCCTTCGTAGCACCAGCGAACCCGAGGGTGTGAGGATGCGGACTTTATTCCTGCCGGCGACCGCCTCGGCCAGCTCCGGTTCCGCGGCGGATTGAGCCAGCGAACTCCCGGCCAGGACGATGAGCATCACCGCCGCGAAGGCCGTTCGGCCGGCCAACCGGCGCCCTGTTCCCTTGCATCCGATCATGGGCCCCTCCTTTCGGGATTCCGCTTCCATAATGGAGGGACCGGCGGGCAGAGTTGTCAGGCTTCTGTCAATTTTATTCCGGCCGATGACCGGACGGGTTTCTCCCCCGGCGGTTGTCAGGCGGAGGAGCACGGAAGCGGGAGCGCTCAGCCGCCGAGCGCGAAATCCACCGCCGCGGCGGCGTGAAGGGCGGTCGTGTCGAAGACCGGCACGGGGCTGTCCTTCTCTTTGATCAGGAGCGGGATCTCCGTACAGCCCAGGATGACGCCTTGGGCCCCGCGCTTCTTCAGGTCCTCGATGATCCCGATGTAGGCGCGCCGCGACTCCTCCCGGACGTCCCCGAAGGCAAGCTCCCGGTAGATGATGTCGTGGACGGCCGTCCGCCCGGGTTCTTCGGGAATGAGGACTTTGAGGCCGTGCTCCTTTTCGAGCCGCCCCCGGTAGAAATCCAGCTCCATGGTATACCGGGTGCCGAGCAGCGCGACCGTCGACATCCCGGCCTTCTTGACGGCCACGGCCGTCGCGTCGGCGATATGGATGAGCGGGACCTTGACCGCCCTCTCGACTTCGCCGGCCAGGCGGTGCATCGTGTTTGTGCAGATGACCAGACCCTCGGCGCCGGCGTCCTCGAGGCGTTTGGCCCACTCCCCCATCAGCCGGCCCATGCCGGCCCAGTCGCCCCTCCCCTGCATCTCCTCGACGGGTTCGAAGTCGATGGACAGGAGCAGCAGCTCGGCCGAGTGTGATCCGCCCAGGCGCTCATGGACGCCCTTGTTGATCAGCCGGTAGTAGTCGACGGTCGAATGCCAGGTCATGCCCCCGATGAGGCCGAGCGTCTTCATGACCGCACTCCTATCCCTTGCTCATCTGGTTGAGGAATTCCTGGTTGGTCTTGGTTTTGCTCAGCTTGTCGATCAGGAGCTCGACGGACTCGACCTCGTTCATCTGGCTGAGGACCTTGCGCAGGATCCAGATGCGGTTGAGGTCCAGCTCCTCGATGAGGAGCTCTTCCTTGCGGGTCCCGGAGCGGCTCATGTCGATGGCCGGGAAGACGCGCTTATCGACCAGGCGCCGGTCGAGGTTGATCTCCATGTTGCCGGTGCCCTTGAACTCCTCGAAGATGACCTCGTCCATCCGGCTGCCCGTGTCGACCAGGGCCGTGGCCAGGATGGTCAGCGAGCCGCCCTCCTCGATCTTACGGGCCGAGCCGAAGAACTTCTTGGGCTTGTGCAGGGCGTTGGCGTCGATGCCGCCCGACAGGACCTTGCCCGAGGGCGGGACGATGGCGTTGTGGGCCCGGGCCAGCCGGGTGATGGAGTCGAGCAGGATGACGACGTCCCGCTTGATCTCGACGAGGCGCTTGGCCTTCTCCAGGACGATGTTGGCGACCTGGGCGTTGCGCGTCGGCGGCTCGTCGAAGGTCGAAGCGACGACCTCGCCGTTGACGCTGCGCTTGAAGTCGGTGACCTCCTCGGGCCGCTCGGCGATGAGCAGGACGATGAGGAAGATCTCGGGGTGGTTCTTCTCGATGGACTTGGCGATCGTCTTGAGGATGGTCGTCTTGCCGGCCCGCGGCGGCGAGACGATCAGGCCGCGCTGGCCCTTGCCGATCGGCGTCAGGAGCTCCATGACCCGGGCGTTCATGTTCTTGGGGTTGCCGTCCTGGAGCTTGATCATCTCGAAGGGATAGAGGGGCGTCAGGCCCTCGAAGTGGACGTTGCGCCGTTCCTCGATGATGACGTCGGGGTGCATGAAGTTGACGGCCTCGATCTTGATCAGGGCGAAGTACTTCTCGCCGTTCTTGGGGGCCCGGACGACGCCCGAGATGGTGTCGCCCGTCCGCAGCTGGAACTTGCGGATCTGGGAAGGCGAGACGTAGATGTCGTCCTGGCTGGGCAGGTAGCTGAATTCCGGGGCCCTCAGGAAGCCGAAACCGTCCTCCAGGCATTCCAGGACGCCCTCCGAGAAGAGCAGTCCCTGCTTCTTGGCCTGGGCTTCGAGGATCTTGAAGACCAGGTGGTGCTTGCTCGTGTCGGCGATGTCGTCCTCGGCCAGGCCGATCGCCGCGGCGACCTTGGCCAGGCCCGCCAGGTCCTTGGCCTCGAGGTCGATCAGGTTGTACTCCTTGCCGGGCGCCGGTTGTTGTTCGGGGATGTCGTTCTTCTTTGTCACCATGTGTGGTCTTTCTCCCAAGAGGATTTGCCGATACGGTGTATCTCGGTCAAAAAAAAGGATTCAGTTGGTCAGGGGCGGCTCCTTGGCCGCTTCGCCCTCCGCCGCCCGAGCCGCCGGGCGCTCCCCTTCGACCGCCTTCTTGTCCCGGGTCTCCTCCGGTTTCTTGGGGAGCTCGCGGGTCAGGGCGATCTTGAGGACGTCGTCCATCGTCTCCACGAGGTGGAGGGACATCTTGGATTTGATGGCCTTGGGCAGGTCCTTCAGGTCGGGCTCGTTGTCGCGGGGCACGATGGCCGCGCGGATCCCCTCGCGGTAGGCGGCCAGGAGCTTCTCCTTGATGCCGCCCACGGGCAGGACCTTGCCCTTCAGTGTGATCTCGCCGGTCATGGCCACCTTCTTGCTGACCGGGATGTCGGTCAGGAGGGAGATGATGGCCGTGGCGATGGTGATGCCGGCCGACGGTCCCTCCTTGGGCGTGGAGCCCTCGGGGACGTGGATGTGGATGTCGGAGTTGCGGTGCAAGTCCTTGGCGATGTCGAGCTCGTAGATCTTGCCCCGGACGAAGGAGAAGGCCGCCTGGGCCGACTCCTGCATGATCTCGCCCAGCTGTCCGGTCAGGGTGAAGGTGCCCTTGCCGTGGATCTTGGTCGCTTCGAACCGCAGCAGCTCGCCGCCGAACTCGGTCCAGGCCATGCCCGTGCTCACGCCGATCTCGTCCTTCTTGTCGAACTCCGAGCGGCGGAACTTGGGGATGCCCAGATAGCCCTCGAGGTTCTTCGGCGTGATCTTCTCGCCGTGGTCCTTGCCCTGCTCGACGACCCTTTTCACGACCTTGCGGCAGACCGTGGTGATCTCCCTTTCGAGATTCCGGACGCCGGCCTCTCGGGTGTAGCTGCGGATGAGCTTGACCAGGGCGTGGTCGCCGAACTTGAGGTTGGCTTCGGTCAGGCCGTGGGCCTCCATCTGCTTGGGCAGGAGGAAGCGCTTGGCGATCTGGAGCTTCTCGTCCTCGGTGTAGCCGGGGATGCGGATGATCTCCATCCGGTCGATCAGGGGCTTGGGGATAGGATCGATCATGTTGGCCGTGACGATGAACATGATCTGGGACAGGTCGAAATCGGTGTCGATGTAATGGTCGAGGAAGGTGCTGTTCTGCTCGGGGTCGAGGACCTCCATCAGGGCCGAGGCGGGATCGCCCCGGAAGTCCATGCTCATCTTGTCGACCTCGTCGAGGAGGAACACGGGGTTCTTCGTCCCGGCCCGCTTGAGCATCTGGATGATGCGGCCGGGGTAGGCCCCGATGTAGGTGCGCCGGTGCCCCCGGATCTCGGCCTCGTCGCGCACGCCGCCGAGGGACAGGCGGACGAACTTGCGGCCCGTCGCGCGGGCGATGGATTTCCCGAGCGAGCTCTTGCCGACGCCCGGAGGCCCGATGAGCCCCAGGATGACGCCGCGGGGGTTCTTGACCAGCTGGCGGATGGACAGGTACTCGAGGATGCGCTCCTTGACCTTGTCCAGGCCGTGATGGTCCTCGTTGAGGATCCGATCGGCCTCCTTGAGTTCCCTCTTCTCCCGGGTCTTCTTGACCCAGGGCAGCGAGATGAGCCAATCCAGGTAGTTCCGGCTGACCGTGGCCTCGGCCGACATCGGCGGCATGGTCTCGAGCCGCTCGATCTCCTTGTAGGCCTTCTCCTCGGCGTCGGGGGCCATCTTGGCCTTGGCCACCTTCTGCCGGAGCTCCTCGATCTCGTTGGGCTGGTCTTCTTTGCGGCCGCCGGGGGCCCCGGGCGGGAACGGCTTCTGGCCGGGCTGGTCCTTGAACGAGGTCCGCCGCCGGGCGGCCCGGTTGGGGTCCTTCTGATAGGCGGAGTGGATCTTGAGGATCTCGTTCTCCAGAACGTAGTTGAGCCGGCGCAGGCGCTCAAAGCTGTTGACCGTCTCGAGCAGGTTCTGCTTCTCCTCGAGGGGCATGTAGACATGGGAGGCGATGATGTCGGAGATCCGCTCGGGCGTATTCTCCCTCAGGGCCGGGATGATCGAGTCCAAGTTGGTGTTTTGATTGAGTTTGAGGTAGTCCTCGAAGAGGGCCAGGACCCTCTTCAAGAGCTCCTTCGATTCGGGCAGGTGGTCGTCGACCTCTTTGACGACCTTGGCCAGGATCTGGTAGTAGGGGTAGGTGCTGAGGTACTCGACGATCCGGGCCCGGCTCTTGCCTTCGACGATGACCTTCATGTTCCGGTCGTCGCTCTTGATGGTCCGGATGATCTTGGCCGTCACCCCGACCGAATAGATGTCCTTGGGAGTCGGATTGTCGACGGAGGCGTCCATCTGGGCGGCCAGGAAGATCATCTTGTCCTTCTCGGCGGCCTTTTCCAGGGCTTGGACGGAGGAAGACCGGCCGACGATGAACGGGACCAGGGTGGCCGGGAACACGACGAGGTCCCTCAGCGGAATGAGAGGGATGTTCCTGAGGACCTCGGTGTGTTCGTTGGAATCCTGCATGGTCTGCGCTCCGGGCCGCCGGGGCCCCTGGGAAGTTCACGGAAGCGGCTCAGGAAGCGACTGAGGCTGAACCGCGGGCTTTTGAATCCTTGGTCAACTAATTATAGCCGTTTTAACGAGAAAGTCAACTGTCTTGCGGAAGAGCAGGGACTCCGCGAGCTCCTCGCGCCGGTGCTCGTCCCGGCGGATCATGTCGGCCAGCGTCGCTTCGGGTATGTTATTGGCTTTGGCCAAGTTGCGGATCTCCTCCTGGATCTCCTCCTCCCCCACCGCGAGGCCTTCCTTCTGGGCGACCTTCTCCAGGATGAGATGGTTCCTGAGGTGGTCGACGGCCTGGCGCCGGGCCTCGGTTTTCAGGGCTTCCAGGGCCTCCGGGGCGATCCGGCGGTCGCCGTAGGCCTGGAGGAGGCGTCTCAGGACGGCCAGGGTTTCCTCCTCGACGACCGATTCGGGCAGCTCAAAAGCAACCTTGTCGGCTACGGCCGCGAGGACGTCCGAGGCCGTCTCGTTCCGGGCGGCCCGTTCCTTGCCCTCCTGGAGTTCCTGGCGGACCTTGGCGACGAGGGCCAGAAGGCCGTCGGGGACGCCCAGGCTCTTGGCGAACTCGTCGTCGAGGGCCGGGAGCTTCTTCTCCTTGAGCTCGCGGACCTTGAGGCCGTAGGCGATCTCCTTGCCGGCGACGCGCCGGTTGGGGTGTTCCTTGGGATAGGCGACTTCGAAGGACCGCTCCTCGCCCGGAGTCATGCCCATGATCTTCTCGTTCAGGGCCGGCTCGTTATCGGCGTGGCCGGCCAGCACGACCGCCTTTTCGACGGGGAGCAGCCGCCTGGTCTTCTTGTCCCGGCCCTGCATCTCGACGACGGCGTAATCGCCGTCCGCCACTCCCCTGCCCGCGACCGGCACGTATTCGGCGGCCCGGCCCCGGATCTCCTCCATGGCCTTGTCGACGTCCTCCTTGGCGAGATCGGTCGACCGCTTCTTGATCCGTATCGCCCGGTAATCGGGCAGCTCGAACTGCGGCATGACCTCGAAGGATGCCGTGCACCGGAGCGGCTGGCCGGGTTCGTGCTTGAGGTCCTTCAGGGCCGGCACGCTGACGGGGTTCAGGCGGAGGCCCCGGAGCTCCTCCTCGAGCACCCGGGGGATGAGGGAATCGTAGACGTCGTGTTCGATCTCGTGGTCGAAGAGGGTTTTGACCCTCTCCCGGGGGGCGTGCCCCTTGCGGAACCCGTCCAGCTTGGCCTTGGCGACGTATTCGCCGAGGATCTTATCGTACTCCTGCCGGAACTCCTCGTCGGGGATCTCGAGCTCGATCTCCTTGCGGCTCGGGCCGAGGTCGTTGAGGCGGCTCTGTCTTCCGGATGCGTTCATGGTCTTGTCTCGACTTTCGTGCTTGAGATTCTTCCGGGACCGCCGCCGTCCGTTCCGGCCGGTCCCGGGGCCGGGCGGGGATCAGTAGGCAGAGCGGGACTCGAACCCGCACTCCTTCATCAGGAACTAGGTCCTAAGCCTAGCGCGTCTGCCAATTCCGCCATCTGCCCTCTTTCGACCGGTCCGGCCCCCGCGGCCGGACGCGTCAACGGATGTATTTCTTCAGCTTTTCCGCCTGGGCGGGGTCGAGCGTCAGGAGCTTGTTGTAGATGTCCTTGGCGCTGAAATTGTCCTTGAGATTGATGTAGGTGATGGCCAGGTTGGCCAGGGCGACCGTGTCGTTGGGCTTCAGTTCCACGCACTTCTTCAGTGGCTCGAGGGCCGCCTCGAAGTTCTTGGCCTGGATGTAGGACACGCCGATGCTCATCCAGCCCGAGGAATCGTCGGGCTTGAGCTCGACGTATTTCTTGTAGGCTTCGGCCGCCTCCTTGTATTTCTTGGCGTTGAAATAGGACGAGCCGATCTGGTACCAGGCGTACTCGAAGTCCGGCTTGACCGCGAGGCTCTGCTTGAAGGCGGCGACGGCCTCGTCGTACTGCTGGAGCTTGAAGTAGGTCATGCCCAGGTAGTAGAAATTCGTCTCGTTCTTCGGATCGAGCTCGATGATCTTTTTGAGCGGGACGATGGCCCGATCCTGTTTGTCCGCGGCGACGTCAATCTGGTAGTACTGCCGGTAGTAGGTCTTGGCCTCCGCCGGATTGAGCTCGGCCATGGCGACATAGACGGCCTCGGCGTTCTCGATCTGGCCGGCCTTGGCGTAGGCCTCGGCCAGGGCTTCGCGGACCTTGAGGTCCTTCGGCTGGCCTTTCTGGGCCTCGAGGAGGGCGGCAATGGCCTTGTCGTAATCGCCGAGATTCGTCCGGCAGACACCCAGCTTGTGGTAGGCGCTCCAGGCGTCTGCCGGGCCCAGCCCGATAAATCTCTCGTAGGCCGAGGCGGCCTTGGCCCAATCCTGCTGGGCCTCGTGGGCCGAGGCGAGGTCGAAGTGGACCTCCGGACCGGCGTAGCCCAGGGCGACGGCCTTGTCCAGAGCCTCCGCCGCCTCCTTGTACTGAGTCTGCTTCAACAGGGTCGCACCCAGCCCGTAGTAGGCGTCCGGCTTGGAAGGGTCGAGCTCGGTGACCTTGCGGTAGGAAGCGGCGGCGGCCGAGTAATCCCTCTGCTTGGAATAGATCTCGGCCAGCCGGATGTGCCCGGTGAGGTTGGCGGGATCGATCTTGACGATCTTCTCCATGTGAAGCCGGGCCGTCATCTGATCGTCGAGTGCCGCGGCCGCCCGGCCGGCGAACAGGTTCCCTTCGACCGTGTCGAAGTAGTTCTCTTGGGTCCTGGATTTGAATTCCGTGACCTTGCCCGTCCGGGCCACGCTGACCAGCGTGGCGACCGGAACGCCGACCTTGAGGCCCCGGTCGAGGATGAGCAGCATGCCGACGAGCTGGCCGTTGACGTCGAGGAGCGGCCCGCCGCGGAACTGCTCCGGGACCGCAAGGGACACCTCGAGGATCTTGCCCGCGGTCCCGAGGTCGACCGTGCGGCGGTAGGTCCCCTCCGAGATGACCACCTGGCCGGATTCGTTGGAACCGAGGGCGAACAGCCGCGCCCCGGCAGAAAGCCCGTCGATCGAGCCGATGGGCAGGGCCTGGACTTTGCCCTTGAGCTTGAGAAGCGCGATGTCGTTGGCCGGGTCGAGCCCGAGGAGGCCTTCGATCTTGACCTTTTTCCCTTTGATGTTCAGGCCTTCGACGTCGTAGGCCTGGGAGATGACGTGGTAGGCCGTCACGACGACGTCTTCGGCCAGGGCCAGGGCCGAACCCTTCAGGATCTCGGCCTTGTCGGCGCCGTAGCCGATGACGGCGATGACGCCCGAGCCGGCCTGTCCGAGGAGGTTGTTGGCCTCCTCAGTCTGGGCCGCGGCCCAGGAAGCCGTCAGGATGATCGATCCGATCAGGATAACGGAAATTTTACGGTATCGAGGCATCGCATCCTCCTCTGGATCATTGCCTAAAGACATCGCCAACTCTAATTTAACCAAGTCGCTCCGTTCCTGTCAATCGGGAAATCGGGCGAGGACGATGACAACGGCCGCCCGAAGAGCTACAATACCGCGCATGTCCGCCGACGAAGGCAGCCGCATCGTC
Organism: Candidatus Aminicenantales bacterium; assembly: GCA_041736225.1. Classification (GTDB taxonomy): domain Bacteria; phylum Acidobacteriota; class Aminicenantia; order Aminicenantales; family Saccharicenantaceae; genus RBG-16-66-30. The sequence continues at coordinate 11,136 of JBGSUG010000068.1, read as the reverse complement.
CGATCGGTCTGGCTCGTGACCGCGGCCGGGACGGCCGTCTGGCTCGCCCTCATCGTCCTGGCCCCGTGGCTGGCCGGACGGGGCTCGACCGGCACGGCCCGGCTGGTCTACGCCGTCTTTTCGCCCGTCTGCCACCAGATCCCCGGCCGTTGTTTCCTGTTCCACGGCCAGCCCCTGGCCGTCTGCGGACGGTGCCTGGGCATCTACGCCGGATTCGCGGCGGGCCTCGTCCTCTATCGCATCGTTCGCGGCTTTGGCCGGCCGGCCCTGCCGTCCGCCCGGGACTTCCTTCTCGTCACCCTGCCCATGGCCGTCGACGGACTGGCCGGCGTCCTCGGCCTATGGAAGAGCTCCATCGGGATTCGGGCCGCGACCGGTTTCGTCTGGGGGACGCTGCTGCCGTTCTTTTTCGTCGGGGGCGTTTCGGACGCCCTGGCCAAAGGAAAAGAGCGGCGGGCCGCCCGGAGCTTGTCAAACAGGCCCGGAAAAACATAGAATAGGATCCCGCGGACCAGGAGGAGATATGGACCAGCGGAAGCCGGAATACTTCAAGCCCGCCCTCATGGCCGGCGCCGTCGCCGGATTGCTGTCGGGTCTGCCGTTCATCGGCTCCGCCAACTGCCTCTGCTGCCTTTGGATCGTCGGAGGCGCCGCGGCGGCCGTGAAACTCCTGGCGAAGGAGACGCCGGCGGCCCTGACCTCGGGTGACGGAGCCATCGTCGGGACGCTGACGGGCATCGTCGCCGCCGTCGTCGACACGCTCGTCTCCATCCCCCTGAGGTCGTTCAATCTGGGACTGGCCCAGAAGATCATGGACACGGCATCCGAGATGGGCGGCGAAATGCCGGCCGGCCTGGACGGCCTGTTCCAGAGCGCCGCAGGCACCCTTTCACCGGGCTGGTTCCTCCTGGGTCTGTTCATATCGTCCGTCCTGTTCGCCGTCTTCGGCGCCCTGGGCGGCGTCGTCGGCGTATCGCTTTTCGTCAAGAAGCCCGCCCGGGCCGTGCCGCCTCCGCCGGCCATCCCCCCCGCGACCCCTCCCGGACCCACCGATGCGGCTTAAGACCCGGGTCATCGTCAATCCCGAGTCGAACCGGGGCCGGACCCGGAAGCGTTGGGGCGAGATCCGCGAAGGCCTGAAGCACTTCGTCCGCGAGTTCAAGTACGATTTCACGGAGAAGCCCCTCCATGCCACCGACCTGGCTAGAGAGGCCATCAAGGACGGCACCGAGCTCGTCATCGGCGTCGGCGGCGACGGGACGATGAACGAGATCGCCAACGGCTTTTACGAAGACCGCCGGATCATCAACCCGGAAGCCACCCTGGGCCTGGTCCCCTCGGGCACGGGCTGCGACCTGATCAAGAGCCTGAGCATCCCCGCCGGGCTGAAGGGCGCGCTCCAGGTCATCACCGACGCCCCGTCCGTGCGCATGGACGTGGGCCGGGTCCGTTACCGGACGAACGAAGGCCTCGAGGACGACCGCTTGTTCCTCAACATCGCCGATTTCGGGCTGGGCGGCGAAGTCGTCCGCGAAGTGACCGAACGCCGGCTCCAGCGCAAGGCCTCGTCCTACGTCCGTTGCCTGGTCACGACCATGGCCCGCTACAAGAACAAGCGGGTCCGCATCCGCGTCGACGGCGAGAGCCTGCCCGACGGGGAGTACCTCATCGGCGCCATCGCCAACGGCAGGATCTTCGGCAAAGGTATGAAGGTGGCGCCCGACGCCCGTCTCGACGACGGCCTCTTCGACGCCGTGCTCATCCGGGGATTCCGTTTTCTGGAATTCTGCCGGCACGGCTGGAAGCTCATGAACGGCAGTCACGTCACCCACCCCAAGGTGTCGGTCGTCCGCGGCCGGAGGATCGAGGCCTGGGCCGACGACGGGGAGGATGTCCTGCTCGAGCTCGACGGCGATCAGCTCGGCCGCCTGCCCGCGACCTTCGAGATCGTCCCCCGCAACCTGCTCATCAAGGGCTTCCTGCCGACCCGCTGAACGAGGGAAGGCCCTTATTTCTTGGCCGTTTCCGGATCGTTCACCAGGACCGTCCGGCCCGTGGCGTCCTTGACCATGTAGGTGGGGTTCTTCGTCGAGACCGTGGGCTTCTTATAGCTCTTCATGATCCCGGCGATGTAGCTCTTCGTCTCCGGGTACGGCGGGATGCCCTTGTACTTCCGGACCGCTTCCTGCCCGGCATTGTAGGCGGCCAGGACCAGCTTGGTCTGTCCGTTGTAGAGCCGGACGAGGTCCTTGAGGTAGCGGACGCCGCCCTCGATGTTCTGCGCGGGATCGAAGACGTTGCCGACACCGTACTGCCTGGCCGTCGCCGGCATCAGCTGCATCAGCCCCATGGCCCCGGCCGAGGAGATGGCGAAGGCGTCGTAGTTCGACTCGGCCCGGATGACGACGTGGATGAGATCCGTGTCGATGCGGTGTTTCTCGGCGGCCTTCTTGATGAGGGGGTGGTAGAGCTTGCGCAGGTCCGCCGCCCCCATCCCCGCGAGATACGGGACGAGGGCGAAAAGGGCGCCGGCCGCGAGGATCCTTTTGAAGTGCACCATCGGCTTCGTCCTCATCTTGACAAAAACCGCTCCGTTTGGCAATCCCCGCCGGGGGTGATTCCGGGGGTCAACCGGCCAGCCGTTCGACGAGATCCGGGACGAGGCCCAGGGCCCGGTCGAGCTCCGCCGTGCCGGGGCCGCCGGACTGGGCGAAATCGGGCCTCCCCCCTCCCCCGCCCCCGATGACCGGGGCCAGTTCCTTGATGAGGGCGCCGGCCTGGACGCGACCCGTCAGATCCTTGGTCACGGAAGCGACGATGAAGGCCTTGCCCTCGGCCGCCGAACCGATGACGACGATGCCGCTCTGGAGCTTGCTCTTCAGGTCGTCGGCCTTTTCTCTCAGCTCGGCCATCGTCAAGCCGTCGAGCCGCCGGACCTCGAGGGAGATCCCCTTGATCTCCCTGATGACAGTCCCCTTCCCTTCGACCGATGACCGTGCGTCGACGGAGCCTGCGCCCGAAACGATCTTCTTGCGAAGCTCCCTGGCTTCCTTCTCGAGCTCGTGGATGCGGGCCTGGAGCTTGTCGACGCGGGCCGCTAGGTCCTTGCGCGCTACGCCCAGGCTCTTCTCCAGCCCGGCGAGCTCGTCCTCGAGCTCCCGCACGTAGCGGGCGGCCCCTTCGCCGGTCACGGCCTCGATGCGGCGCATGCCCGCGGCGACGCTCGCCTCGGACACGATCTTGAACAGGCCCAGCTCGCCCGTAGCGTGGACGTGGACGCCGCCGCAGAGCTCCTTGCTGAAGTCGCCGATGCCGACGACCCGGACGGTCTCCCCGTACTTCTCCTCGAAGATGGCCGTGGCGCCCTCTCGGATGCCTTCCTCGAGCGTCGTCACCCGGGTCGCGAGAGGCATGTCGGCCCGGATCCGGTCGTTGACGATCTCCTCGACGCGCCGGAGCTCCTCGCGGGTCAGGGGGGCGAAATGGGTGAAATCGAACCGCAGGCGGGCCGGCGAGACGAGAGAGCCGGACTGCTTGACGTGGTCGCCCAGCACCTGGCGCAGAGCCGCGTGGAGGAGGTGCGTCGCGGTGTGATTGTTCGACGTCGCCTGGCGCCGGACGAGGTCGGGCACGGCGTCGACCCGGTCGCCTTCGCGGACCTCGCCGGCCAGGACCTTGACGGTGTGGACGACGACGTCGGGAGTGGCGTACGACGTGTTCCCGACCAGCGCGGAGAACTTCGGTCCCTTGAGCAGGCCTGTGTCCCCGACCTGGCCGCCGGCTTCGGCATAGAAGGGCGTCTCCTCGAGGATGATCTCGCCGGATTCGTCCGCGGCGAGGACCGCGGTCCTGCGCCCGTCCTTGAGGAGCCCGAGGACGAGGACGTCCGCGAGCTCGGCGGCTTCGTGGACCCGGGTCCGGACCTTGAGGTCCTTGAACTCGTCGTAGATCTGTTTCTCTTTCCGTTTGGCCTCGCCCTTCCATGACAGGCGCGCCCGCTGCTTCTGCTCCTCGAGCTCGCGGGTGAAACCGGCTTCGTCGACCGACAGGGATCTCTCCCGGGCCAGTTCCTGCGACAGGTCTAGAGGGAAGCCGAAGGTGTCGTAGAGTTTGAAGACCTGCCCGCCCGGCAGGACCGTGTCCCCCTTCTCGCGGGTCTCCCGGACGACCTGGTCGAAATACCGCAGGCCCGAGGCCAGCGTATAGGCGAACCGTTCCTCCTCGGCCAGGCAGACCTTGGAGATGTAGGCGGCCGAGGTCAGGAGCTCGGGGTAGGCGTCCTTCATGATGTCGGCCACGCGGCCGACGAGCTCAAACAGGAACGGCCGGTCGATGCCGACGAGATTGCCCTGCCGGAAAGCCCGGCGGATGAGCCGCCGCAGGACGTAGCCCCGGCCGTCGTTGGCCGGGGAGACGCCGTCGCCGATGAGGAAGGCCGCGGCCCGGACGTGGTCGGCGATGATCCTGACCGAAACGTCGCCCTGTTCGCCGGACGGATATTCCCGCCGGGCCATCCCGCAGGCGGCCTCGATGAGGGGCATGAACAGGTCGGTGTCGTAGTTGCTCCTCTTGCCCTGGACGACCGCGGTCATGCGCTCGAGGCCCATGCCGGTGTCGATCGACGGGGACGGTAGCGGGCGCATGACGCCGTCCTCGCCCCGGTCGAACTCCATGAAGACGAGGTTCCACAGCTCGACGAACCGGTCGCTCCCCTTCTCGATCAGCGAAAAAGGATCGCCCGGTTCGATGTCGGCCCCGAGGTCGTAGTGGAGCTCGGAGCACGGGCCGCAGGGCCCGGTGTCGCCCATGGCCCAGAAGTTGTCCTTCTTGCCGTAGCGGAAGATCCTGTCTTTCGGAACGCCCACTTCGCCGGCCCAGAGCCGGTAGGCTTCGTCGTCGTCGAGGTAGACCGTCGCGTAGAGCCGCTCCGCGGGCAAGCCGAAGACGCGGGTGACCAGGTCCCAGGCGTAGGCGACGGCCTCCTTCTTGAAATAGTCGCCGAAGGAGAAGTTGCCGAGCATCTCGAAGAAGGTGTGGTGCTTGGCCGTCCGGCCGACGGTCTCGAGGTCGTTGTGCTTGCCGCTGACCCGCATGCACTTCTGGACCGTGGCGGCCCGATTGTAGCCGCGTTTCTCCAGGCCCAGGAAGACGTTCTTGAACTGGTTCATCCCGGCGTTGGTGAACAGGATGGTCGGGTCGTTCTTGGGCAGGAGCGGCGAGCTCCGCACGATCCGGTGGCCCCGGTCGGCGAAATACTGGAGGAAGGTCTCGCGGACGCGCTGGGCCTTCATTTGCCGTCTTCTTCCGGCCCTCCCTCGGCCCGTTCGACCTTGCTCATGCCCTTTTCCATCTCCTCGGTGGCGATGTCGAGGGTCGACTGGATGCCCATGATCCGGAGCTTGAAGTTATCGGGGTTGGAGGAGTACTTCATCCCCTGCTCGAAGGAGATGTAGCCGTCGCGGTAGAGCTGGTAGATCGACTGGTCGAAGGTCTGCATGCCGTACTGGGAGACCCCCGCCGTGATGGCGTCGCGGATGAGCCCGGTCTTGTCCTTCTCGGCGATGCACTCCTGGATGTAGGGCGTGGCGACCATGACCTCGACCGCCGGGACGCGGCCCTGGCCGTCCATCCGCGGGATGAGGCGCATGGAAATGATAGCCTTGAGGATCGAGGCCAGCTGCAGCCGAACCTGGCGCTGGTGGTGCGGGGCGAAGACGGAGATGATGCGGTTGATGCTCTCGGGAGCGTCGAGCGTGTGGAGCGTGCTCAGGACGAGGTGGCCCGTTTCGGCGGCCAGCAGGGCCGTGTCGATCGTGTCCAGGTCGCGCATTTCGCCGACCAGGATGATGTCGGGGTCCTCGCGCAGACATCCGCGCAGGCCCCGGGCGAAGCTGGTCACGTCCATGCCGACCTCGCGCTGGCTGATCGTGCTCTTCTTGTCCTTGTGGAGGTACTCGATCGGGTCCTCGATCGTGATGATGTTCTCGCGGCGGAAGGTGTTGATGTAGTCGATCATGGCCGCGAGGCTCGTCGTCTTGCCGCTTCCGGTCGTCCCCGTGACCAGGACGAGGCCACGCTGGAAGAAGGCGACTTTCTCCAGGACCTCGGGCAGGAGCAGCTGCCGGATGGTCTTGACCTCGAGCGGGATGATGCGCAGGGCGATGGCCAGGGAGCCCCGCTGGTGGTAGATGCTGCCGCGGAACCGGCCGAAGCCCGGCAGGCTGTAGGCCAGGTCGATGTCCAGGTCCTCTTCCAGCCGCTTCTGCTGGAACTCGGTCATCATCTGGTTCGAGAGCTCCTCGCAGTCCGAGGCGGTCAGCCGGGGATATCCGGTCAGCGGCGTCAGCGTCCCGTGGACGCGGATCATGGGATTGTTGCCGGCCTTGAAGTGGAGGTCCGAAGCGTCCCGTTCGATCGCGATCTTCAGGAATTCATCGATGACCATGTGTGTTCCTCCTCGAATCGGATGTCAGACGAACGTCAGCCAGCCGTGGGCGTCCGGCGCTTTCCCGTCGACGACGTCGAAGAAGGCCTTCTGGACCCTCTCGGTCAGCGGGCCCCTCTTCCCGGTCCCGATGACGATCTTGTCGATCGACCGGATGGGCGTGACCTCGGCGGCGGAGCCGGTGAAGAAGACCTCGTCGGCGACGTAGAGCATCTCCCGGGGAATCGTCTCCTCGACGACCTTGACGCCCATCTCGCGGAACAGGGTCATGACCGTGTTCCGGGTGATCCCCGGCAGGACCGAGGACGAGAGCGGCGGGGTCAGCACGGTGCCGTCCAGGACGAGGAAGAGGTTCTCTCCGCTCCCCTCGCTGACGTGACCGCGGATGTTGAGGGCGATGCCTTCCTCGTAGCCGTCGAGCATGGCTTCCATCTTTATCAGCTGGGAGTTCATGTAATTGGCGCCCGCCTTGGCCAGGGCCGGGAAGGTGTTCGGCGCCATGCGCTGCCAGGACGAGATGCAGACGTCGACGCCGTTCTCCATGGCCTCCGGGCCGAGGTACTTGCCCCATTCCCAGACGAGGACGGCACAGTCGACCGGGTTGGGGAAGGGATTGACGCCGAGCATGTTGTAGCCCCGGTAGATGATGGGCCGGACGTAGCAGGCCTTGAGCCCGTTGGCCCGGACGCAGTCGACGACGCCCGTGTTGAACTCTTCCCGGCTGTAGGGGACATCCATCCGGTAGATCTTGCAGGAGTTGTAGAGGCGCCGGGTGTGGTCCTCGAGCCGGAAGATCGCCGTCCCCTTGGGCGTGTCGTAGGCCCGCAGTCCCTCGAACAGGCAGCTGCCGTAATGGACGACGTGGGAGGCGAGGTGGATCGTGGCGTCTTTCCAGGGAATGAGCCGGCCATTCTTCCAGACGATGCCGGTCTCGCTGAATGGGCTCATGGGCGCTCCTCAAAAAACATCATGATGCGGACGTTCCCGAGGGCCCATCGTATCTCATCCCCGGCGGCGAAGTCAATCGCCTCTCGGGGGGAAATAGCCTGGAATAGCCACGAGCCGAGTCAGACGATTTCCCCGCAGTGAGGGCAGGACCGAGACCGGGGCGGAAGGGGCCGGCGGCAATTGGCGCAGAAGGCGGCCGTCTTCTGCTCGCGGGCCTTGATGCGGAGCATGATGTCGTCGATCTCCGAGGTTTTCGGCGTCCGGCCCTTGTAGAGTGACAGGTCGCGGATGATCTCCGAGGCGCTCTGGTAGCGGTCCTCGACCTTCGGGGCCAGGGCCCGCATGATGATGGCGTCGACCTCGCGCGGGATGCGGCTGTTCTTGATCCGCGGCGGCGTGATCCGGCCCTGCTGGGCCCGCTCCAGGATCTTGAACGGGTCCGGATCGAAGATCGGCGGCCGGCCGATGACCATCTCGTAGAAGATGCAGCCGATGGAATAGAGGTCGGAGGCGTAGCTGGCCTTACCCATGAACTGCTCGGGGGCCATGTAGGGCGGCGAGCCGATCCGCGTCGAGGCGTAGGGCACGGCGTTCAGCCAAGCCGAAGTCCCGAAGTCGGTGATCTTGGCCGTGCCGTCCTCGGAGACGATGATGTTCGAGGGCCGCAGGTCGCGGTGGATGATCTTGGCCTTGTGGGCGTGGTCGACGCCGTAGGCGATCTGCTTGACGTAGTCGAGCGCCTGCTCCGCGCCGAGGACGCGCTCCTTCTCCAGGATCTTCTCCAGGGTCGGGCCCTTGATGTATTCCATGACCATGAAGAAGACGTTCTTCTCCTTCTCGGCGGCCAGCATCCGGACGATGTTGGGATGGCTGAGGGCGGCCTGGAGCCGGGGCTCCTTGAGGAGCTTGTAGAGCTCGGCCGACTGCTTGTGGGGGACCTTGATGGCCACCTTGATGTCGAGCCAGGTGTCCTTGGCCAGGTAGACGGAGCCGAAGCCGCCGCTGCCCAGGGACCGGATGATCTCGTACTTCCCGACCTTCTGGCCTTGGAGGAACATCTCAGTCGCTCCAGTGATGGACGATCAGGAAAGTCCCGGCCAGCGCGGCCGTCTCCGACTTGAGAATGCGGCGCCCGAGAGAGGCCGCTTCGAAGCCGGCCCGGCGGATGTCCCGCTCCTCGCCTTCGGTCCAGCCTCCCGTGGGACCGACGAGCAGGACGACCGCGTCCGGGCCCGGGTCCGCCACCACGTCCCTGAGCGGGCGTCCGCCGTGCTCGCTCAGGAAGATCCGGCGCTCCGCCGGCGGCTCCCGGAGCAGGTCCCGGAGCGGCCGCGGCGGATGGACCTCGGTCACGAAGCGGCTCTTGCACTGCTTGGCCGCCTCGCGGGAGATCCTCCTCCATCGCTCGAGCTTCTTCTCCGCCCTCTCCCTCGGGGCCTTCAGCGAGCGGGCGCTCTCGACCGGCAGGACGTCGGAACAGCCGAGCTCGGAGGCCTTTTCGAGGATGGCGTCGAATTTCCTGGCTTCGACGAGGCAGGCGGCGAGCATGACCCGGGTCCGCGGCGTCTCCGGCTCTTCCGCTTTCAGGACCGCCAGGGACGTCCGCTCCTCCCCCACCGTTTCGACCCGGGCGAGAAATCGCCGGCCGCTCCCGTCGAAGAGCCAGACCGTCTCTCCCGGTCGGACCCGGGCCGCCTTGGCCAGGTGGCGGTGCTCATCGCCCTCGAGAACGATGCGGGAGACTCCCTCGGCGAGGCGGGGGACGAAGAACTGGTTCGCGGTCACGCTTCTCGAGGGCTCACTGGAAGATGTTCTTCAACCTGTGGACGACGCTCTTGTCGACAGATTCGATGTCTTCGCCGCGGAGCTCGGCCAATTTGCCGAGCAAAGCTTTCTGTTCCTTGGAGAGGTTCTCGGGCGTCTTGACCAGGACCTTGACGAAGAGGTCGCCCTTGCGGCGGCCGGCGACGTCCTGGACGCCCTTGCCCTTGAGGCGGATGATCTCGCCGGGCTGGGTGCCGGCCGCGACCTTGAGGACCTCGTTGCCCTCGAGCGTCGGTATCTCGATCCGGGCGCCCAGGGCGGCCTGGGTGAAGGACAGCGTGATCTCGCAAGCGAGGTCGTTGCCCTCGCGCTCGAAAAAGGCGTGCTTGCGGACGCGGGTGACGACGTAGAGGTCGCCCGCGGGCATGCCCTGGTCGCCGGCTTCCCCTTCCCCGACCAGCCGCAGCCGCGACCCGTCGTCGACGCCGGCCGGGATGCGGACCTTGAGGGCCCTCTTTTCCTTGACGTGGCCTTTGCCCTGGCACGATTCACAGGGCGACGCGTTGAGCTCGCCGCCGCCCTGGCACTGCGGGCAGGTCCTGGCCATGGTGAAAAAGCCCTGCTGGTAACGGACCTGGCCCCGCCCGCCGCAGGTCGGGCACGAGGCCGCCGTGGTCCCGGGCTTCCGCTTCGAGCCCTTGCAGGCCGGGCAGGTTTCGGCCCGGCTGAGCTTGATCTCCTTCTCGACGCCGGCCGCCGCCTCCTCGAGGCCGATCTCGACTTCCAGCGCCAGGTCCCGGCCGCGGCTGCGCCGGCTTCCCCGGCCGCGCTCCCGCCCGCCGAAGAGATCGCCGAAGCTGAACCCGAACAGGTTCCCCAGGATGTCCTCGAAATCCTCGAAAACGGACGAATCGAATCCGGAGAAGCCCTGATAGCCCTCGCCCCGGAGGCCGTCGTGCCCGAAGCGGTCGTAGACGGACCTCTTCTCGGCGTCGGCCAGGACGCTGTAGGCCTCCGCGGCCTCCTTGAACCTCTCCTCGGCCTCCTTGCTCCCGGGATTGCGGTCGGGATGGTGCTTCAGGGCGAGCTGACGGTACGCTTTCTTGATCTGTTCGGGCGCCGCGTCCCGGGGGACACCCAGGACCTGATAGTAATCCTTCTTAGCCATGGGCTCCCAGCTTGGCGATTTCCAGTCCCGTCTGCCTCTTCCGCATCTCCTCCACTTCCTTGGTCGAGAGGCCGGAGGACGGCCGGACCTCGATCCTCTGCTCCAGACCCGTCTCCTTGTCCTTGGCCGTGACCTGGGCCAGGCCGTCGGCCGTGATCTCGAAACTGACGTCGATCTGAGGCACGCCGGCCGGGGCCGGTTCGATCCCGACCAGCTCGAAGACGGCCAGCGACTTGTTCAGGGAGGCGAGAAAACCCTCGCCCTGGAGGACGTGGATCCGGACCCGCCGCTGGTTGTGCTCCACGGTCGTGAAGGCCTTGACCTTGCGGGTCGGAATGGTCGTGTTCCTTTCGATGATCATCTCGTAGCCGTCGTTCTCCGTTTCGATCCCCAGGGCGAACGGCGTGACGTCGAGCAGGAGGACGAGGTCGCGGACCTGGCCGTCGAGGACGCCCGACTGGATGGCCGCGCCCACGGCGACGATCTGGTCGGGATCGACCTTCTCCTCCGGGGCCCGCCCGAAGAACTTGGTCACCCGCTCCTTGACGAGGGGCATCCGGGTCTGGCCTCCGACCAGGATGACGTGGTCGATGCGGTCGGGGCTCAGCCGGGCGTCGGCCAGCGCCTGCTCGATACGGGGCACGGTCCGCTCGACGAGGTCCGCGGTCATGGCTTCGAAGGTCGACCGGCTCAGCGTCTTGCGGAGATGCTTGGAGCTCGCCTTGTCGGAGGCGATGAAGGGCAGGTTGATCTCCGTCTCCGCGGTGAAGGACAGCTCCCGCTTGGCCTTCTCCGCGGCCTCTTTCACCCG
>JBGSUG010000062.1:0-4092 GCA_041736225.1 Candidatus Aminicenantales bacterium | reverse complement strand
GTCGCGCCGCCTGAGGACGGTCTCCTCGGCGCTCAGGCCGGCCGGCTCCTGGACCCGCACGGCCGCGTCCGCGGCCAGGATCTCGTCGAGGTCGAGCAGACCGAGCCCGTTCTCGGGAACGTCGAGCAGGGCGAGCATGGTCGGGTTGGCGAAGGCCGGGCGGCCGTCGAGGACCATCAGGGTCCCCTCGGTCGCCGACTCGACGAGGGCCCGGTACTTCTCGTGGGACTCCCGGAGCTCGTCCTCAGCCTTGGCCCGGCGGCGCTCGAGGCGCATGCTTTGGGCCGCTACGAAAAGGAGCAAAAGGGCGCAGAGGATGGTTATGCCGATGGAGACGCGGACCAGGCGCGCGGCCATGGCCCGGATCTCGGCCTGGACGTCCTCGATGTAGAGCCCCGTGCCGAGAATCCAGCCCCAGGGCGCGTACTTCTTGATGTAGGATTGCTTGGGCTCGAGGCGGTCCGGATCGTCCTTCCACTGCCAGACGTACTCGACGTAAGCGTCGTCACGGTCGCGGAGGGCGTTGGCGAACTCGACAAAGATGCGGACACCGCGAGGATCCTGGAAGTCGGAGACATCACGGCCGTTCAAGTCGGTCCGGTAGGGGTGCATGATCATCCGGACGTCGAGGTCGGTGATCCAGAAGTAGTCTTTCCCTTCGTTGCCGTAGCGGAGATCGCGAACGCGCTCGGCCGCGGTCCTCTGCGCTTCTTCGAGCGTCATCCGGCCGGAGCGGGCGTCGGCGTCGTACTCGGCCAGGATGCTCGAGGCGACATTGGTCAGCTCCCTGATGGTGTCTCTCTTACGCTCGAGGAGCCTTTGCTCGAAGGCGGGGATGAGGATCCGGAAGAGGAAGACGACGAAGAGCGCGATGGCCAGCGCCGTCGGCAGAAGGATCCGCATCAGGAAGGATCTTCGGCCCGGGCGGGGCACCGTCCTGTGGCCGCCGGCCTCGCCGGGAAGTGACCGGCCGCACGCGCCCGCGCCCCGCTTGAGGAGGACGTCCCGGAACGCCCGCCAGAGCTCGAGGGGCATTTCCACGGCGGTCTCCGTCGAACCCGGCAGGCTCGGGCCGTGATAGTCGGTGCCCGCGCTAACCACGAGCCCGTGCCGCGCGGCCATGGCCACCAGGTCGCGGCTCAGGCTGTCCGGATATCCGGCATAGAAGGCTTCGATCCCGTCCAGGCCCCAGGCCTTGTACCTCTCGACGAGCTTCTCGAGTGCCGCGAGGTCGGGCCGCTCCCCGGGGACGACCGGGTGGGCGAGGACGGCCAGGCCGCCCGCATCATGGAGGACCCGGATGGCGTCGGCCGGCGAGACGGACCGCGGTACGGACCGGGCCAGGAGCGCATTTAGGGACTTATCATCCGGGTCGAAGCCGTACCCGAGGATATGCTTCTCCCCCGCTTCGCGGTCGATGACGGTCAGCTCGACGCCCGTGACGAAGCCGACGCCCCTCCGCCGGGCGGCCTCGCGGAAGGCCGGCAGACCCTCGATGGTGTCGTGGTCGGTCAGCGCGACGGCCCGGGCTCCCCCCGCCGCGAGCCGTTCGGCCAGCTGGGCCGGAACGACCTCTCCATCGCTGAGCTGGGAATGAACGTGAAGGTTGACGCGGAGGAATTCTGTCACGGAGCTTTCGATCCCCTCCCCGGGGCCGCCCAACCATAGCACCTCCCGCGAATTACTGTCAATAGCGCTGAAACGCCTTGATTTTTGCCGGAACCTGTGAGATAAAGGCGGGCATTACGGACGGCCGCTCGATGCTCCGCCGGGCCGGCGGGGGCGGCCGGTCAAACGAATTAAGGAGGGAGAGAACCCATGTTGCATGAGCCCGCTCAGAAGACGGGACCGGATCCCGCTTTCCTGTACAAGAGACGCCTGGGCGCCTGGATGTTCCTGCTCTACGCCCTGGTGTATGCCGGATTCGTCATCATCAACCTGGTCCGCCCCGGCGCGATGGAGATCGTCCTATTCGGGGGGCTGAATCTGGCCGTCGTCTACGGCTTCGGCCTGATCGTCTTCGCCCTCTTCCTGGCCCTCATCTACAGCCGGGCCTGCGGCCGCAGGGAGAAGCGCCTCCGCGAGGCCGAACCCCAGGGAGGCCGGGCATGAACGTCCTGTCGATCGTCTTGTTCGTTCTCTTCGTCGCCTTCGTCCTGGGCATCTCTTTCTACTTCGCCGGGCGGGCCAAGTCGGCCAGCGGCTACTACGCCGCCGGCGGCCGGATCCACTGGGGCATCAACGGCATCGCCTTCGCCGGCGATTACCTGTCGGCGGCGTCATTCCTGGGCATCTGCGGGATGATCGCTACGGCAGGGTACGACGGTTTTCTCTACTCCATCGGCTACTTGGCCGGCTGGATCGTCGCCCTCTTCATCGTCGCCGAGCCGCTCAAGCGTTTGGGAAAGTACACCTTCACCGACGCCCTCGACGCCAATTACAACCACCGCGGCATCAAGCTCATGGCCGCCATCAGCACCCTGCTCGTCTCCATCTGCTACCTCATCCCCCAGATGGTCGGCGCCGGGGTCCTGGTCACGCCGCTGCTCGGCCTACCCCACGCCGTCGGCGTCGTCCTCGTCGGGCTCATTGTGATCACCATCGTGGCTACGGCCGGCATGACCTCGACGACCTACGTCCAGTTCATCAAGGGCACGCTCCTCCTCGTCTTTTCGCTCGTCCTCGTCATCGTCGTCCTTTTCCGGGGTCTCTCGACCAAGCCCGATCAGGGCGGCCGCGTCCCCGCCCGGGATTACCGGACGCTGGCCGCGACGGAAGCGGAGGGCGCCCTGGCCCTCGAAGACCCGGCCTGGAGGATCGCGGCCGTGCGCGAAGTCAAGGGCCTCCGTTTCGTCAAGCTGCTGCGCGACGGGAAGGAAAGCTGGTGGAAGGCCGAGACCGACGCCGCGGCGGGCGGGCTGAAGCTCCTGGAATCCCAGTTCACGGCCCGCCTGGCCGACGGGAGCCAGATGGTCAACGGCAGCCCCGCGTCCAAAGAGAACGTGCTGGCCCAGGTCGGCAACATGGAATCGATCGCCGGCAAGACCGGGCCCGAGGCCGCGACCGGGAGCCTCAATCCTTTCAAGTTCCTGTCCCTCATCGGCGACTCCCGGAGCCGGATCCGGCTGTGGAAGAACGCCTCCTTCGACGACAACGGCGGCCGGGTGACGGTCTACTACCCGGTCTTCGCGGCCGGCAACAAAGTTATGCGGCCGGGCCAGCGCTTCAAGGTCGAAGGGACGGCGACCGACCGGATCGACTTCCTCTCGCTCATGCTGGCCCTGTTCCTGGGCACGGCGGCCCTGCCCCACATCCTCATCCGCTACTACACGGTCCCCAACCCGGCGGCTGCGCGCAAATCCACGATCGTGGCCATCGCTGCCATCGGACTGTTCTACGTCCTGACGCTCTTCATGGGCCTGGGCGCCATGATCAATGCAGTCGTCAACCCAGCCGACAGCAACATGTCCGCGCCGCTGCTGGCCAAGTCCTTCGGGGAGGTCCTCTTCGCGATCATCAGCGCCATCGCCTTCGCCACCATCCTGGGCACGGTGAGCGGGCTCATCGTGGCCGCCTCCGGCGCCATCGCGCACGACCTCATGGACCGCTTCTTCCGCTTCAGGATGGACGACCACCAAAAGGTGCGGGCGGGCAAGGTCTCGGCCTTCGTGGTGGGCGGCATCGCCATCGTCCTGGGCATCCTCTTCCAGGGCATCAACGTGACGTTCCTGGTGGGCCTGGCGTTCGCCGTGGCCGCCTCGGCCAACCTGCCGGCCATCGTCATGCTGCTGTTCTGGAAACGGACGACCGCCAAGGGCATCGTGGCCTCCATCTTCGTGGGCATCGTCTCGTCCCTGACCCTCATCGCCCTTTCGCCAGACATGTTCGCCCTCTACGGGCTGGATCCGCTCGATGCACCGTTCCCGCTCACCAACCCGGGCATCGTCTCCATCCCGTTGAGTTTCATGACGCTGATCGTGGTCTCGCTGCTGACGCAGAAGCGGGAGCCCGCGACGGCCTAGCGCGACCATGACGGGGCCACTCGGCGACCTCCCGGCCCGCATTGACGAGCCGGGAGGCCATGTGGCCGCG
>JBGSUG010000050.1:0-5006 GCA_041736225.1 Candidatus Aminicenantales bacterium | reverse complement strand
CCCGAGCCCCTGCCCCCCGACTGCGCTGCCCACAGGAGCCCGGAAGGCACTCGCCGCAGGGCCGTAGTCCGGCCGGGCTCGCCGAACGCCCGGCAGACGGCGTCCTGCCACGCGCTCAGGACGAATCGGGCGGCCTCCCGTTCGAGCAGGGAACGCCTTTCGGTGTCCCGGCCCGTCAGGTCGTCCATGGCGTTCGAAAGATGCGCCAGGTCCATGATCTCGGCCGGGACGGGCAGGCGCGAAAGCCCAAGGCCCTTTTGAAGAGACTCCATTTGCCTCAAATGTTCACGCGCTCCGGCGGCTCTCGCCGCGGCGTCCCCGTATCTTGCGTCGGTGCTCCGGGGGCCTCCGCTCCCCGCCGGCACGCCGGCCAGCGTCCAGCCTTCGTTCTCCCAAACCGCGTCGTTCTCGAAAACGTATCCGGTTTCTCCCGTGATGGCCTGAACGTACCGGACTCTTTTGAAGGCGTGGCCCCGCAACCCCGGATCGCGATCGAAAGCCATGGGGGTAACGGCGCCGTCGTAAGACACCTCCAGCCGGGAACCGTCGGGGCCGGAGATGCGCTCGATCCGTCCCTCCGAGTCCCGGCCAACCACGGCAGGAGCGGGATAACTGACCTCGACCCGCGTCTCCGAATAGCTGTGCGGCATGAGCCTGATGAAATAGCCCTCCGGATGGAAGGACCAGCGGCCGCGCGGGATGTCCCGACTTCCCTCTCCGGGCGGCGCCTCGCCCGTCAGAACGGCCACCTCTTCGATGCGCTCGAAGGCGTCTTCGCCGCGGCCGAGCATGTCCCTGATCTTCTCCTCCGCTTCGAAGACCTGTCGGGCCGCCGGAGGAAGCTTGGAGAGGGCTTCCCTCTTGACGCTGTCGGGGATCAGGCCGATGGCCCCTCCGCTGACGGTCTTGATCTCCCGCGGCGTGAGGAGGGCCGTTGCGGCCGGCATGAGGCGCGGCGGCAGTTTGTCGATCTTGGTCTTGGCCAGCACGGCCCAGATCAGGGTCTGAACGTCCTTCTGCGGGATCTCCGGATGGTCGATGCTGCGGACCACGATGTTGTCGATGATCCCGGCCCATTTTCCCTTGAGCGGGGCATAGAGGAGGGCGCTCCGGCCGCCGGGGCCGTGGGCCCCGGCCTTCAGACAGAAACTCCGGGCTTCATAGGCGTAGAGCCCGGGCTGCGACATCAGAAACTCCTGCCTGTCGCCCCGCGGGAGACGGACCATCGAACGGAACGAGGCGGGCTTGAAACCGTCGAGAAAGGGGACCTCGGTGACGGCGTCCGACAGCCCCGTGGTCAGGGGCGGGTCCCCTTTCAGGAGTTTTTCCACGGCCCCCGATTTCTTCAGAGGGTTGAGCTTCGAAAGCTGGGGCGACGCCGGCGCGGCCGTTAGCCAGAGGCCGAAGGCCGACGCGACGACCAGAACCCCCCCGGCGAAGACCAAATATTTTCGGATCATGCTTGTCCTCCGGATCAAAGAAATCCGCGGCCTCGCGAGACGGGCCGGGAACGATCCCCGGCCTACTTCGGGACCCGGACGGCCTTGGCCAGCGCGGACTCGTTCTCGTAAACCCGTCGCAGGTCCGCTTCGCTGATATCGGCCGGCTTGAGGATCTTAACGACTTCGGCGACGGAAGCCTCTCCCTTCTCCCGGAGCAAGGCCAGCGACTGGAGGGCCGCCGCCGCCATCTTCCGCGATTCCTTCCATTTGTCCGGCGTCACCCAGCCGTCCATGAGGGTGATCAAGGCCACCCGGTTCGGGATGTTCTCTTGTTCAGCCTCCAATTCCAGCCCCTTGGCCTTGAGGTCCTTGGGCGTCTTGATCAGGGCCTTGATGGCGTTGTCCGGGAGCCGGTCGTAGATCCGAATTGCCTCGGCGGCCTTCAGATCGTCGATGAAGGCTTCGGGCCAATCGCCAAGGGGGCCGGACGGCTCTTCCGCAACCTCCGCGGCCGGGGCCTCCGCCGCCGGGACAGGCTGTTCCGCAGGCGCGGCCGCCTCTTGTCCCGTCGCCGGTTCGGCGGCCTTGTCCCCTCCGCAGCCGGTCACGAAGACCAGTCCCGCTGCAACAGCAAAGAGAACGACGCATTGAGGCCATTTCATGATATGAGTCCTCCTTCTTGGATATGAGAGGCCTTATTCAGGCCCTTGAACGGCCCATCGGTCATCATCCCGTGAGGCAGACAGACGACGCCCCCGCGTGCCTGAGAAGAAGAGGTTAAGAGAAGTGTAATAAAGACCCTTTCGAGGTGTCAACCTTTTTTCTTTCGGCGACACGACGGCGAGGCCGCCCGGCTCGGGCGACCGGCCTACTTCGGACCGCGGCAGTCGCGGACGCAGATGCCGCAGATGAACTGGCTGGTGTAGCCTTTCCGGCGGAATTCCCGCAACGTCTCGTAGCAGGCCCTGTGGTCGAAGTCCTCGCGCCTGTCCTTGATGGCTGCGGCCGGGCAGGCGGCGAGGCAGGCGCGGCACCGGCCGCAATCGCGTTCGAGCGGGACGTCCGGTCCGAGCGGCATGTCCGTCAGCACCGTGACCAGCCGGAAGCGCGAGCCGAGGTCCGGATTGACGAGGAGGTTGTTCCGGCCGAACCAGCCGAGGCCCGCCGCCCTGCCGACGTGCTTGTGCGAGAGGTGGGCCCGTTGCCCGTCCCAATCGACGATCTGGGAGGCCGCGACCGGGAGCGACGTGAAGCCCAGCTCCTGAATGCGGTCGGCGACGAGGAGCGCGCCCCGGTCGAGGAAATTGTTGATCTGCCGGTAATGATGGAAATAGATCGAGGTCGGACGGTCGAGGATGTCCTCGAGGACCCCGTCGCTCAGCTTCTTTCCGAGCGATACGGCGAGCGGGAACCGGTCCCGCGTGGCGGGCTCGAGCAGGAAATCGCCCCGCATCGCCGTGACGTCCGCGACGCCGAACAGGTCGAACCCGAGGCCCAGGGCAAAGGCCTTCAGCTCCCGATCGCTCGCCGGATCGTCCATCGATGGCCCCATTTTAACGTCATCGCGGCTTCTTGGCAAAGCCGGAAATCCTGGGCTCCGTTTTGGCGTAAACGTCTTTCCGATGTCCGATCTTCAGCACGATGATCTTGTCTCCCTGAACGCGATAGACGACCCGGAAGTCGCCGACGCGCATTTTCCTGTGTCCGACCAGGCTTTGTTTCAAAGGCCGGCCCGCCCGGACCGGATCCGGCAGAAGGCGGCTTTCGATCGCGGTCCTGATCCGGTTTTTAATATTTTCCGGCAATCCCTCGATGTCCTCAGGCACCAGGGGGTGGTAGAGAAGCCGATAGGTCATGCTCTCTTCCACAGATTTTTGTGAGAGAGGGCCTTCCCGGCCGAGAAGGTCTCTTCCCGCTCCGCGGCGGTCCGCGCCCAGTGGGCGTCCTCCTCGTCGGCGACGGCCTCCTTGAGGAGGTCCCGGGCCTTCAGCGACACGGAGACATCATCTCTTCGAGCCAATTCCTTGATGGTCCAGTACAGGGACTCCTCCATCACAACGTTCACACGGGGATTTTTGGTCGGCATTCGAGCACCTCGCGCGCAGTGTATCACTTGTGATGAACCCTGTCAAGGCGGATCATGTGGCTCCACGCCTATTCCCGCGAAGCGCAACGGGCCAACGCAGTCCGCCGGCACTGAGCCTTGACCCCCCGGGCGGGGGGCGGTATCATTCGGCTTCGACGATACCCGCATTCCCGCCTCAGGAGGTCGCCATGTCGAACCGGATCAGCCTCAGGACCGCCCTCATCGCGTCACTCGCCCTTGCCATCCTGGCCGCGGCTATTCCCCCCTCCCCTCTCGCCGCGCAGGCCAAGGCCAAAGCGACGGCCGCGAAGGATTCCGATCCATACGCCGATCTCTCCCTCGGCGCTTTCAAGCTCCGGCCGATCGGTCCGGCCCTGACCTCGGGCCGCATCTCGGACTTCGCCGTCGATCCGCGCAACAAGTCCGCGTTCTTCGTCGCTTCCTCATCGGGCGGCGTCTGGAAGACGGTGAACGCCGGAACGACATTCACGCCCGTTTTCGACGCCCAGGGCTCCTACTCCATCGGCTGCATCGCGCTCGATCCCTCGAACCCCAACATCGTCTGGGTCGGGACCGGCGAGAACAACAACCAGCGCAGCGTCTCCTACGGCGACGGCGTCTACAAGTCCGCGGACGGCGGCGCTTCCTGGAAGAACGTCGGCCTCAAGGCCTCCGAGCACATCGGCATGATCGCCATAGATCCCCGCAGCTCGGACACCGTCTACGTCGCGGCCTACGGCCCGCTGTGGAGCCCGGGCGGCGACCGCGGCCTCTACAAGACGACCGACGGCGGCAAGACCTGGGCGGCTGTGCTCACCGTCGACGAGAACACCGGCATCAGCGAAGTCCACTTCGCCCCCGGCGATCCCGATGTCCTCTACGCCACGGCCCATCAACGCCGACGCCACGTCTTCACCCAGATCAGCGGCGGGCCCGGCTCGGCCGTCTACAAATCCACTGACGCCGGAAAGACCTGGGAAAAGATCGTCGCCGGCCTGCCCGGCGGCGACCTCGGCCGCATCGGCCTGGCCCTCTCCCCCGTCGTCCCTCACCTCCTCTACGCCATCGTCGAAGCCCAGGAGGACAAGGGCGGCTTCTACCGCAGCACGAACGGCGGGGCCTCCTGGGAGCGGCGGAGCGCCTACACCTCGAGCGGCAACTACTACCAGGAGCTCGTCTGCGACCCCAAGGACCCGGGGCGCGTCTACTCCATGGACGTCTTCCTCCAGGTCACCGACGACGGCGGCGCGACCTGGAAGGCCCTCGGCGACGAGAGCAAGCACTGGGACTCGCACGCCCTCTGGATCGACCCGGCGAACACCGACTACTGCCTCAATGGCAACGACGGCGGCGTCTACGAGTCGTTCGACCGCGGCCGGACCTGGAAGTACATGCCCAACCTGCCGGTGACCCAGTTCTACAAGGTCGCGACCGACAACGACACGCCGTTCTACAACGTCTACGGCGGGACCCAGGAC
>JBGSUG010000022.1:0-2137 GCA_041736225.1 Candidatus Aminicenantales bacterium | reverse complement strand
GCCACGTCGCGACGCTCTTCTCGGCGGCCGCGACGCCGAAGCGCTCGGCCAGAAGGCCGGCCACTTCGCGGGCGATCGTGAGACGGCCCGGGAAGCTAAGGAACACCGGTTCCAGGCGCCTCCAGAGGTCCTCGCGCTCTTCCGCTCCGAGACGGGAGGAGCAATCCCAGGCGCGCCTGTAACTGTAGAACGACTCCGGAGCGAGGGCGATCGATTCGAGCGATCGGGACACGGCGCTGGCCCAATCGCCGCGGAGCTCGGACCAGAACCCATGGGCGCGGGCCGTCATCACCGCGCCGGCGGAGGTCCGGTCGCACTCGGTCAGGAAGCGGGCGATGCGCGGCCCGAGGCGCTTTCTCCTTTCGTCGTCCGCGATCTCGTAGTCGTCCAGGCAGGCGAACGTCATTTGGAGCCAGGCCCAGGCGTCTTCGGGATTGCGCTTCAGCCGCCTCAGAAGGACCCTGTATTTCTTCCCTTTCGGCGCCGCAGCGCGGTCGAGTTGCGCGCAATAGGCTTCTTCGAAGTCCTCGTGGTGCCTGTTCTCGCGCATCAATTGCCGGGAAGCCCGAACGGCGGCTTCTGGGCCTTCGCGGGCGGCGATGATGTCGAGGAGGCTGCGCCGGGCGTCGATGGAACGGGGCAGCTCCGCGACCCAGGCCGCCGCGTTCCGGGCCGCGCTCTCGAGATCTCCGCGCATCCGGTGCAAGCGCGTGGCGGCCTCGAAGAACGCGTGCGGGAGGCCGGCGTCGCGGAGGCGTTCGAGGTCGGCCTCGGCCCGGGTCCAATCCCCCATCCGGGCGAAGAACGGCACGGCGAAGGCCTGCAGCTCCGCCGGGGCGCCTTGCTGCGCGAGCGCCTCGTCGCAGGCCGAGAGGGCGCGCTCGGGATAGCCGCGGTCTTCGAGAAAGGCGATCCAGGTGATCCAGGGGCTGACGACATGCAGGGGGTTTCGGAAGCGGCGGGCGCGCGATTCGAGCCACCGGGACGCTTCCTCTTCCCGCCCGAGCGCGGCGAGCGCGTCGGCATAGGCCCGAGCGGCGTGTTCGTCGTTCTCGGCCAGGCAGGCGCTGATCCGATAGCCGAGCAGGGCGCCCGGCTCGTCGCGCTTATCCCAGAGAAGGTCCGCCAGGTTATGCCAGGCGCCGGCGGAGACCGGCTGGCGCCCGATGAGCCTGAGGAGAAGGGATTCGGCGTTTTGGTTGGTGTCGCTGGAAAGCCTCAGCAGGTCGGCGTAATCGTAGATGTATCGGTCGGGAGGGTAGACCCAATCCTGTTGCGCCTCGAGGCCTGGCAGCATTCCCGTTTCGACGATGTCTTTCAAGGTTTGCCGCACCAGAGCGCGGTTCCCCACCGCATGACACGCCTGAATGTAGCGGACACGCACGTGGGGCGACTGGTGGAATTGCCGGACGAGCTCCTTCAGCTTGCCCAGGGCTTGGCCGACCTGACCGTCCTCGAGCTCCTGTACGGCTTCGACGTATCTGGTACCCGGGTGGGACGGAAATCGAGCGACGAGGTCCGTGACGACCTGTCGCGCTGCGGAAGGGCCGTGAAGCAACAGCTGTTTGGAATGCTCCTGGACCGCTTCCGCGACGGCCGATTCGGGAGGCAGGAGCGCGTCGAGCGTCATCGCCTGTTCCGGCCTCACGACGGCCATAGCCCTGATGCCGAGCGGGCTCATCTGAGGATCGAAGGCGGCGAAGAGATATTCGGCGCTGCGAAAAGAATTCGGATCGTGGACGAGAAAGGTCTCCGCACGCTCGTCGAATCCGACGACGGCGACGGCGTGGCCGGCTTCGTCGGCTTCCCAACTGACGGTGAAGGCGATCCGATTGCGGATGAGCCGGGTGGCGACGTCCGGCGAGGCGGAGAAGAAGCGGACATGGTATCCCCGCCCGCGCAGCCAATCGGCGGCGGCCCATTCGGGCGTTCCGCCGAAGGTGAGGTCCGCGGCCATTTCATTCGCGGAAACGTGCATGCCGCCGGCCGACAGGGCCGCCGCAAGGCTCGCGGGGAGACAGGTGGCGTATTTCTGGATCGTGCGGCGGAACGGGAGCCGGATGCGCTCGCCGGCGGCGTTGCGGGCGAGGGAGGCCAGCAGCTGCCGGTGGTAGGGCGAGCGGGCCTCGGCGGCCCA
>JBGSUG010000125.1:0-5818 GCA_041736225.1 Candidatus Aminicenantales bacterium | reverse complement strand
CTGCCCGAGGTCCGGCTCATGCCGACGGGCGGCGTCACGGTCGAGAACGCCGGGGACTTTTTGGCGGCCGGGGCCGCGCTCGTCGGCATCGGCACGGCCCTCGTCGATGCCAAGGCGGTAGAGGCCGGCGACTGGGAGGCGATCACGGCCCGGGCCAGGCGCCTCGTCGATTCGTTGCGCGGCATCAGAGCGAATTGATTTTCCCGCGTGTTCTGCTATAATCGTTCCAATTATCTTGCTTAGCTGGCTGTGCAAGACGACAAGTTACCCTCCTTCATATTCCCCCTTAATAACTTGTTTTTCCCCAAAGAAAAACAGCCAGCCTTCTCTTCTTCGGCCCTCGACCAGGCTTGATGCGATTTGACAGGGGCGTACCCGTCCTCTATAAAATCGGTTTGACGGGCCATGGACGCGCCGAGATCGTTCTATAACCGGGACTTCCTGCTGGCCCTCTTCGGCTTCTTCTTCCTGTTCATGGCGGTCTCGCTCTTCTTCCTCTTCCCCGTCGTTCTGCAGCGGTTCGGCCCGGCGCAGAGCCGGATCGGCATCATCATGGGCGTCTACAGCGTGGTGGCCATCGCCATCAGGCCTATGTTCGGCCGGCTGATCGACCTGCGCGGCGGGCGGCGCTTCGCCGTTTGGGGCATCCTCCTCCTCATCCTGACGACGCCCCTCTTCCACCTCGTCCGGGACGCGGGCTGGCTGCCCTTCCTGCTGAGGGCCCTGACCGGGCTGGGCTGGGGCGTCAGCATGACGGCCACGATCGCCATGTGCTCCGACCTGGCTCCGGTCGATCGCCTGGCCAAGTCCATGGGCGTCATCGGGGTCGCGGGGCTCGTCGCTAACGCGATCGGGCCGCTGCTGGCCGAGGAGCTCCTGCGGCGGTTCGGCCCGGGCGCGCTCTACAACGCGAGCGTCCTATTCCTGATGGCGGCGCTGGCCCTCGTTTTGGTGGCCCGCGAGATCGGCCGGCCGGAGGGGGAGGGGGGAGGGGAAGACGTGGCGGGCGGCAGGGGGCTTAAGGTCCTGCGGGCCGTGCCGTGGTTCCTGGCCGTGATCATCGCGGGAATGCCCGTCTTCCACGGGGCCATCCGCGGGGCCATGATCTATTTCATCGCGGTCTTCGGAAACTCGGTCGGGATCGCGCGGGTCGGGACGTTCTTCCTCGTCTTTTCGCTGGCGGCGATCATGACGCGGTTCCGGCTCGGCGATGTTTCGGACCGGTACGGGCGGAAGACGGTCATCCTGCCCGCAGCGCTCATAATTGTCGCCAACCTCTTTCTCATCGCGCAGGTCCGCGGGTTGCCGCTCCTGATCGTCACGGGGTTCGTCGGCGGGATCGGGCAGGGGCTGATCTTTCCGGCGTTGAGCACGTACATCATCGATTTCCTGGGGCGGGAGAACAAGGGGCTGGCCATCAGCTTGTATAATTCTCTCTTCGACGTGGGGATGGGGATCGGGTCGCCGGTCTTCGGCTGGGTCTCGGACGTCGCGGGCTACCGGTGGATGTATCGCGTCGCCGCGGTGTTCCTGCTGGTCGCGACGGCCGTGTTCATGCTCAAAGCCCCCGCGACGGAAAGAAGAGACAAAATCATAGGATAAAAGGAGTTGCATCATGTGCCAGGACGACAAGAACGTTTATGACCTCGCCGTCGAGCGGCGGACGGTCCGCAAGTTCCTGCCCAAGGCCGTTCCGGGAGAGCTGTTGACGCGGCTCGTCGAGGCGGCGCGGCTCGCGCCTTCGGCGGCCAACGTCCAGCCGCTCGAGTTCGTCGTCGTCGACGAGCCCGGGAAGCTGGCCGAGGTCTTTACTTGCTTGAAGTGGGCGGCCTACATCGCGCCGGCGGGAGACCCGAAGGCGGGGGAGGAGCCGGTGGCCTACGTCGTGACGCTGGTCAACACGAAGGTCCGGGAGAAGATGTACGAATACGACGTCGGCGCGGCCATGGAGAACATGATCCTGGCGGCGCTCGGCGAAGGCGTGGGGAGCTGCTGGCTGCTGTCGATCGACCGGGACAGGCTGAGGGCGACATTGAGCGTTCCCGAGGAGTACCGGATCGACAGCGTCCTGGCGCTGGGGTATCCCGCCGAGGAGCCCGCGGCCGAGGTCATGGGCGATTCGTGCCGGTACTGGAAAGACGCCGAGGGCCGCTTGCATGTCCCCAAGCGCCCTCTCGCCTCCGTCCTGCACATGAATAAATTCTAATCGGGGTCGGACCACAGCATTTATATCTAAATCTGTATCTTAGACTCCATAAAAGCGACGTTTTCAGTTTGGGCCACTCTCAATTTTTCTATTTTCAGGCCCGATAACTTAAAGCTGGGTTTTCACGAGCTTGTGTTTTTAGCCCTCAAAACGTATTGCTCAAACTGATGAGCTTCGCACTTTTTCGGGATAACCTAACAATTATGTAGGAGTTAACTTGGTCCGACCCCGACTTGACCCGACCCCGGTCCGACCCCGACTTGACCCGACCCCGACTTGACTTTAGCGGGGGCGGGCGATATAAGAAAAATATGGCGCGGGGCGCCAAAATCAATTCTCACTGCGAGGTCATCATGAAGAGAAGCCGTTTTGTCCATGTCCTGTTACTCACGGTCCTTGTTTGCTTCGCCTTCGGTGCGGTCCAGGCCCGGGCCGACATCTACATGAAGAACAAGACGCACTCCGACGCCTTCACGGTGATGGGGCAGTCCCAGCCCGCGAAGGACGAGATCATGGTCTTCTGGATGGGCGAAAAAAAAGCCCGTACGGACACCGAGGGCGGCAACACCTCGATGATCTTCCTGGCTGAAAAGAAGACGCTCTACATGATCGACCATGCCAAGAAGCAGTACTCCGAGATGCCCCTGGACTTCGACAAGATGTTCGATGCGGCGGTCGGCGAGGAAGGCGGGGACGAGGAGGACAAGGCCCAGGCCAAGGCCATGGCCGGCATGATGAAGGGCCTGATGGGCAGCATGTCGGCCAAGGTGACCGACACCGGCGAAAAAAAGAAGATCGGCAGCTGGGACTGCCGCAAGTACATCCTCGAGATGGACATGGGCGGCATGGGCAAGACCCTGGGAGAGGTCTGGGCGACCGAGGACCTCAAAGTCGACTATGCGATGGCCTTCACCATGGCCAACGGCATGATGGCCTCCATGCCCGGCTTCGAAAAGATTCTCGCCGAGATGAAGAAGATCAAGGGCGTCGTCGCCTACCAGACGACGACGGTTAAGATCATGGGCGCGGAAATGAAGTCGACGACCGAGCTCCTCGAGGCGGGGAACAAGGACGCCCCGGCCGGCCACTACGATCTGCCCACCGGCTACAAGAAGGTCAAGGGCTTCGGCCGCTGAGTCGGGCCCGGGCCGCCGTGGCCCAGACCCGGACCTCCAGTGACTGCGCCTCCGGCCGCCCCGGTATCAGACTCCGTCGCCGGTATACTTGGTGAGGAGTTTCGTGCGTAATTCCCGGTAGAGGCCGACGAGCTTTTCCATCCGCGTGACGGTCAGATCGGTTAGGAATTTCACGGCGGCGGCCGGGTCTGTCTTGAAGAGCGCCGCGGCTTGGGCCTCGACCGCGTCCTGGTCGGTGAAGAACGTGTCCTCGAGCGGCGCGCGGGCCGCTTCGATGTCCTTGAGCGCCGGCTGCCAGCGCAGGAGCGCCAGCTTCTCGACGAAGTCGTAGGCCCAGCGGGCCGAGTCCTCGCTGTAAGCGCGGAAATCGTAGGTTTGGTAGAGCGGCGAGACGTCCGAGACACCCGCATAGATCGGGACGTAGGGGCCGACCTTGGGATTGTCGACGTAGACCCAGTAGACGCCGCCGACAGGGTCGGGGAGCCAGGATCGGAGCTGGGCGATCATGCCGTAGCCCTGGCCCGCGATCGTCCGGTGATGGCGGACACGCAGGACCTTCTCCATGTCCGCGGAGATGTAGGGCGAGGCCATCGGGCTTTTCTCGAATCGGCCGCCGCCGGCCGCGACCATCCAGGCGGGGTCCCATGTCATGTCGTAGATCGTGTCTTCGAAGGCGGAGCGCTGGAAGGCGATGACGTCCCGGACCGAGATCTTCTTTTCCGGCTTGAACGACCAGGGATAGAAGGCCGCGCCCTCGAATGGCTGGGCGTAGATAGTCCGCGGCGCGGCGGCATCGGCGAGGGCGCGCTTGGGCCAGGCCTTGAGCGACGGCGCGAGAGTGCTCGTGACGAGCCACATCCGGCTCAGGTTCCCCTCCATGACGGCGGGCGCGTACGCCTCCTGCCAGACGAAGGGCCGGCCGCCCTTCGGATCGTACCAGCCGCGGTCGACGGCCTCCTTGAGCACGTTCGGCGAGGCCAGCGTGTCGGGGCTCTTGAGGTCGAATTCACGGATGCGGAAGTAATTGGCGATGACGACGACGTGGTCGTCCGGGACGCGGCGGGCCACCCATATCGCGCCGGGATTGCCGCTCTCGGGGGCCCACTCCGGCCCGACGCTGCAGATCTCCATCGTCCAGAGCTCGCGCGGATCGGCGATGCAGAGAGACTCGGAGCCGCCGCAGGAGGGCAGAAATCCGTATTTCTCGATGAGGGAGCCGATGAGCTTCACGGCTTCGCGGGCGGTCGAGCATCTCTGGAGGGCGAATACCTGGGCCTGTTCGACGGTCATTGTTTGGCGCGTCAGACCTTCGATCCAGGCGACGTCGAGCTCGGCGCGCTGTGAGCAGGTGCTCTCGCCGATGGCCAGCTGACGCTCGTTCATCTGCGAGTAGCCGGTGTGGAAATAGGTGAACGTGCGTTCGACCTGGGGGATGTGGCCGATGACCCGGCCGAACTCACCGAGAGGCAGGGCGTGGCGGTCGTCCTCGGCGCCGAAGTAGACCATGCCCCAGTGGACGGGGGCCTGCGCGCCCTTGGGATACGTCCGGCCCGGAATGATCTGGATGCGGCATTCGCTGCAGCAGTCGGTGTGGGAGGTGATGACCGATCCGTCGACCGTGGCCAGGCGCCCGGCGCCGATGACCGTGCAGCTCTCGAGCTTCGCGGTGGGGCTCTCGGCCGAGAGCGAGGGTGCGCCGGCGAGCAGGATCGCTCCGGCGGCGACCAACGTGATGAGCCGTATGTTTCGCATCTTTTTTCTCCTATTCGGGGTCGGACCTCAGCATTTATATTAAAATTAACGAGTTAAAAATTAGCGCGAAGCGATATACAGTTTGGGAGAAAGCCAAATTTGCCATTTTTAGGCCCAAAAACACAAAGCACGATCATCTCCCAAACTATCTGTTTTTAGGGCTGAAAACACATTGCTCAAGCTGATGCACTTCGCACTTTTTCTTGTTAAATATATATTTACGTGTAGCTTATCTTGGTCCGACCCCGATCGCAACCCCGATCGCAAAACCGCCGCCGGGGGCGAGCCGCAGCGACAGGTGGTCGCCGGACGAAACCGCCTTCTCCGTGATCTCGAGGCTCGTCGCCTCGGTCGCGGCGTCCGCGCCGTCGGAGAAGATCTTGGCGGCGAATTCCCCCTCGCCCAAGAAATCGAGCTTTATCACGACCTCCCGAGGGTCCCAGCTCGTCATCCCGCCGATCCACCAGCCCGTTCCCTTCCGCCGGGCGACGACGATGTATTTTCCGGGCTCGCCCGCGAGCACCCGCGTCTCGTCCCATACGGTCGGCACCTTCTCGATGAACTCCATCCCCGGCTGGCCCTCGTAGGCCTCGGGATAGTCTGATACCATCGCGAGCGGGCTCTCGTAGACGACGTACATGGCCAGCTGGTGGGCGCGCGTTCCCTGCGTCATCGGCGCGACGTCGCGCGCCTCGAACTTTCCGCGCGCCGCGTTGCGGAAGCC